>JAIPFP010000143.1 GCA_021736575.1 Pirellula sp. | reverse complement strand
CAAGATCATGGCGCCGGGCTACGAACGAGGCGGATTGGGCTTTATTAGCGGCGTTGCGATCGACCAACACTTCACACAACGCGGACGGCAACCGGATATGACTCAGTTGGTCAATCGCTATCCGCAATTGCTTGGGATCGGACTAGACGAAGCGACTGCGATCACGGTCAAGGGATCGATTGCCCAAGTCTCGGGGCGGGGCAAAGTGCATTTCTATGATCGCACTCAACCCGTCTACCCCGACCGTCCCGACTTCGTCGCTCTTGAGGACGGACAATCCTACGATCTCGCAAAACGCCAAGTGATAGAGAATCCTTAGTCAAGTACTAGTTATACCGCTTACGTTTGGAGCCGATCCATATGCTGAAAGACTGCCCAGAATGCCGTCAGTCCGTCTCTGACTCTGCTGAGTTATGCCCACATTGTGGCTATCGCCTAATCGGACGCGAACATTTGGTCTTCTGCAGGAGCTGCAGCAAAGAAGTACTGCCGATCGTGAACCCTCACGATACGATCAGCAAGTATTGCCCGGTCTGCAGTAAACCGATTACAGGCCTTGCCGGTCGAAAGATCTTCTTTTCGATGGGCTGGATATAGGTGCCGGGCACCCAAGGTCCGGCACCCAAGGTCCCAAGGTCGAGGCACGAATGGTCGGTGGCCTCAACAAACATAGGGTTGAAATTCACCGTCAAGTGCTCGATGCAATTGCTATGCATCGCGTGGGGAATCGGCCCGACCGATTTGAACCAAGACTTCGCAAACGACGCGACGGAGCTTATGACCTACTAACCAAACCAAGACACATTGCTAAAAGCGAAATACAGCAACGACTAATCTAATACACTAACTAAGTGCTTTTCGTTTGGGTGACGGTGCGGCGAAAAGCAGCTTGGAACTGCTGTCGTTCTGTCAAAATGAGATGATTTGGGGGCGCTCAAATGCGAGCTCAGGACACGCCCTCCTGTGTTGCAATTTTAGTCCCCCAATCTCGAGCAAAGCGAAAGCCTAAAGGGGACGCCGCGGACGCAGCTCAATTCGCGTCGATTGAGTAGTTTGTTCACTGGTTTGCCATAGCGCTGAACAGGCGGCGACATGAACGCTTCCAACGAATAGACAACAACGGTCGTCACCGCATGTTAGCTACCAAGATCGAAGTTGCTCGCCTTAAAACCCCTTCATCGCCGCTCGTCTGTTCGACCAAAACAACGAGCTGCGACCCCTTATTGCTGCTCCATGGCCAATTTCGCGAGCAGCCCGCTCCGATCCTATCTCAAACCAAGGGGCAGGAAACCGATCCGCTGCGACTACCAAGACTGAAACCGGGATAATTGGGCTGAATCAGGGATAATCGATTTGACAAAACATGGATAACTCCTCAATATCCATGGATAACAGTCCCAAAATGGGATTAAATCGAGTTCTGTCGAATAAACCTCTGAGATTGAAAGAGAGACGGAGATGCAAACAATCGGACCGCCGCCCGTAACGTGCTGCACGATTCCTCCAAATAATTATTGGCGAGGAACCTTTTGCCGGTGTTGTGGAGTGTGCCTTCGAATTGAAGGCACACTAATGATCGGGTGCGATCGAGTTCACTTCGAAAGAGGTGCTTGCCCTTATTGCAATCAATCAACGTGTGGTGCACACTCCTTAGATGAGAATGGAATCTGGAGAGCTAGGCGCTTCTGCGAAATTTGTGGGCTACAATGCGAGGATAGTGGTCGATGTCCGGAAGATAATTTCCGACAGGCATAATCGATCCGTGTTGAATCAGACCTCAGATACAACGAACAATCGATTGCGGCTAAGTGGTGCGGATCGACCGCCTGAACTTTTAGACACTTTACTTGCCGCCGCTAGCTGAATGGTGGCGTTCGACAAAAGGGGCTATCCT
This sequence comes from Pirellula sp., assembly GCA_021736575.1. Classification (GTDB taxonomy): domain Bacteria; phylum Planctomycetota; class Planctomycetia; order Pirellulales; family Pirellulaceae; genus JBKCUI01. The sequence continues at coordinate 13,908 of JAIPFP010000143.1, read as the reverse complement.
CACTTCATGAAAACAATTGGCTTTCATCTCGCAAAAGAACAACTGCGTTACTCTGTACTAGAGGGAACAAAGATTGCTCCCAAACTCGTTACGAAAGATCGACTTGTAACGATTGATCCGGACGACGTACCAGCACTTATGGACTGGTTTGATACGCAGTTTCGCGAGATTCTTGAACAACATAAGCCTGAGAGAATAGGCTACCGGTTGACGTTAGAACCCAAGAAAGAACAGCTTTTCACGTCGGAATTTCCTTACGGCATTCTCAATCTCCTTGCGCATAGGAACGGTCTTCCGATCACGGCCTATTCGCCTCAGGCGTTTGTTGGGTCTAAACTTGCGCTCGCTAAGAAGGCTGACTTGCAAGAACACTGTGATTCTGTATTCGGTTCGCATCCACCTTATTGGGATAAAAACCAAAAGTATTCTTTGCTCGTCGCTTGGTTTGAACTTCCATGACACACCCAGTTTCAATCGACAAATACCAGATAGTTGAGCATCTGGGTAGTGGATCGTTCGGCGACGTCTATCGTGTACACGATCGTGCCTTGAAAGCCGAGAAGGCGATCAAGGTTGTCGGCGCAACTGATCCAGCAAAGTTCTTATCCAACCTCGAGGAAGCGCAGATATTGAATAAGTGCCGTCACAAGCATATTGTTGTTATCAACGAGGCTAACATTTTTCCCGTTAACGGCACGCGCAGAGTGGTTCTTGATCTTGAATACATTGCGGAAGGTTCGCTTGAAAGTGCTTTGGGTTCTCGGTGGATTTCAATCAAGGATGCTGTGAACTGTATTCGTGGCGCATTGCTTGGTCTAGAGCACGCACATGCGCAGGGGTTTTTGCACCGTGATATTAAACCAGGAAACATACTGATTTCCAACGCTGGAGCGAAACTCTCTGACTTCGGCTTGGCTACGAATGCTGCAGTCGATTTGATCGGTTCTGCACAAGGATATACCACGCACTTGCCCCCTGAATACTTCACCGACTCACAGACTACCGTCTCGTCTGATGTGTTCGCGACGGGAATTACATTTTTTCGCGCCGTTTCGAACATTGCTGATTGGCGCGGTGTTACACGATCAATCCCTTTAATTCGGTTAAAGATCGAAAAAGGGAAATTAATCGATGCTATTGGATTCGCTGAATTTATTCCAGGTGCTGTTCGAAAGATTATTTCGAAGGCATGTGCCGTGGATGCCTCGAAGCGTTTTCAATGCGCAAAGGAAATGCGACAGAAACTTGATAGTCTCCGATTCTCGATCGATTGGATTTCAATTGGGTCGCATAAATGGGAAGGGCGGCTTGGCTCGACGGTATATACAGCCGAGGTCATACCAACATCGAATGAAGTTAATTTTAAGAAAAACGGTCGAAAAGTCTCTGCTAAATGCATGAAATTTCCATCGCTTTCGGCGGCCATAAGTGCCTTGCACAATGAGGTCGCGTCAACGACACTTCAATAAACACATGAATTCGTCGAACAAAAAAAATGCACGCGAAGTACGGATCACGCGTTTCTTGATGGTAAGTCACTTGGCCGCAACCGCTCGATTTTAGGCGTTATGGCGTCGGAAAGTTTCATTGAATATGATCCCTTACAAACCTCCAAGTCTAAACGGCGATGCTTTCAATTGCACGCATTGCCGCGCGTACGCTACGCAAGGCTGGGGCTCGGTATCACGTGTCATTTCCAATGCCAGTTACGGGCAAGTTCCGAATCTTCGGCAATGTACATGTTCGCATTGCGAGGGCTTCTCGATTTGGCAAGGGGAACGAATGGTCTTTCCGCTCGCCAGTGACTCGCCGCCGCCCGCGACTGATTTGCCAACAAACATTACTGCGGACTACAACGAAGCTCGTGACATTCTCCCGCTTTCATCGTGTGGTTCTGCTGCCTTGCTTCGTCTTTGTATTCAAAAGCTTTGCGGGGAGCTTGGTGAAGACGGGAAAAACTTTAATGCAGACATCAAGTCGTTGGTTGCGAAAGGGCTCCCAGTTCAGATTCAACAATCGCTGGATATCGTTCGCGTCGTTGGTAACAATGCTGTACATCCCGGCCAGATGGATTTGCGAGGTAGCGTCGAAACCGCCCGTAAGCTCTTTGGTCTCGTAAACCTCATTGTCGAGGTAATGATCACACAGCCGAAGCACGTTCAGCAAATGTACAATTCGATGGTTCCTCAGTCCCAACGCGATGCGATTGCCAACCGAGATACGCCATAACCAAGCCGTCAACCGAAGCCGCCGGTCACGAGTTTTTTTGATATCATAGTTTTTTGCGGCGGCTCGGTTACCGCCACCGTTAGTCTATTTTGAGGGACATCATTCGTGCTTCGCCGCGTCGCAATTTTTCTGATTCTGCTTACAGCGATATTCTTTGCCGTCGGCTGGATGTTCGTACGCAGAGGAACCATTGATCAATCCACTTACATCAATTTGGCAGGTGTCATTGGCGGGTTAGCATCAGTAATCGGCTTGATTGGATTGGTCCGATCTCCGCTGACTCGTCGCGACTTTGAAAACGTCGAGTGGGAGTCCCTTGCAAAGATCGCAGAAACTGAAAAGTGGCTGGATATAGGTGCCAAGCATCCAAGGTCCGTGGCGTTCTTCGTGGTCGCTTTGGTTGTGGTGGCCTTGCTGGCGGTTTTGGCGTTACTGTTGGTTTTGGCGTTACTGTTGGTTTTGGTAGCGGTCTTGGTAGCCATGTTCGTGTTCCCTTTTTTGATATCTGCGTTTCGCGTTGGCGACGTTGCCAACGTTGGTCACACAGTTACCTCTAAAGGGAAAACACATCTAGCGCTGTTTCGAAGTAAATTCAAAGAATTGGCTTTCGAGGGGAAACGTTGGGCAAAACCTTCACGGGAGACCTTATAGAAATACCCGCGACAAGGCCGCAAAAAGGCGACGTTGCAAGCACGTTGGCACGCTGGGTAAATAGATGGATTGGTTCGACGAACCCGGAAACTCGGCTTCGATTTGCAAACGTGCGGTTAGCGCTGGGTCATCGCGATCAGCTGCTCGGTTGAATATCGTGCCTTGATTTCGGCAACGCGATCATCGAACGAATCGACCGCGTTTCCACCCTTAACCGCTGAAAGCGAAGATGCGAAATCGCCCATTTGAAAGTTGTTATCGAATTCCCAAAATCCAGTCGTCTCGCCGCTTTGATTGTCTCGCATAACCAACTTAATTCGCTTTTGCTGTTCCATCTTTTTAAGGCTTTGCAGAGTGCGGTCACTCAACGGATCGAGATAGTGTTCGTAGTAACACATCGACTTGCCTGCATTTAGCAAATGCCAAAGTGCTATCGCGACAGGACCGCCATCAGTTTGTACTGCCATATTGGTCACGTTTAGATCGATGCGTTTGATGCTGCCGTATTGTCGTGCCCACTGAGGTTCTTCGAAAATGCAAAGACAAGTTTCAGTTCCCGAATGTTTTTGAAACTCGGTTGTATAGAACCTCGCGCCGTACGCTCCGACGTCTTCGGGTGGTAGTGGGGGCAGAACCAAATGAACATCGCCACGTGTCCATGTATTGTCACGCGCGTTGTTAAGCTGAGGTTTCTTTTTGAATGGCCACATCAAATCGGCTCGCTTTATTCTGCTAATGTTCTCGACTAGTTTCACGCAAGTATTGCTGCATCTTGTTTTAACTCAGGCTTAATGCTTCAGTGTATCGCAATTGGCTCATCTGTCGATTCTGTGTCTTCCGTAACGCGATAGACATCGCTTAGCGTTTGCCCATGATCGTCATTCCATTCAACCTAACCGTTGGCGGTACGACCGAGCACGACAGCAGCCGCAGTACTGGGAGACGCGAATAGAAAGTCTTGGGTGAAGAGATACTCGCCATCGCGTTCTTCCATCACCCCCGATGCGATCAGCTTATCACGTTGAGGCTGCACAGCGTTTGTTGCCGATGGAACGACTTCCATGCGAGCGCGACTCCCTTCGAAGACAACAACCAACTCGCCTTTGCCTTCGCTACCACCACCGCGCACATAGAACAGATGTGATGACTTGCTCGGCTTCACGATTGGCTCGAACACCGGATAGCCAAATGTTGAGACAAGCATCCGCATCGTATCAAAGATGTCGAGCAACTCGGCGACCATTGGTTCGGTTACGTGTGTCGAGTTCGGTGGCACTTGGCCATTGTCTAAATCGTAGCGACCAACCTCTTTCGCTTGCTGCATGCAGTACCATTCCAAGTGTAGGATATAGGTGCCAGGCACCCAAGGTCTCCCAAGGTCTCGGTTGGCTCTGGAGTAAGTTGACTATCTGTGTTTCCGTACGATCGAGATATGCAAGGGACGTTGTCGAAACCGAATCTTGGCTTAGTTCGACTGAATCGACATCATCAAACGCCATCTCGGTTTGCGCAAAGATTGGTTCTCGTAATTGTTCGTCGTGCGCTTCCGAAACTCGACTAAGTTCGGGTTCGATCAGGATTGGGTCAGCTTCAACTCTTTCCGAATCATTGTCAGGTTCTGGATGAAAAGGAAGCAAATCAGGCGTCTCGCCATCGTCCGGTTAATCCCAAGATTGTCGTATCTCTGCGGCTCGACGAACCAAACGCTGAGTGAGCGATTCAGAATCTGGTGACCCAGGATCATCACTGACTTGGGCACTCGGGAAAATTTCCAAATCATTGAGCCGAGCGAAAAGACGAGTCATCGCCGCATCCGGATCGCGGAAAAATTCGGTTCCTCGAATTCGATGAAATCTCCATCCTAGACGTTCAAGAATCGCTTGCCGATTCATGTCGTCCTCCATCTTGTCTGGGCCGTGGTAACGATCGCCGTCGCATTCTACGGCGAGACGACGCGAACCGTCTTGCACAACCATGTCGATTCGATACCGACCAACTTTCCATTGAGGTTGAACAGCGTAGCGTGCTGCGACGAGTCGCTTGATGACTGCCGATTCAAACGGCGATTCCGCGCGAGCCTCCGCTTTCTCAATCTCGCGAGTCACAGCCTTCGGATCGCGGGCATGGTCGATCAGCCTCTTTCGTAAATCGCCAGCCTTTAAGTCTGTATCTGCATTGAGTGAATGCACGACCCACATCTGATTCTTTGCCCGACTCGCCGCCACGTTGTATCGCTGCTGGAAACTCGCGGCTTGCTTCAACGTCAATGGACCGCCCGTCGGTGTATCGACCATCGACAGAAACATCACGTCGCGTTCGTCACCTTGGAACTGAGCTGAATTGCCACAGATAACGCGGCGGGAATCGTAAGTTTCAGGAGGTAAACGGCGGCGCAACTGCTGCTCAATCTCCAGAGCTTGCTCGTTGCCTACCAATGAAATGACACCAAAGGACATTCCCTCATACTCATCGAACTCAATCGCGGCCAAGATGATCGATGTAATCGCTTCCGCCTCGGCCTCGTTGACCTTCGCTCGGCGAAGAGCGGATTCGACTCGGTACTCGACAACTTGTTGCTCGAACTTGGCATCGTCGCGAAGCGGTTTGATGTCGCCGTTGTAAGACAGGTAGTTGCTGAACTGGATGATGTCGGTCGTGCAGCGAAAATGTTCGAGCAAACAAATCAGCCCACCGAAGGATTGCCGAGCCAGATCGTAGACGGAGATTTGACCGTCATAGAGCACGCTGTTCGGAATACCATCAAGGTGCAAGCGAATTAGATTGTCGACCTTTGAGGCATCTTGTCCTACGCTCGACGGGCTAACCTGTTCATGATCGCCAACAACAACGACTTGCTTTGCCAAAGCGATCGCGAGAAGGCCCATCACGTCGCACTGACTCGCTTCGTCAATGATGACGACGTCGAATTGTGTTTTCGCGAAGTCGAAGTTGTCTGCCAACCGCGAGATTGGCATGATCCAAACGGGTACAGCGGCTCGGCAATTCCGCATCTTCAATCGTGCCTCCGATTGCAGCCGAGAGACACGTTTGCCGTATCCTTTTCCAATTCGCCGAACGATGTCAAGCCAGCCGACCAAGTCCTGTTGAAACGCTCCGGCACCTCTGACCTGCTTGGACCAAGCGCGTCGTTCGATCAGTCCAACCGTGGCACGATCAATCTGGGCTGATGTTGTTTCGATTTGAACCTGTAATTGCTCGAGGTCCGTCTCGTTTCGCCTGATAAGCTCTTCGTCAAGTTGCCGCCAGCGCCAGGCAGAAATTGCGTCCCCTGGCGGAACGAACTTACCGTGAATGCCCTCACGAAGTCGGATCGCCGATGCCCAACCACCCGCGACGGGCTGCTCATTGGCGGACCGGCGTTCCAGTTTCGCGAGTAGCTCATTTCTACGTTTGGCTTTCACTTGCCTTGTCGCGGCTTCCATAATCGCAACGAAACTGGCCTCGTACGCCGACACGTTCTTCTGCGCGATCGCCGCACGTAAGGAATCGACTTCGGGGCGTGCGGACTTTTCGAGCTGTGTTGAGAGCGTCTGCAAACGACTCATTTGATACGACGACGAAAGCGTTGCACCCGTGGAGCGTAGTAGAGGAACTAGTCGAGCGTCGACGGTTCCGATGATGCGTTGAAGAGTTCCGAAATTGCCTTCCAATGCAGGCGATTGAGCGAGGAATGAGTCCCAGTCAAATCCCAGCCCGCCAAGCTCGCGAAGTTTTTCGCCCCAGTGTTCATCCCAGTAGTTCAAGGCTGTTTGGATTCCAACGATGAACTGCTTACAATAGTCTTCAGGGGCTTCCCCGAGTTCCGAAAATGACTGCGTGCCATTCTTCTGTATGATTCCATCCCAAAGTACCGAGAGTTGTTCTCGGGCGACCCGGAGACGTAACAGCTTGCAGATTGCGATATAATGTTCCGCTGTCTTCACGGCACCGGAGCGCACAGACCACTTGGCAATCATTTGATTCCAACCGCGATTCGTTAGCGAGGCCCATAGGCCAATCCTTCCTCCTTTACCGGAGTGCGTAACGATTTGCTCGGCGATTGCCAACTGTTCCGAAAGCGTTGTTTCAGCATGGACTTTTGGCGAATGCTGGAGCAATTCGATACGACAATCGCTAGCGAGCGAAACAACGTCATTGATCGTTGACTGCAGCAATTCCCAAGCGATTCTTTCCGTGCCGCCTGAACGCCCAGCTTCCATCGCCGCGATTTGCCAAAGCTGCATCGACTTGAAATCCGCGACGAGGTTACTCAGTGAGTCGGCCAACACGGAGACTTGGCGAATGTGGTTCGTCGTAAAACTTGTTTTGCCCCAGTAGGCTCGATTGGTAACGTGTAATTTTTGATCGTTGGAGTTGTCCATCAACTGCACACAGATTGCGAACTCGTGCGGCTTCAGGATTGTTTCTGGAGACGGAAAGGACGCGTCGATGAATTGCTCGTCATGAGGCTTTGTCGTCGCGTTGGTCTCATACAACTCAGCAACTTCTGAGGTTGAAAGCGGTAGCGGAACACCCGCCAGAACAGGACCGGGAAGCCAATCGTTCTTTCCGCAACCGAGTGGCAGCTCCCTGGCCGCGTCGGATGGCGAAATCGAATCGCCAGCTAGGACGATTTCGCGATACTCGTTCATGCGAGCATGGAACAATGCGTCGGATAACTTCTGACGATCGCCTAGCAGTCGTTCGCGTTGCGTGTCAAACTCGCTGGCTTCGCGGTCAAGTGAGCCGACGTCTGATTCAGAAAGACGCGAACTGATCGCGGTTACCGATTCTTCGAGTTGCCGACGACTCGAATTATCATTGTCCAAAACGCTAACGCAAAGCGGACGCAATTCGGGAACGACATGCTCGCGAAGAACCTTGAGCGCCTTTGTTGTGTAACTGGTCACCAAAACGCTTTTGCCTTGAGCTAGCAAGTGCCCAACGAGGTTCGCAATCGTGTGGCTTTTCCCCGTTCCGGGGGGACCTTGTACTAGAACGGCACCGTGCTGGTCCAAACGCTGAGCGATCTTCATTTGCTCGGCGTTGGATTTTTTGCCAAACAAGATCGAATTCTCTCGTTTTGGTGAACGAGATCGATCCTCATGCTCCGCTTCGGTGAAATCTTGGTCGACGATCGGTTTTTTTGGCCCACCAACTATGCGTTCTAATGCATCACAAAAGTCGTCTCGTTGCCCGATTCGGCGAATGGTCTGTTCGATTGCGCTGGTGAGTCCCATGCTTCGCGATCGTAGAAACAGAACGGGTGACCGGCCGATTACTGGGTGTTCTTGCATCGGCGCGGGCCGCCGATTCGCGACCATCTCACCTTTGGAAGAAAGAGTCAGTGCAAGTCGTTTCAAGTAAGCTGACGCATCTTCGTCCAGCGGATGACAAACGGTGTCGGCCAATTCGGCACGGCATTTCCCCAATGCTCTTGGATCCACATCGGCAATCGACTCGAAGAGCGACGAATACAATTCCAATTCGAAGTCCGCATCGACCACGTTGAACTCCGGGGTCTTCGGATCAAAGATCAACTGCACTCGCTGAATCAGCAAGGGGTGATAGATGTCACCATCGGTTCGCTGCCAACTTAGCAAGCCATCGCCTACAACTAGATCCAATCGTTCTGAATCTCGTTCGATTCGTCCGTGCAATTCATACAGGTGCTCGAATGTGCGAATCGCTCGCCGCGCTGGCAACTCGTTAGTCCGCCATTTTTTCCGAATCGCACTCCAGTCTACTTTGTCACTTTCGCGCTGCTCATCGTCTTCAAACCGAATGATGACCGTCTCACCTTCCTGATCCGTTTCGTTGAGCGATTCGATAAAGCGGACTTCGTCATTTTCCGGTTGCTCCCAACCACGGTGCAACCAATCGCGAAGACTTTCAGGTGGTGCTGGGCACTGCGTGAGATTCGCACGGCGAACTCGCAGGATGACGCCAGCGTCTGGTTCATTCGCAGCGTCTTGAGAATCGTCGGCAGCAGGTTTTCGACGCAAAACACGCTGTACGGCCGGATGATCCGGTAGATCATCAAGCCAAAAAGACCAAGTATGCTCTTCGAGTTGACGCTTAGCCGGATTGCGGTATTCGTTGAGCGCCTTGAGGTAGCCGAACACCTGCAAAATCTTGTCGCGAGTCGTTGTCGCCTCGTGCGAGTCCATAGGGTCGTTCATGTCTTGTAATCCTCCGCGATGCAGAATGTATCGGCAATCGCTGGATTTTACCGAATCTCGCCGTCTTCGACACTCAGGTTGCCCAAAGTTTCATGGTCCCATAGGTGCCAGGCACGAATGGCACTCGTTCTTATTGGAGCTCCGCGCCGTGATCCAATTCAGCTTTCGTCAGGATGCAATGGATCGTCTGGATCAAAAAAGAAGTCCCCTAAACCCATGGGCAGTGTATCTCCACCAACCGCTTTTTGTTTGCGTTTCGCTGCAGCCGATAGGTCGAGGGCTTCATCGCCTAAACAGGCTTGGAGCGATTCTCGCCAAGCATGATCCTTGGCAATGGGATGGTCGGAGACTTGTGACAGTCGCTTCAATGCGTAGCGTAAAACGTTGATACCATCTCGAGCTGAAAAATCCAGTTTAAGCGAATGCGCATGCTGCAAGAAATCGACTGTCATGGCTAACACTTCGGGTTCTGCAAATGGCAAGTGATAACGCAGAATCGCCAACTCGTCCTTGCGATTCGGAAAGCCTACCTGGAGCGACGGTTGCAAGCGACTGAGAATGTAATCGGGAATCTCATAAGTTGAGTCATCTTGGTTCATGGTAACTGCGCATCGAAATTCGCGATGGGCTGGAATCGTAATGCCGGCTACGATCGACTCGACGTAGCGTCGTTGATCCAGCAGCGGAGCCAAGGAAGCCCACGATTTTTCGTTCATCCGGTTCCCTTCGTCCAGCACGCAGACTGCACCCCGAATCATGGCCGTTACCAAGGGTGAAGCGTGATAGGCGATCTTTCCGCTGCTCGAAAGCACGGGTGTCACCAACAGGTCTTCGGGGCGAGTGTCGGCGGTGCATTGGTAAATAAAGAGCTCCTGCTGGCGAGCTGCCGTGGCTGCCATCGCCAAGGCTGTTTTACCTACGCCGGGAACGCCGATCAATCGTGGCGTTAGTGGCAAGTCTGCGTCGTCAACCGTTAACCAACATGCCGCCAATTGGCGTAGCGGTTCCAGTTGTCCAATCCACTTGGCTGTATTGGAAACAGGATTGCCAAGAGTCAACGTGACCCCATCGATGTTGACCGTCTCGCTCATACCGTATTTTCTCCCATGGGGCGTTTACCGAGGCATAGGTTGATTAAAGTAACGGCTTTCGCTACCGCACGCAACCGACGCAAATTCGAGTTTGCCGATTGTAGGGCTTGCAGCGACAACTCGTGTTAAATCGTAAGGATGATAACGCTTCTAAGTGATTCTGTGAGAAAATCCCTTTGACATTCCAGAAATAGCTCAAGTTGTTTCTTCATTCCTGAGGCCGCTTTGGATAAATTACTATAGTACTTAATTTCATGTTCCCAACCCACCTCAGGCGGTCATGTCGAAATTGCCTATTCCGATGGAAAGCGAAGTGGAACTATTGCTCCGCAACGCTCAACTCCGCGACGAACTCGAACCCTACTTGGATGAAGCCGTTGAGCTTGTTTCGATTCGGCATATGTCTCTCGCAGAAGAGAACGAATTCCTAGCCTCGATTCTGGCTTGGGAGCGTGCTCCAACCCTACCCATCAGTCAGTGGTTTGAGCCGGAACTAAAACTGCCAAAACCCGAATCGCTCTCGGATAGTGAATTGACTGCTTTGCTTTGGCAAACCATTCATCAACTCTACAGCCAACGTATTTTGCTTGCACTGACCGATCATCTAAGCGATCGTCAGCTTTATTGTTTGATCGTACGCGACATTTTGCCAGCGTACGAAAAGCGAATTGCAGAACATCGTAATTTCTTGCACTGGCACTGCTTGCAAGACAACGACATGGAAGGCTGGCTCAAGTACTACGCGACCGACGAAGAGCGGGATCAATGGCAAGAAGAAAACAATACCGAACCACCGCCGCAACAATCCCCGCCCTATCCGCGCAAAATGCCTCGTAAACCGAGTAACATGGGCTAATTGGGTTCGGGTAATCTCGATCGAGAGCCTTTTTGAACCTCCGTCTTTGAACCTCCGTCGGAATTCCGAGAGGGGGTTCCCCTCGTGCTATTCCTCCTCTCCGCCCCGGTACTCCTAAGTTCACCCCAAAACACTCGCCAATGGTCTTGTAAAGCACGTTAGCGTCCGCTAACCTAAATCAATCCGCCTTTCGCTCAGTGCACCCGATAGGTTTTTTGCGGTTCACCGGTAGTTCGATTTACCTTGAGTACGTTCGCCAGCATCGCAATTACCTTTCTTGCAATGGGCTGTTTAGGGTGTTCGTCATTTCCTTCTTTTAGCGGAGATTTAGCAATGGTAAGACATGGCCGACGGTGGAAGGGTTTCACGCTCGTGGAATTGCTTGTGGTTATCGCAATCATTGGCATTTTGGTTGGACTTCTTTTGCCTGCAGTTCAGGCAGCGCGCGAAGCAGCGCGGCGCATGCAGTGTTCCAATAATCTCAAGCAATTGGGCTTGGCACTACACAATTATGAGTCTGCATTCAAATCGATACCGACGCGAAGTGGTGGAACCAATAGTTCGTCAGGTACCGGTCAATTCAATTCGAATCGTGGACGTCTCAGCGCGTTCATTCCATTGCTCTCGTTCATTGAAGGCGGGAATATCTATAATCGTATTGCTGCGGGAGATGCAAACAACCCTCCGGGCGGTCCACATGCCTGGGCGAATTGGGCACCGTGGAATGAGTCCCCCGCATTCATGCGTTGCCCGTCGGATAACGGTTATACCAATAGCACGCGAACCAATAGTTATGCGTTAAGTGCGGGCGATCAAGTGGAGGGGCTGATGAACGGTTTGTCCGGTCAGGCACGAGGCGTCTTCAGCCCACGAGGCAGCAGCCGAGGCTACAAGTTTGCTGAGATTACAGATGGAACTAGCAATACGATTGCACTTAGCGAACGACTTTGCCAACAACAAACTCCTTACAGAGCAGAGAATCCCGTGGCGGTTGGGGCAAATCAAGTTGAAATAGTACTTGCGACTCACACACGAGTGTCGGGAGTGATCAACACGCCGTCGGTCTGCAATACCGTGGTTTCGGGCCGGTACTTTGTGGGTGGCTCTACCGTTCAGGCACGCTTTGGAATTGCTTGGCAGGACGCGAATCCGATGTACGTCAGCTTCAACACCGTGCTTCCGCCGAATGGGGCTTCCTGTGCAGACGGTGGTATCAATGGTGACTCCGTTCACCTCATCATTCCTCCCGCCAGTCGTCACACAGGTGGCGTTAATATCGTTTTGTGTGATGGCTCCCTTCGTTTCATCAGCAATAGCATCGATACAGGAAACCTAAACGCTCGTCAGACGATTTCAGGGTTCTCAGCGTATGGAGCCTGGGGTGCATTAGGATCCAAGAGTGGCGGCGAAGTCTCAACGTTAGCTGATTGATCGATCCAAGTGCTTTTGAAAATGGCAGTAGTGATTACTGCCATTTTCTTTTTTTACCTTACTAAGTCGCCAGTTCAGAGAGAATGTATAATGTCATTTGGTAGCTCGACTCGTTGGTGTCTCGTAGGTTTGTCTTTGCTGATATTGAGTGGATGTTCGGGCGAAACGTTAGAGCCTGTCTATCCAGTTTCTGGAACAATAACTCAGAAAGGGAAGCCCGTGGAAGGTGCCATCGTTGCATTCACCCCATTAACCGCCGGTAATGGGCTACCTGCGTCGGGTATCTCGAACGCGGCCGGTGTCTACAAACTTACGACTCGGAACAGTGGGGATGGAGCTGCCGTCGGAAAATATAGAATTTCGGTAGCCAAATACGACAAAAAGCTTGAACCGAAAAAGTCCGAGGGATCTGAAAAACTCGCGGACCCGTACGATATTACCAACGAATACCCTACCGGTTACAACGAAATGCAGGCATCCGAAATTGCTGCATCCCTTTCGAAAAATTTACTCCATCCAAAGTACTCGGATCCAAGCACCTCCAAGTTTGAAGCCGACGTTACCAAAGGAGCGAATTCATTTGATTTCAAAGTCGACTAATGGAATGCGGGAGACGGCGACCCTAGTTGATCGGCGCGCCTTCAGGCAATTTGACTTGAGTCGGATTGGTTAAATACGCTACCAGATCGCGAATTTGTGCAAACGATAGTGGCTGAAGTATCCCTTCGGGCATCAACGAAACCTGAGATGGTTTCCTGCTTTCAATCTCGTCTTTCGGTACCACGATCTTTTCGTTCACCGTTTGAATGGTCATCGAAACTTCATTTTCCGCAATCACCAATCCCGTCACGACTCGATCCGCAGATGTGACAATCAATTCCATTTGGAAATCCTTAGAAACCGTCGCGCTTGGGTCGATCAGGTTCTCCAACAGATAGCTGATATTGGTTCTTTGTGATCCCGTCAGGTCTGGACCGATGGTTCCGCCTGCATCAAACAAGCGATGACAGTTACCACAATGTTTTTGAAATAGCATTCGACCGTTTCCAACGTCGGCAGAACGAATCGCGTCCGGTGTGAGGCGCTTCTTGGCGTCGGCGATTTGCTTGGCCTTGTCTGCCGAAGTCGTTCTGACTTCCCCCCAAATCCCTTTCACTCGGGAATCCAATTGAGCATCACCCAAGTTTTGCAATTGACGCACCGTGTAAGCGGTCACACTCTTGCGTGGAATTTGCCCTGATTCCATGGCTTGCAATAAATCGCCCGCCCAAATCGCCTTGGATGCAAGTGTTTGAAGAATGTCCTGTTGTCCGGTTAAGTCCGATTCACCGAAGCGTTCAATCAATGCTTTCGCTGTATCAGGATGATCAAATTCGGCGAGTCCGCGAATGGCTGCATGGCTCACAACGGGATCTGCTAAAAGCTGCAACAACAACTCGGCGGTTTGAGGAAACTTCTTGTTCACCAG
>JAIPFP010000004.1 GCA_021736575.1 Pirellula sp. | reverse complement strand
ATTCGTCCCACATATCGACGATTTTCAGGGCGTCGCGAACTTCGGAAGCCGTTACGGAAACACGATTGAGCGAAATGTTCTCTAGAAACGTTCCATGAAAGATCTCGACATCCGAAGCAAACGAAACCATGGAACCGTCCGCAAAGCGATTCACTTCTCGCGAGTCGATGCCGCCAATCTCGATGAAACCACTCGCGGGCGGTCGAAGACCGCATAGAGTTTGCATCAGCACTGACTTGCCACACTCCCCTTCGCCTGCGATGGCAAAGCGTTGTCCTGCTTCGATCGTGAGGTCACCCAATTCGATTCCGTGAGACCCTTTGCCTTCGATGCTTAGCGATTTCAAGTGGACTGCGACCGGCCCAATTCCCGCATCGAAGGAACGAGAGGGAGGTAGCGTTGGCAAATCGATCAGATGCCCTACTTTGTCGACCGCAGACATCAAGTCATAGAACGATTCGAGCGACTTACCGATTTTGGAAAACGCACCTACGACCACGACCACGACGGACACGCTCGCCACCAATTGCCCCATCGTCAAACTATAGGAGAGGACGAGCCAAACACCGAGCGATAACAACGACGAAATCGATATCGCATACAGCATGAGCGCAAAGAGTGTCTGTCGCATCAAGACAATAAAATGGTTTCGACGGGCCGTTAAGTACTCGACCGTAAGCCGATTGGCTCGATCGATAACCAGTTCGCCCCCTCCGTGCACTTGAAATGCAATTGGATTGCCGATGACATCTTGGAGCCAATGAGCCAATCGATACTTCACGAGCGATTCTTCGATGGCAGTTCGAACTGCGTTTCGACCAAGCAAGTAGAGCATGACAGTCATTGCCATGACTAGAACGATATCGAACGCCAACAAAAAGGGGCTATACAATGCAAGCAATAGCAATCCAGTCAACGTCTGAATTACGAGCGAAAGACCATCGACGAGCAGCGAAGCAGTCGCTTTTTGCAAAGTCATAACATCAAAGAAACGGTTTGCCATTTCCGGACCATGAATCCCGTCCATGGCCGTGCGTTCAAGCCGAGGCAGTCGCTCGGCAAGATCCCCGACGACGCGCACGAAAATCCGCCGCTGTAGAATTTCAACAATGAAAAACTGCAAGCCTTTGATCGAGGCTGACAAAGTCAAGATTCCAAACAGCAGAACGGCCAGCCATACGAGTGGTTGGGTCAGACTTGCAAAACCGATCGTCGTCACCATTTGCTCGACCGCTAAGGGCGTGGCGAGATCAAGCACACCGACAATAAAACCGAATATAACGAGGGACCAAATGTCGCGAGTGTCGAGTTTCAGAAACCGCAGCATGCGTCGTTGAGGCGATATACGCGCATGGTGATGGTCTTCGTCATGGTGC
Source organism: Pirellula sp. (assembly GCA_021736575.1). Classification (GTDB taxonomy): domain Bacteria; phylum Planctomycetota; class Planctomycetia; order Pirellulales; family Pirellulaceae; genus JBKCUI01. The sequence continues at coordinate 57,548 of JAIPFP010000004.1, read as the reverse complement.
CCAGGATGGCCATGAGCATGGCCAACGCGGGGGATTTTAACTTGGTCCGGTTGGTGATGCGAGGTAATTTTTTGGCAAACCAACGTTGGTTCCGCCACGAAAAAAATGGGAACTTCGGAGGCATTGACGATTTGAGCCAATCGGTACTTCGAAATCGATTCCGAGGCCTTGCCTTGGACATCGATCTTGGCGGATTCCGTGTGGCGAGCAGCAACGTGCGAGAATACCCAAGCGGTCGGATTGGTTGGCGACCGAACGATCATCGCGACGGAAAAATCATCGAGTAGCAATTCCCAAACGTCTTTCGCGTTGATCTCAACGGGTGCCAGCCTGATACCTACGCTCTGGGCTGCACGCATGACGGCAACAGTCAATCGATCATGCGATTCCGAACCGACGTCGATCAACGCGTCATTGAGAGCTTGCTGGATCTTGGAGCTTTCGACTGGAACATCTAAACGGACAGACAATTCCTCTAGAGTCCCTCTTAGGACTTCCCTGAGCAAGTCGTCTGTTCGCGAATCTGGCATCGTTCTTAGCATTATTCTGAGGAATTCGTGTCGTGTTTGGAACTTGACGCCGTTGTAAGTTGTGTCGGTCCAGGCATTCCGCATCGTATTATTAGGCGCAAAATCGGTGCCTGCCGCGTATTTTTCGGTCAAGTATTGCCGATTTTTCCGGAAACGGCGTTTGGTGACGATTATTTGCCGGTCAATCGCTTTTCGGGGCGGTTTTTCTCTGCCTTTGAGCTTCAAATATCAGCAACGCACCCGTAACGGCTACGTTGAGCGATTCGACACCCTCAGCCATCGGGATGGCGATGACGTCCGTCGCTTCGGCCCTGAGTTCGGAACTGAGCCCTGCTCCTTCGTTTCCCAACAAAAAAATGGTCGGCACAGTCAAGTCACACTCCCAAAACGACTTACCATTTGCGGAAGCTGCTAGGATTTGGACGTTTTTTTTTCGTTGCGATCGTAGAAGCGAAAGTAAGTCGACAATCACGGGTGGACCTCGAAACCACTGCCCGGCCGTCGATCGAAGCACTTTGGGGTTGAAGGGATCGACGCTGTCGGGACTCAAGATGATTGGCCCAATTCCCGCAGCAGCGGCGATTCGAATCAAAGCCCCTAAGTTACCTGGGTCTTGAATCGATTCAACCGCGATGGCGAGCGAGAGTTCACGAGGAGCAAATGCAATCGATTCGCCTTGAAGGGCCACTGCGATGACCGAGCAGGCCGAATCGGTGGTTGAGAGTCGCCGCAGGATTGCTTCTGAAGCTGGCTGCAAAAGCACCTTTCTTCGCGATGCATCCTCGTCAATCGCTGCCAATATTTCCTGATTATTCCGAGCCCAGTTTGCATCAAAGCAAATCGCTTCGAGCGGCCAGCCGGTGGCAATCGCTTCCTCAACCAAATGCGAGCCTTCAATCAGGAATTTTTGTTGCTCGTAGCGATTCGACGAGTGATGCAATCGCTTGATCTCTTTGACCCAGGCATTTTGAACGCTCGTGATCGTTGGTTCCAGACGCATTATTCTTTGTCACGCCCTGCACCGCGGAGCGTCTGGTATTTTTCATCGATCTCTTTCAGTTTCGACTCGATCGTTTGTAGGTCGGACTGATACTTTGCGCGCCGCGATTCGTTTTCTTCTTGCATTTTTACCAGCTTGAGCTTGAGCTCATCCAGATCATCGGTGCCCCAAGTTGCCAACGCTTGGCTGCGAAGCTTTTGCAATTGATCGGAAGCATCGCGGTGACGTGTCTCCGCTTGAATCTTCCTCCGATTCAATTCGTCGTACTTGGTCTGCAACTGCTCGATCGAAAGCGGTTTCATTGGGTCGGGTTTTTGTGTTGCCATAAACTCGAATTGTACCAAAGTTCAAGAAATTGTGATTCCTCCTGGTATTCAACCGTGCTAACTATAATACTATCATTCTCATAATCCCGATCCAACGACCGCGAACTAAAATACATGACACGTACTTCTTTGTTTTGCTTCCGACCTTTCCTCGCCTTTTCTGGGGTGCTTGTTTTTGTGACGCTTGGCATGGCACCACCACCGCTTGTGGCTCAAGATCCTGTCGGCAAAAACTCGCAGACAGTCCTAGCTGAAAAATTCTTCGACGACTACTACCAACAGTACTTGATATTGTTTCCGCTCGAAGCGACTGCGATCGGTGACAATCGATACAACAACTTGATGCCGCCTCGCATTTCTCCGGACTTCATCGCCCGAGAAAAGGCACTTTACCAAAGCACGTTGAAGAACATTGCATTAGTCGACGCGACGCAACTCGAGGCGTCGGATCAGTTGTCGATCGAGATTCTCAAGTACGAATTGCAAATGCGGCTCGACGGCCTGAAGCTGAGGGCTGAGCGAATCCCAGCCAGCCAGTTTGATGGACTGCATTTGAGCTTCGCGCAAATGGGTAGCGGCACAGGGAGCCACCCGTTTAAGAGCGTGAAGGACTACGACGATTGGTTGCAACGCATGGAAGCTTTTGCACTTTGGTCGCGTGTAGCTCAAGAGCAATTCAAGCGTGGTGCAGCCGATGGATACGTGTTACCGAAGTTGCTCGTGGAAAAAATGATCCCACAACTGTCGGATGACGGCATTGTTGGTAGCAATTTGGATAAATCGATTTTCTATCAGCCTATCCTCAACATGCCCAAGTCGTTTTCGGATGCCGATCGGCTGCGATTGACGGACGCTTTCCGTTCCGCCATCAACCAAAGTGTGATACCCGCCTATCGCTCTTTCGGGACTTTTCTGCGCGATGAGTACTTGCCGAAATGTCGCGATACGACGGGTATCTCTGAGTTACCCGATGGGCGCCAGGAATACTTGTACTGGACTCGCTATTGGACGACTACCTCGTTGCAACCGGACGAGATTTTCGAAATAGGGGAAAAAGAGGTCGCACGAATTCGGGCTGAAATGGAACGCGTTAAACAACAGATGGGTTTTCAAGGGGACTTGGCAAGCTTCTTTGCCTTTCTTCGAGACGACCCTCAATTCCTCATTTTTAAAACGCCGAACGAGGTTATCGACGCCTTCGCATCGATACGAAGCAAGATTGAGCCAAAGCTCGGTTCGATGTTCAAGAATCGACCGAAAACCGCCTTTGAAATACGACGAACCGAATCGTTCCGTGAGAACACCGCAAGCGCCGAGTATATGCCGGGTACGGCCGACGGTTCGAGGGCCGGGATCTTCTATACGCCCATCCCGGATGCAGCCAAGTTCAACGTAACAAGCGGGATGGAATCGTTGTTCCTGCATGAGGCAATTCCTGGACATCACTACCAAATTTCATTGCAGCAAGAAAATGAAAAGCTACCCAAATTCGCTAGAATTCTTTGGTACGGTGCCTACGGCGAAGGTTGGGCCCTGTACTGCGAATCCCTCGGAAAGGAACTCGGTCTGTACACCGACCCACGCCAGTACATTGGGGCTCTCAACGACGAAATGCATCGAGCGATTCGATTGGTCGTTGATCCAGGAATGCATTGGCGCGGTTGGACTCGCGAACGTGCTATCAAGTACATGATGGACAATGAGTCGATGACTGAGGGAGCCGCTACTGCCGAAATCGAACGCTATATGGCCGTCCCGGCGCAAGCGCTGAGCTACAAGATCGGCTCGCTCAAAATCCGAGAACTAAGAACGCGTTTTGAACAACAGCTTGGTGAGCGTTTTTCGTTAGCCGAGTTCCATGACGAGATTCTCAAGCAAGGTGGAATGCCACTCAGCATTCTCGAGCGACGACTCAACGCATGGGCAGCTAGCGTGCGCTGATCCTTTCTCTTGATTCAATTATGCTGAGCTCGACACTCGCATCAACGACGGCTGGTCCGCATCCAGGCGTAAATCATGGATTCCACAATGATTCAACAGCTCCATACGATGAGGCGGCAGCCAAACTTGCTTGGCAACGCACTTTACATCGAGGAAGACATCAGTTCGTGCAAATGAAAGTGGTGCTTGCCCAGTTTGCCCCCATAGTTTCCTCCAGTGATTTTTTTTACACCGCAGGCTGGACCGACCTCGCAAGCCGCTTGGATTCCGACTCGCATTGCATGACCTACGATTTCCGGATTGAGTCCGTCGATGACTAGCTCTAGCGCCGCGCTCGTTTGATCTAGGACATGCGATTTGGTTTGCTCCCGCAGCGTTGGGCAGAATGCATCGTTGGTGGACGCGCCAAGCATTTTGTATTTCGAGCCAACCTTGGAACCGCTTCGCGCCACGCCGCCCGGAAACGGCGTAATGCAATCCCTCAGTCGCTTGATGGCTCGAACTGCGGAATCGCATGCATGCAAGGCACCGTGAATGGTTTCGGCCAAAACCAGGAAGTTGCCACCACCTACCGCAGCCTGACGGCCAACCGTATCTTGGCAAACAAACTCGCCATCCATTACGGGTATCCGCCAGTAGCGTTCCCGCCCAATTTTTTTGGAGATTTGGTGGCCATCTCCGAAATAGCGAAGTCGCGAGCCCATCTTAATTCGTTTTTCGCTTTGCAGCCCTGCGAACACTGAGGTACTTGGGCAAGTCAATACGCATTGTCCGACGCGCCGGACCAGTTGTTTTTCCAGCTCACTGCCGGACATGCTGAACAGCAATATTGCAACACCCGGCCGACCATCCGGCGTTTGATCCGGATCAAGAAAACGTTCGATGCCAGCCTCCACTCCACAGCCAATCACACTGGTTGCGAAACCGGTCATGGCTTCCGCCGCTCGTCTCGCCCAGTCAGGTTCGGATGCGGTAATGATGATGCGAGTGCCCGTCATGTCAAAGGCTTCCGCAAATGTATCTTCAATCTCGATCCCGTTGATTTGCATCCCGAATCCATGTTTTCAATGTGGTACTGGCAGTTTCACACATTGTAATGCAGACACAGCCGACAAAGGTCAAAGTAGTAGGCACATTCCATGTGCCGTCCACCTCGAATCTCGGCAAAAGCTTGACTGCGAACGGCACGGCGGAGCGTGCCTGCTACTTTTGTCGGCTGTCAATACCGCTTAGGCTGCGTGCTTTACGCATCATCTGAACACATTCCAATCGGTAGGCATCTCCTTGCGTTGCCATCTCGGCTCGCTCAAGCATACGCGACCAGTCTGCGTTCGGTGCCATTTTGCTCTGTCTGAGCAGTAATCCAAACTCAGCCACTGCGGTGGCCCATTGAATGTCCCGATCGACGACTTGCGGTTGCTCGTCTCGATCCGATTCATTCAACACAAACTCTTGCTTGGTGCTAACGCTCCCCTCGGGCTGTTTGTACCTCACCTTGAGCGTCAGCAGTTCGGATGCGAACTCACTACCAACCACCGGATCGACAGGTTTGGGTTCCGCTTTTGGTTTTTGCTGATACTTCGAAGCCTCTCCGTCATTCCTTGGTGTTGCATCGATGGACTTGCCAGCCGGAATGACTTCGTAAAGGGCCGTGACGCGATGCCCGGCACCGATTTCGCCCGCGTCCTTTTGATCGTTGTCAAAATCCTTGTTGGCCAGTCGGCGATCTTCGTAGCCAATCAGCCGATAGCCAGCGACTTTATTAGGGTTGAAGTCAACTTGGATCTTGACGTCCTTGGCGACCGTAACGAGCGTTCCAGCCAACTGCTCGACCATCATGCGACGAGCCTCGATCTCATTATCGATCATACCGTAGATGCCGTTCCCTTGATTGGAGATCTTCTCCATCATGGTGTCGTTGTAGTTCCCCATTCCAAAACCTAAGCAAGTCAGAAAGATGTTGCTTTTGGCGTTGGCTTGCATCATTTCGACAAGAGCACTGTCCCCGGTAACTCCAACGTTGAAGTCGCCGTCGGTGCAAAGGATTACGCGGTTCACGCCCCCCTCGATAAAATGCTCTTTGGCGATCGAGTAAGCCAACTGAATCCCTTGTCCGCCGTTGGTGGAACCGCCAGCATTGAGGTGCTCCAGCGAGGACAGGATGGCTTGTTTGTTGGCCCCGTTGGTGCTGGGTAGCACGCAACCGGCCGCACCTGCGTAGACCACGATCGCAACGTTGTCGTTCTCGGTCAGTTGCGAAGCTAGCAGCGACAGGGATTTCTTAACGAGCGGGAGTTTGTTGGGTTGGTTCATTGAACCTGAGACGTCGAGCAAGAACACAATGTTTGCCTTGGGCCGTTGTTTCATGTCGATTTTGCGAGCTTGCAAACCGATGCGAACGAGTCGGTGCTCCAGATTCCAAGGGCATTGAGCGACTGCCATATGGGCTGCGAATGGCGTGTCATCTTTGGGGCCGGAATAATCGTACTCGAAGTAGTTGATCATCTCTTCGATCCGCACCATGTTGGGGTTGGGCATCAGGTTCGATTGATTCAAGTACTGACGGATTTTCGAATAGGAAGCGGTATCAACATCGATGGAGAATGTGGACAAAGGAGCTTGTTCGGTGGCCACGAAGGGTGTTTCGATGATCTTCTCGAATCGATCGCTTGTTAGCTTTTCGATGGGTTGTTGTCGAAACGCATCCGGCGCGTTTTGTCTGAGCTCGGCCGGAAGTTTTTGCTCGTCGCTCGATTTCCCTTCTGCAAGCGTCGCGACGTCAGCGATGGCAATGTGTTCTGGCGCAGTACCTCCAGGTGCGGCGGCGCCGCTCGTAAGGATCCCACCCCCTCCACTAACATATCCGCCCAAACCGGACCCACTACCGGCGTTTGCCTGTGAAAGAACATCCGTTCCCACAGCGTTCGATGTCCTACCTAGGCTCAATGGGCGATCATAAGGCTTTGTTTGAAGGACTGCCTGCAGTTTATCCTGTTCGGCCGTTAACCTGTTTCTTTTGGAAGCGAGCTCTTTTGTTTGCGACTCAAGCATCTCGTCTATCGCCTGCGGCGATACTCTTTTGCTTGTGGCCAAACCCTGGGTGAATTGCGTGTCATCGGCCGACATAAAGATTAGTGCTCTATCATCGGCCGACTTAAAGAGCACCCCAGCCATTTCGGATCGCTTCGTGAATAGGCTTGGCCAATAAGAGACTGTCAAAGGGATTAACGCTGCGGTGGCAAGCAGCGCAGCAAATCGCTTGCGTCGATAGAAAGGGCGATCGGCAAGACGAACTGTTGCGTTTGTGCCGGGTGCGATGGTTGGGTTCAAAGTTGCCGATCTCGCGATGCCCTGAGCGACTAGGTCGGATTGTTTCTCGTCGAGCGCAATAACTGAGTTCGATGGCGACAAAACGGATCGGACGGCGCCAAGCGTTTGTTGGATTTGTTCGTACTCGCTACGAAGATCGGAGTCCCTCTCAAGTGCTTGTTCGACACGGTTCGCGTCTGCCGCATCGAGTTCGCTGAGCGCATACGCGGTTAACTGCCAAGCTTCGATGGGTTCGTTGGATGGATGATTCGGATTATGGTTCATGATCAATTCTTTAGTTGGAAATTGTTTTGGGTCGAGACTAAGTGGCGGCGTTCATGGTTGACCGCAATCGCGTTACCGCTTGATGGATCAAGACCCCGACATTCGAAACGCTCAGATCCGTGATGTCGGCGATTTGTTTGTAGGAGAGACCTTGACCAAGTCTCAGCGTTAGGACCTCTTGCTCCCGTTCGGGCAAGCGGTCGATTTGACGTTGCAGCTGTTGCTTTTCGTCCATCTGCATCAACCGAGTTACTGGTTCGTTGGCGGGTGAAGACGCCGTTGCCAGCGCCGAAGAATCCGTATCGATCGTCATTCGAGCCTCCCGGCGATGGTGGTCCATCGCGCGATTGCGACAAGTTTTAAAGAGCCAAGCGTCGACATGCCCCTCGACATGCGACTGACTCTCACGGCACAGGCTCAAAAACGTATCTTGCACACAATCTCTCGCAGAATCGATGTTTCCGTCCAACAAACGCAGGGCATAAGCGATCAGCGGACGCTCCAGTCGCTCGAACGCAGCTTGTAGCCATGCGCGATGCGATTGGGTCGGCTGTTGGAAATCGCTAGCGATTTGCTCAGGCAGTGCTTTTTCCAGCGTCATGTTGGAGGATTCTGAAGACGATCGTGGCATGATCAATGGGTCGTGCTATCAAGGTAGACGATTGACAAGGAACTTTATTAGGCCGAAAAGAAAAAAATGGAGGTAATTCGGACCCCTCTCGAGGAGAGGACACTTCTAAGCACATCCGCAACTGTTTTTCATACTCACGCGCCGTTGGGCGATAGCCCCGGTTTTCCAATTGCTCGACATTCGTCGAGAACCGGGGCTATCGCCCTTCGGCTATCAGTTTGTTTCACTCGAAGACTCATACCGATGTGCTTAGCGGAGCGGGAGTGAATCTTCGTGTTCCGCGAGTGGGCTCGTAATTCCGGGTTGTTTTTAGGCTAAACTGTATACCACGATGTGAGGCGCGTGAGTCGACAGAGTCATTTGCCAATCATCCCACGTCCCTCGCTTTCGCTCTGGAGCGTGCCGCTTTCGCTCTGGGGCGTGCCACCCATCCATAACCAACCATCGCAAACCATGGCTCTCATCCATTCGCCAAAACGGAAACCCTCTCCCCCAGTTCCTCTTTACCAAGTGTGTACGGTCATCGTGGCCGTATGCTTATGGTCGGTCTCGCTATTTACCGAGCTTCGTGCGCAGCAACCTGGCTCTGACGCCAAAAACGCCCAGAAACAGGCCCCGAGCTCAAAACGAAAAGTTAAGACACAAGTCGACACAAAGGACTTGCCTGCACTCGTCACCAAACTTTCGAATGATCTAGATGAAGTCAAGCAATCGGTACGCGATGCAGCCGAAGCAAAACTGCTGGAGATTGGCCCGGCGGTTGTCGAGTTTCTTCCAGCAGTCAGTTCCGACGCGTCCGATGAATGGAAAATGCGCATAGATCGATTGCGATCGGCGTTGGGGGAAATGGGAACGGAGGAATACACGCTTCCGTCCTTGTTGACATTAAACGGTGCAATGTCGGGGCGCGATGCTCTGACCAAGATTACCGAATTGACAGGCAATAAAATCGAATTGGCGGAAGTGGCCAATTTGGATCGCGAAGTAATCACCGATTTTGAGGCGACCCCGTTTTGGGAAGCATTCGACGAAGTGCTCGATCAACTCGAACTCACCGTTGCCGCCGGTGACGGCGGGACGTTGCGATTGGTGCCTCGCGCTCTCAACGCACCGCTTCGAGTCGCAGCTGGCGGGTATTCAGGCGTGTTTCGGCTCGAGCCCTTGGTGGTGCAAAAGATCAATCAGTTGCACGATCCAGCACAAAGCTCGGTTCAAATCCAAGTGTTGATGTCCTGGGAGCCGCGACTTGTCCCGGTCTTTGTCAAGTTTCCGATGGAGTCGATGGTATTGGTCTGCGACGATGGCCAAGTTTTGGAGGCGAAACTCAACGCGCAAGAAACTGAGTTTGTTCCAACAGGCGGCTCTCAACTGCAAGTCAGTTTGTCGTTCAGTCTGCCAACACGCGATGCGAAAAGTATCTTTCGTTGGAATGGAAAAGTCTTTGTATCCATTCCAGGCAAACTTGCATCCTTGGAGTTTGCGGATCCAATGAAAGCCAACAAAAAAACAGCAACCGTCGGCAATCTGCAGGTCGTTCTTGAAAAAGCTCGCAAGAATCGCGACATCTATGAAGTCCTGGTAGGCGTCAGTCTCAAGAGCGATGGCAAGTCGACCGAATCGTTTCGCGGCTGGTCCAATACCAACGAAGCCTTCTTGATCAACCAAGCCAACGAACGTGTCGAACATGTCGGTTGGTCGACTACGAGAATGACCGATAGCGAGATCGGCCTCTCCTATTTGTTCGACATCGATCAAGGTCTTGACGGTTGCAAGTTTATTTTTCGTGCGCCGGCAACGCTGGTGGAACAAACAATTGAATTCGCGTTGGAAGATGTACCTTTGCCATGATGGAATTGGATTGGGATCCGGAAGTAGAATCGCCTGCAACCATAGCCGTTATTGGCGGTGGACCGGTTGGAATCGAAGCGGCCATCTACGGGCGGTTTCTTGGCTATTACGTATCGATATTCGAAGAGCGACGTGTAGCACATCGCATGTTGGATTGGCACGACCGACCGCTGGCAGTCCCGGTTTCTCAGTGCACAACTTCGTTGGGACACGCAACGATCACGGCTCAGAACCCTGAGTACAAGCGTCGTTCACCAGGAGACTTCTACACCGGCCGAACGTATGCCGAAGAGTATTTATTGCCGCTGGCCAAGTGCGATTTGTTGTTCGACGACATTCACTTTTTGAGCCCTGTTTCCGATGTCTCGAGACTGCAGACATGGATGGACGACGATGTCGAAATGCAGGAGCGTTGCAATGACGAGTTTCGGATTGTGGTGGACGGGAGACATCGGGGGACTTGGATTTCTCGAGCAGATGTGGTTTTCGATTGTCGAGGCATGTCGCAACAGTGGTCCGGCATGGGCCCCGGAGGAGGAAAAGCCATCGGCGAAACGGGACTTCGAGACAAACTTCTTAAACACACACCCTTGGATCGTAAATTCGAAGCCAAGTCGATCGTTGGAAAGAAAACGTGCCTGGTCGGCCAATCGATGCGTGCGAGCCAGTTCGCGATCGAATTTTTGAATCGATTTGCAGATCAGCACGACACGCAACTCATCTGGGTTATCCGATCGACACGCAAACACGACACACTTGAATTCGCACGTGCTTTGAAAGAGATCTCCGAACGACAAAATCACAACGTTGTCATCTTGGAGACACTGGGTGTGGATTCCATTTCACAACAAGCGGACGGCTCTTTCGTTTTGCGATTGTTGCGAGAGGATGACTCGACAATGGAGGTAACGGCGGATGGTGTTGTGGCGTTGACGGACGGTCGAGCGAGTAAATTGTCCACCGAATTGAAAGCAGATCCTTTCATGGACATCGAAACTCCATCGTTTTTTACGCAGGAACCCGGTTTTTACGTGTTGCGTGGAGGGAGCATTGAGGCGGGTGCAGGGGTCGGGCTTGTGGATGCTTTCGAGAATATTCGTCAGTTGTTTTCCATTATCGCAGGTCGCGAAGACCTCGACCTCTACAAGATCATGGAACAACAGGCAACTAAGGATCGATCGATCCGTTAGTGGGATCGTCGAACGAACCGATACAAGCGACAGACTTAACGTCAAAATAGCGATTGGAACTTGCAACATCACCTAACCAAAAAGTGAGCAACCCCCCTACAATGGCGATGAATCAACCTGTAAGCAGGGGTGGTAGGGAACAATCTTCGCATGCTGTTGACAACAGTCCGTCCGGCGATACATTTATTCTTTCACGTCGAATTGTCGGATCGCTTGTCTTACCTGAGGTAGATATGTCGTCACGAATGCAATGTGCTCTTATTCGCGATCCCTTACTCACGAGTAAGAATGGCAATCCTCTCATAAGCACGATGACTCTCGGCATCTCGTTTATTTTTGGGACGTTCGCAGTTATCAGCTGCTGCTCGGTCTGTAAGTCACAAGAAAATGGAAGCGAGCATGCGAAGCAGAAACCTTTTGTCATCAAACTTGCAAATCCGACATTTTCAACCGTAGAATTTTCCGCCAACATTGGATCGATTGAGCGCGGTAAAGCCACGACGGTTCCGCTGCGATTTGAAAACAACGTTGGCGGAAACATAACATTTAGAGAGGTAGCCGTTCAGTGTTCCTGCACAGGAGCGAGGATTCCGGATGACTCTATCAATCCAGGTCAATCACTTGATGGCGACATAAAGTTGACAGTGTCCAAAAATGAGAGAGCCTTAAGCAAGGTTTTCAGCTTTGAAATCAAGACCCTAGGCAGCATAGACAGGATATTAGTGGATTTAAAAGCGAACGTATCAAACATCGTAGCATTTAGTCAGGAGCTTTATTCAGTTTCGGTTGATTCAAGTGTGCTTGAGCGTGAGAAAGTGATTAGTCTGACTTTTCCATTTATTGCTTCCCCGGACGTGAAACTAGATGAATTGCGTGTTTCTGTTTCAGGATCACTTTACGAAAAATCGGGTAAATCCATTGCTGCCGAGTTTAAGAGCTTTTCAGAACAAGAGATAGTAAAGGGAGTGGTTGGTGCCGTCGTGATTCAGGTCGATCCTAAAGCCTTCAAATCAGATTCTGAATACTTCGCAGTTCATGTTGAGGGACGCTACTTTCCTGCGGAGACTGCTCAAGTTGCTCTTCGTAGAAAACGACCTGTTTCCTTCTTTCCTGAAGACTTGAATTTTTCCTCGACCGATTTGATAAACGTTCAAGCATTTGGGATCATTCGTGTCGCAAACACTCTTGACGCTTCTGCACTCAAGGTGATTAGCGCCAAACTGGATACGGGTGATCTTATAGATTCTAGATTGCTGAGTTCTGGCAATACGGTTGCGAGACTTGAGTTGACCTGCTCCAAGGAGCAAGCGTCGAAATGGAAGAATTCGACGAGAGAACTAGAGATTATTGTCGAATGTGAAGGCAAACGGTTTGCACTCAATGCGAGGTGTCATTTCCAATGGTAAGGGCTGTGACTCGATTTCTGTTGATAGCATTGATATACGGTGGTCAATGTCTTTCGCCGAAAGTGGCGATCACTCAGGACTTTGCTACCTTGATGGATGTCGCTCGCGCGAATGGAGAGAGTCTCCAAAACTATGACGTTTCCTACCGGAAATCTGCAATAGCTAACTTGCCAAAGGATCAAGAAGGTCGCGACTCGATCAAAAGGATGCGCGAGAGTAAGCGTATATTGTTTTGGGAAGAAAAAGAAGAAATTGGACGATTGGTAATCTTGAAGGGATTCAGTAACAATCCCAAGCGAATATTATTCATAAGACGGAATCGCATTATTTCGGAAGGAAAAGTGGCGTCGCACACTGATTTCATGTTGTGGGATGACGGTATTAGAACCAGTGGAACGACGATGAATCCAAGAAGCGGCGAGATTGCAAAAGGGAAATGTACACTAGCCCGTTTTTATCGGTTTCATTTCGTACCGTCATTCGAAACATATATTGGAAGCTTAATGCCTCCGGAGATGGAGGGATACTGGGAAGACCATTCGGCGTATTGGGACCATTATAAATCCGGAGGTGCGGGTATTCCGGTCGTTAGATTACCGAATGGCAAACTGAGGATTGAACGATCTTTCGAAACCGTTCGGAGTGTTACGGAATATGACCCGATTTCGTCTCTTATTATTTTTCTTAATGGAATCCCAATCGATAAAGATACGGGAAAGGAAAAAATGGAGCTTGCGACATCGATCCGAGTTACGTGGGAAAAATATCAAGATATTTATCGACTGAAAAGCATAGTTGCTCGTTCTAAAGACAATGGTCTGATGTCGGACGACGTTGAAACTTTTCATTGGCATCAGTGTAATGAGGTGGATTTTAAGTTTCCGAGTGAGTTGGTTGGGGACTTTTCCTTAGATAGGTGTACACGGTTTCTGATTGACGGTCAGTCAGAATTGTCTAACGAACGTTAAAGGTTAGGAGTTGCGTTGTGACATTCTCTCGCGTTATCAGTTGTTTTGGGTTTCTTCTACTGTCGATTTCATTGAGGCAGGAGGTATCTGCACAATGTGTCGTCCAAGTGATGAAATGGTGTTCAGCAGAGCATTTTCAAGAAGAGTGTTTAGAGCCATGCGCTAATGTCGATGACAACTGCGGTTTTTTTGTGCGTGGCGACTGGGACCTTACTTTTTCTGGCGTGGAAAATGGCAATCAAGGAATGACCAACATTGGTTACTACCCTTATCCAAGATGGTGCGGGGAAGTTAGGGTTTGCAAATGTGTTTTGAACCCTTTTTTTGGGCCAACATGTACATATTCTACCGAAAAGTACTCGGATTATTGGGTTTCTGAGCGTTACGGTACCGGTGGCCAATGCCCTGATTAAGTTTATCGCTTTAGGACGCAATAATGAGGTTTATAACATGTTGAGCGGAGTAAACGGAACGGATAAATTGGATTCCAGTTAGTCACTTGGATTTTCATTGGCTTACTTGATCGCAACTATATTTTGTGGGGAAGTATGATGTTTCTGTTTCGAGTATTCTTCCCGGTTTGCATCCTCGTTGTTGAGCCGGTTCGGACTGTTGTGTGTTTCTGTCAGGAAAATCCACCAGCGTCGAGCAAATCAGTCTTAGTAGATTATCTATTTACTAATCCAGCAGGGAAAGTCGTCGTTGAGTCCTTCGATATTGGGGATGCTGGAATCGGAGAAGGCGTTCCGGTGCTCATTAGAGTAATGAACCGCTCCGATACAAAGTTCGTATTTTCACTCGCAGGATCCACAACGAACAAAGTACAGATGCTCAACAGTCCCGTTGAGATCCCAAGCGGCGAGAATGGGCTCGTGCAGATGGTGGTGAAGACTCCGGACTTAGTGAAAAGTCTCAATGACAGAATATCCCTAAGAGCAAGTCTTGGAGACGACGTTCATTTGCATCTGGGTTTCACATTTCGTTATAGTAACGTGGTTATCTTCGCAAAGAGCTTTTCCGTATTCTCTTTGGAATTGCCCGAGGGAGAGCCAGCCGGTCGACAATTGACAGTACAGTTGCCTGTTGAAGTATCTGATGTGAACATTTTTGATCACATTGCCGTGGTTGCAGATACCTCGTTACAAAGTGCGATGTTTTCCATCGTGCGGTCAGGTCCAGCAGGTTTTGTCGAGGTAAAGTTTCCGGCAGAGCTCATTGCAAAGAAACAGATATCAGGCAAAGTTTACCTAAAGGTCGGCGACAAATTAGTCAGCGAAGCACACCTGACAATCAAGAAGCGCCGCGATGTCGAACTGTTGCCAGATTACGTGACCCTTCGATTCGATCCTATGACCAAGGAATTTTGTGGAGAGGTTATCGCAAAATTGAATTCCGGCAACACACCAATTGAGCACCTCAAGATTGAAGCTGAGCATTGCGACGATTTACCGATCACGATATCCGTCGGGAAAATGTCAAATTCGACTGGGCGGGTTTATTTGCGTATCAAAGGCGATGAATCGCCGAAGAACGACGACTTGATTTGGTTCCAAATGTCGACTCCTCTCAAAAACGAGTCGCAAGTTCTCCCGGTTGTCATCGTCCGATAATCGGCTGGAGTTCGCGAACGGGGCGACCCGATCGGCATCATGGACACCTTGATCATGGAAGGATAGGACTGGCGTGACAGTCTATTACGGAGCATGTCCCTCTACAATTGAGTTGCAACTAGACTCGGCTTCTGACTAGAATACCTCGTCGCAAACCTAACTGAATTCTTCATCGTTTTCTGCGTCACTGTGAGTTGTAACATGACTTGCCCGTTCTTTCGATTGTCCGCTGCGTCAACGTCCTGGATTGTCGGTTGTTTTTCTGCTTTCTTATCAAGCGGAATCGTCTTGGCTCAAGACGTCTCGAAAGATCCCAAGCCCGAAACACAAACGCCCAAGACGGAACGACAAAAATCGGGCAAGAAGGCAGATCGGCTCGATGCCATTGAAAGCCAACTTGAAAAGATCGTTGAAAAGTTGAAGTCGATCGAACAACCAAAAGCCAGTGACCCAAAAGCCAGCGAGCCAAAAGCGGTCGTTTCGGTACCCTCAGGATCGTCGGCAATGCCGGCACCGAAATCGGAACCTAAGCCAGCTACCGTACTGCCCCCGGCATGGAAGATCGAGTCCGATTGGATCAAGAGCGTTCAATGGCGATCGATTGGACCAGCAAACATGGCAGGTCGAATCACCGACATCGCCGTGCATGATAAAGACTCATCACTCTGGTACGTCGCTACGGCTTCCGGCGGAATCCTCAAGACCATCAACCAGGGAACGACTGTCTCGCATCAATTTGATAAACAAGAAACCATTTCGATTGGTGCAATTGCAGTGGACCCCAGCGATACCAACGTGGTTTGGGTCGGAACAGGCGAAGCAAATCCTCGCAACTCCGTCTCCTATGGCGATGGGGTTTATAAATCTACCGATGGTGGCGCCACATGGAAAAACATGGGGCTCAAGGAAACTTACCAGATTGGTCGAGTCCTGGTTCATCCGAAAGACTCCAATATCGTATACGTCGGAGCACTCGGCCGTCTCTACGGAAAGAACGACGAACGAGGCGTCTATAAAACGACGAACGGCGGAGAAACATGGGAGAAAGTCCTGTTTGTGGACAACAAGACCGGCGTGATCGATATGATCATGGACCCCACGAACCCAGATACGATCATCGCTGCAATGTGGGATCGACAACGCGATGGTTTTGATAGTTGGCCTGGAACCGTCGCCAAACCCGATGGGATCGATGGCTACGACCCGATTCGCAAGTGGGGACCAGGTGCCGGTCTCTACAAAACAACCGACGGTGGAAAGAACTGGCGCAAGCTGACCAATGGTCTTCCTACAAGCAATATAGGACGGATCGGTACCGATTGGCAAACCAAATCACCTCATGCGATCTATGCGATCATCGATTGTGAAGAGATCGGCAAAGGACCGGCTCCGTTTGCCGCCTATCTGGGACTCGTCGGTGCGAATCGCGATGGCAAAGCCTTTGTCACCCAAGTCCTTCCCAAAAGCCCAGCCGAAAAATCCGATTTCAAGATTGGAGACCAGTTGCTCTCGATCGGCGATGTTTCCATCAGCGATTTCGACCAAACGCTGGAAGTTCTCCGCAAGAAGAAAGTTGGGGAAAAGGTCTCGATTCAAATTCGACGCGGCGAGGAAAGTCTCACTCTCGAATCGGAACTGTCCGCTCGCCCCGGCGCTGCCCAGAATCAAGCCCCTCAACAACAAGGCGTTTGGATGGGCGTAACCGGCGAAGATCGCGACGGAAGAATTGCAGTGACCCGCGTTACGGCCGACGGACCCGCAGAGAAAGCCGGACTTAAGGAAGGGGACTTCATCTCGCAATTCGAAGACAAGCCAACCGGAAACTACCAGAGTTTGATTTCACAAATTCGAGCTCGGCCGGCAGGCGATAAAGTCAAGCTTAAATTGACGCGAGGTACCGAGACCATCGACGCCACAGTTACATTGGAAATTCGCCCAGGCAGCCCGCCGCAAGCGGCCAGTGCTCCTGCGCAAAGTAATGTATTCCTTGGCATTCAGGGGGAAAACGCAGAAAAAGGGGGAGCTTCGCTGACGGAGATCACTCAGGATAGTCCCGCTCAAAAAGTAGGGCTTGAAGTAGGTGACATTGTGAAGACGCTGGGCGGAAAACCCGTCGCCGACTACGATGCCTTGGTCGCAGCCATTCGCCAATCCAAAGTGGGCGAAAAGACGAAGATCACGGTGCAACGCGGCGACGTGTCGAAAGAGTTCGAAATCACTTGGGAGGAACGCGTCAGAGGCCTTTCAAGTCGGCCCAACTCCTACTCCTACTTTGGGCAAACACCTAATGTGCAGGATATGCAAGGTGCAAACGGCCACCTCTATGGCGGAGTTTACCGTTCCAACGATGGTGGCGAAACTTGGGTGCGTGTGAACTCGCTAAACACCCGACCCATGTACTTCAGCGTCGTCAAAGTGGACCCAAGCGACGCGAACAGAGTCTACGTCCTGGGTGTCAATCAATTCCGCTCCAGCAACGGCGGAACCACGTTCGAAGGGGATTTTGGCCGAAATGTACACGCAGATAGTCACGATCTTTGGATCGATCCAAACGATGGTCGACACATGATTATCGGTGGCGATGGCGGATTCTATGTCACCCATGATCGCGGTGACAATTGGGATCACATCAACACTGCAGCGGTCGGCCAGTTCTATCACGTTGCCATCAGTCCAAAATATCCGTACTGGGTCGTCGGTGGGTTGCAAGACAACGGTTCTTGGGGCGGTCCAGCCATCAGTAAGAACGGCGGAACTCTCAATGAGGATTGGCTTTCGATCGGCAGCGGCGATGGATTCGTTTGCCGAGTGGATCAGCAAGATCCTGATTTGATTTACTGGGAAAGCCAGAACGGAACAATCAGCCGTCGGCATCTTAAAACAGGTGAGCGGGCTTCGATTCAACCGCAACGCACGACCGGAGGACCATCGTACCGCTTCAACTGGAATACGCCCTTCATTTTGTCCAATCACAACTCCAAGATTTTTTATAGTGCAGGCAACTATGTTTTTCGCTCGTTGGATCGAGGAAACAAACTCGTCGCAATCTCGCCGGAAATAACGTTGACACAGCGAGGTTCGGCTACAGCCCTTTGCGAATCTCCAAAAGCGCCCAACGTTCTTTATGCTGGTACCGATGACGGTGGACTTTGGGTGACTCGCAATGGCGGAACCGAATGGAAAAACATCACAGCCAATCTCGGTCTACCATCTCCGCGCTGGGTATCAACAATCGAAGCCTCTCGCTTTGAAGAGGGTCGTGTTTTCGTGGCTCTCGATGGACATCGTTCTAATGATGACGAACCCTATTTGTTCGAATCCAATGACTACGGCGACACATGGCGATCCATTCGATCGAATATTCCATGGGGATCGACCCGTTGCCTCCGAGAGGACATCGCAAACCCTAACATGCTCTATGCCGGGACGGAATTCGCATTTTGGGTTTCCTTGGACCGTGGTGCCAACTGGACCAAGCTGAATACGAATCTACCGACGGTCGCGATCCATGAAGTTGCGCAACATCCTACGAACGGGGAAATCGTGGTTGCGACGCATGGACGCAGTTTATGGGCATGCGATGTTTCTGGATTGCGTCAACTGAAACCTGAAAATTTCAAAGATCAGATCGCGTTTTTTAAGCCAGAAGAAGTCGTTCGTTGGCGGACCGAGCCAAGCCGTGGCAAAACCAACCGCCGATTCGCGTCGGAAAATCCAGCGTCCGGTGCACAGTTATGGTACTCATTGCCCGCCAAAGCGGACAGCGTCGCGATTCGCATTGCTGACATTGAAGGGCAAGTCGTTCGTGAATTGAAAGGCGATACCGCTACAGGACTTCACAGAGTCAACTGGGATCTTATCCAACAAACCGCAGGTTCGCGGACCGGCGGACCGGGCGGCACGGGTGGGCGAGGCGGATCGGGCGGGCGTGCTAGTGGCAACGAGGCAGCGGGACAAAGAGCTTCAAGTGGACGAGGTCCGGGCGGAGCGCAGAGAACGCCAGGCGAAAGCCAACCAACCACGGCGGAAGCCCCAGTCGACGCGGGTGAAGGAACAGGCGGCGAGAGTGCTGCTGATGCTTTAGCAGGTGGCGGAGGGCCAGGTCGCGTACGCGGCCCCGGTGCTGGCATTCCCGGTGCTGGCATTCCCGGTGCTGGTGGCCCCAGTGCTGGTGGCCCCAGTGCTGGTGGCCCCAGTGCTGGCGGCCGAAATGGTCCGCGAGTTGCCCCCAACGGCGTGTATCGAGTGATTCTCGTGGTCGATGGAAAGGAAATGCCGTCTCAAACTGTTCAGCTCCTGCGAGATCCGATGACCCCTGATGACGCGATCAGTGAAGAAGTCGCCGAACAAATGATCCTGGACGAACGGCGTGCCGCAGAGGCAAAAATTAAGGCAAAGGGGCTTGGCCAAAGTCTCTACAAAGACAATTGAAAGCGGCGAAACGCTTCTAAGTTGCACGACGCTCCGCGTCGTGATTCCTGCGACTGAGTTGCACGACGCTCCGCCGTCGTGTTTCCTGCGACGCGGAGCGTCGCACAACTAAATCTTGGCTCCCGCCCCTTTGGTGAATGCCATGAAGGCAGATTCAAGATTGATTTCTTCCTCGGAAAATTTGCGAATGGCAATTCCGTTGTTCACAAGTAACGTCGATAGGGACGAATAGTCTGCATCGTATTCTTTGAGCATGATTCGCAACGTCCCAGAAGTTACATCAACCGACTGAACCATGGCGTCATTACTCAACAATCTTGCCGCTTCGTCCATGCGGCTCGGATTTGCTGGTTCGACTAAGATGACCATGTTCGGACGGACTTGACGTATGATGGATGTCACATCATCATTCGCGATCAAGACACCCGAATCGATAATACCAACCTTGTTGCAAACGTCTGCTAGTTCCGGCAAAATGTGACTGCTGACAATGATGGTTTTGCCCATGGAACCCAAACGTCGCATCAAGGCTCGCATCTCAATTCTTGCTCGCGGGTCCAAGCCGCTCAGCGGTTCGTCGAGCAAAAGCACGGCTGGATCATGCAGCAGCACTCGGGCGAGTCCCAGACGCTGAGTTTGACCTCGTGAAAGGGTATTCGCGTACGCATCACGCTTGAACTCCAAATCCACCACCTCCAACATTTCATCGCATCGTTTTCGTCTCGCTTGGGGCACGATGCGATACGCGGCGGCAAAGAACTCAAGGTATTCGATCACCGTCATATCATCGTAGACCCCGAAAAAATCGGGCATATAACCCACTAAACGCCGGATCTCTTTTGGATGGGTGTAGATCGAATGACCGCACACATACGCTTCGCCATAGGTCGGCGTTAGGAGCGTTGCGATGATTCGCATGGTCGTCGTCTTGCCCGCACCATTTGGGCCAATGAAGCCGAATAGATCTCCCTTTCCAAGATCTAAATCGATGTCATGAATCGCATACATGTCATCGTACTTTTTGGTTAGCTGCGACGTTTTGATCATGGCCTAGAGCGGTTCACTTGAAGTTTGGCGAAATGGGATTGGAAGATGCATTGGTGGATCGAGCGACTGGAATGATCAAACGCACATACGTCTTGCGCTGTCCTTCGATGGACTGAACAGGAATCGAATCACGCCGAATCGACCACGTGAGCGAAGCGTCTTTGACCTCAGCCAGAAGTATTGCACGATCGAGCCGGATCACGTCCGAGCAATCCAAACTGCTAAGGTATCGGTTGTAGAGACTTGTGTAACTGCTCCCGCCTGCTGCCTGATGGAAAGCGATCATTTCCAGCAATCGATCTAGTTTGTCGGTGTCTGCGGGCTTCCACGGCGAACTGCGTTCTTCGCCACCGACATTCTGACGGCGTTGCAATCGACGCACCACATCCTTGGGCAATGTCATGGAAGAAAAGGGAACTTGATCTCCTTTTCGCAACCGTGTGGGCAACGAATATGCTCGACCTCGATAGATCAGGATTCCATCCAGCAAGTCCATATCAAGCGGGTTGGCCAAGCTCCCTTCCAACAAATCGATCGAGCCCGCAACCATAGAGAGCGAGTGACTCTCCTTGTCTATTGGGATCGCCTCGTTCCATTGAGCGAAGAGTGCTTTTGTTCCGGCAGCTGGAATCCCAGCCCCGTAAATACCGGTTGATTTGGTTGTCGCTTCCGCCGATCGAGCGGGCTGCGCTTTGGGACTGTCGGATTGCGTCGTTACAATGGTGTATGTAGGCATTCCGCGGTCCGTGGCAACCGTCGAGTCAAAGCCACCGAGCCCTTTACCAGGCTGCCCGAACCAATCCAACGGAACGGAAACGCTCGTTCCGCTCGTTCCGCTCGTTCCGCTCGTTCCGCTCGTTCCGCTCGTTCCGCTCGTTCCGCTCGTTTCCGAATCGTTCGCTTTTGTCCGACGATGCGCTGAAAAATCGAAAGCCCCACGTTCTCCACCATAGTAGTGAGCGAACCCGCGTCCTATCAGCGACTGGGATTGGTAGTCAATGTCGACAAGCTCCAATGTGTTGATGCATGGCGTGGTTGGCTTCCAAGATTTCGCCAAGCCGACAACGATCAAACAACCCCCTATCGAAGCGAGGACGAGTGTTATCCAAGTTCCTCGTGGGCGCTTCCAAGCTTTGGAAATAACAAAGTAATCGAAGGGCCCAATGATCAAGCAGAGAAAGCCGGCAATGATGGAAACGGATGTCAAGTTGCCCACAGTTAAACGCGGAAAATGATCCAGGGTTGCATTGAGCTGACCCGATAAATCGTCGTATCCCTGATAAACAAGATTGTCAGTCCGCTGATCCTTTTTTTCCCACTGATCCTCAAGTAGCATTTTGAGAACTTCGGGGCGGCTTTTCCATGCTTTGAGTTCTGCAGAATCGATTTCCGTCGCGAGAAAACTAACTTTGCCACTGCCAATGGCCCACTTTCCTATGAATGGGAAATCCGAACGGTTCGGTTTTTTCGACACCAACGCGATCGTTCCAGAGTTCAGCAGGAAAGTGGCGCAATTCAATTTGGGTAAAGGGTTTTGCGATCCCATGAAGGATTCGAATCGACCTGGATCACAGTCTGTCTCGACACCTTGAAAGACACCTGGCAGCAGAGTCGCAAAGTCGGCATGCTCCACCCACGAGTCCGCATTGCTACCCAACGTTAAGGCACACCGCCCACCTCGGACGACCCACAATCGAATCGCGCTGGTGTTTGCGTTCGTTAAAGATCGATTGAGCGCGGTATTACTTGACGATAGAACGAGCAGGTCAACCCCCTCGTAGCTCATAGACGAGGATGGTATTTGATGATGCTGTGTCAGCGAAGTCGTTGAGTATTCTGGGAGTGCGCCCTGCGCGGATTTCATCGACGCTTGGTCAAGTTGCAATTGGTCGCTTCCGATTCCAACGATCCAAGGCTGTGTGGCTGGGATTGGCGTCCCTCGTTCCTTGGCGTCCAGCGATCGCTCGAAAATGACTTGCTTGTTGATATCCACGATGCGAATCACAATCGGGCGATTGCTACGACCGTGCCTTACAACCGCTTCCAATTCCTTCGTTTCATTTTTGGCTAAGTGAACCTCCCATTCCGGATTCTGAACGATCACCGAAACGCCATCGCCATCGTACGTTTGCACTTCGATATGGCCATCCACTGGGGTCAAACCGGAAGTGATCGAGAGCAGCGTTCTTGTTGGATAGCCTACCTTCCATGTCCCGGCCAACCCCATTTCCGCTTTAAGCTCAATTCCACTGGAGCGAATCGCCGTATCTTGAGAGATAGCTTGTTCGCAACTCAGTAGAAACCAAACGGCAACAGCAGTCGCAATCCAAACCAGTGCACCGTCGGATGATATCGGCGAGCCAAAAAAATGAGCTCTCGATCTAGAATATGGGTTAGGCAAATTACTTCGTGAATCCTAATCGAGACGAAAGACAACTCGGAACAAGTGGACTATTTACAGGCTTGCCACCCACTTGGTTCATTCCATTCGCTAAGAACCGTGCAGACCAGTGGAACAGGCGTCCAAACTGTCATTTTTGATTTGACTGATTGGAACCCTATCCCACTATTTGGATACAGCCGACAAAAGGTGCAGGCACGCACCGCCGTGCCGTTTGCGGTCAAGCTTTTGCCAAGATTCTAGGTGGACGGCACATGGAATGTGCCTACTACTTTGACATTTGGCGGCTGTGTCCATTTGGCTTATCCCACGAATCGATTGAGCGATCCTAAAGTGTGTCCAAGGACTACTTACCCTTGACGTCACCACCTGGCAGTTCGCCAGCCTTGATCTTTTCGCCAAACGTCTTGCCTTTGCCGTCGATTTTTTGCTCTTCGACCTTTTTAAAGAGCTCTTCTATTTCCTTTTTGGCTTGATCTGGATTGCTCTTGAGCATGGGTTGGTACTTTTTCTTGTCCAAGCCAGCTTCGTGCATCGCATCGCCGAACGGATTGTGCTTTTTCTTGTTTTCCATGTCGATGTGGCAAACATTGCACTTAGCTTCCGAAACGAGTTTCTTGAATTCTTCGCTTTTGTTGCCTTCGACGTAGATACGAGCGAACTGTTCGCCGAACTCTTTAATCGCATAGGCGGGCTTGACCGACACGGTTGCAGTCAAAACGACAACGCAGAAACAGAATACAATTCTCATACGAAACAACTCTCCAAAGGTGGGTAAGGAAGGAAAACAATTGTTTTGGTGCAATCCAAGTGATCGAATCGGACAACTAGCATAGAATTTTACTCGAAACTCACGGCTAGGAGTTACTGATTAAAATGCCGGGATAGGCCAATGTCAAACCGTGCACCAGTTCTCCGGCAAATTAGAGCAAATTAGATGCCAAAAAGCGACTTCACCAATGTGGAAAAACTCCACTGACTCAACGAATAAAAGAGCGGAAATGATCAAAAAACTGAATTTTGTGGATGGTCACAGGGACTTGGACACCCCAGTTGGCCCGAATCTTACGCAACGGACGCGAAACGGAAAACCGAATGCTCTCGTTCCCATTCCACGTTTGAGCGTGCTGTTTGTCATGTTGGCGAGCCAATTTTGGCAATTTGGAGTGCTGGATGCGGCTGAACTGCGAGTCCCGGCTTTTACCGCTTACATCTCTCCCAATACGGACGCGGCACGCATCTCAGAGAAAAGTGGTGTTACGCGCTGGGACGATCCCAAGCAGTCGGTCCAGTGGTTTGGAAAATTCGCAAAAACCGGCGAGTTAACTGCTCAAGTTGAGTTGAGTCTGCCACAAGCGGCGACGTCCAAGCTTAGACTCACGTTCGATGAGCAATCGCGAGAACTGACGGTAGAAGGCAAAGGCCCCAACGCAATGGTGACGGCCGATTTTGGGGCCTTTCAAGTGGGCCAAGTCGGCTACAAACGAATTCGATTGGAATCCCTCAATGAGGCAGGTGTTCCTTCGGGCGATATCAAAACACTACTGCTCAATGGGGACGCGGTTGTGGATGCGCACTTCAATCTCAAGGAACGCAGGAACGCCGCATCCGTTCACCTGATGTACCCAATTCCCGAAGGTGCACAAGTGCAAGCGTTTTATAGCGAAGTTACTGCCGTCGAAGATCCCACGACCACATTTTACATGGCATGCGGTTGGCATCGAGGCTACTTCGGTATGCAAGTCAACAGCCCGACGGAACGCCGCATCATTTTTAGCGTATGGGATAGCGGCGACGAAGCGGTCGATCGAAAAAAAGTAGATGACGTCAATCGCGTGAAGTTGATGGGTAAAGGAGAAGGCGTTTTCTCCGGCGATTTCGGCAACGAAGGGACAGGTGGGCACAGCCATCTAAAGGTCCTTTGGAAAACCGGCGAAAAACAGCGATTCGTTGTTACCGCTGAGCCAGTTGATACGACCTTCACAATCTATTCGGGCTATTGGTTCCACCCGGAACAACAAAAGTGGATGCTCATATCCTCGTGGAAAGCCCCAAAAGAAGGTGGATGGATAAAGCGACCGCATGGGTTTAGCGAGAACTTTGGTGGCAGCAACGGCCATCTTCTTCGCAAGGCATTGTACGGCAATCAGTGGATTCGAACTTCGGATGGCAATTGGACGGAACTGACGAAGGCAACGTTTTCACACGATCCAACCGGCAAATCCGATCGACTCGATCGATTCATGGGAGTCGAAAATGGCGAGTTCTTCTTAAGTCATGGTGGCTTCGTGGATGGATTTTCCAAATATGGCGATGTGTTTACGCGGGCTCCGTTGGGGGTTCCACCCAGAGTGCCTGAAAAGTAGCCACGTCAATCGAAAAAGGAACAATGAACTTCATAACCCGATACGTAAGTGAGGGACTGCGAAATTGTCCTTCGCTTACGGGCCTGTTGATTTAATGGTAACCCGAAGCGTCAGCGAGGAATCGTTCGTCCCTCACTTACGCTTCGGGTTGGGATACTGCAATCTGCCGCTCGCCTATTTTCAAGTGCAAACATGTCCAGCGTTCGAAAATACCAGCCTCATTACACCGTTTCAGACTACCAGCATTGGGAGGGTGATTGGGAGCTATGGTATGGAACTGCCGTGGCAATGAGTCCCTCACCATTCGGTCCCCACGAGCGAGCGGTTAGTTCGTTTGCGTACATGATTCAGTCCTCCGTCCAATTGAATCAATGTCCTTGTAAAGTCTACACCGGCCTCGATTGGATTATTCAGCAAGACACCGTCGTTCGTCCCGATGTTATGTTGGTTTGCGGATGTCAGCCGGAACGCCATCTTGAAACGCCGCCAATTCTCGTCGTGGAAGTGCTGAGCGAGTCGACTGCAACCAAGGATGTCCTTGCAAAGCGGGAGCTCTACGAACGCCAGGGGGTTGAAAATTACCTTATTGTCGATACCGCAGCACGCACCATCTGCTGGCTGGAATTGCAGACAAATGGTACGTACCAAGATGTGACGAACAAGATTGCAGACAACGGATTATTTTCGATTTCGCTGAGCAATGGATGTATTGTCAACTTCGATCGCAATGCAGGCTTCTCCTAGCCCGAATCAAACGGGCCGCAGCACGGATTTCACGACTGCCCCAGAATGCATCTTTTCAAAGGCTTCGTGCCATTGCTCGATCGGCCAGACTCCGCCAATGATAGGTCGCACGTCCAATTGCCCGCTCGCTAGCATCGCGATGACTCGTTCCCAAATTGGCCAGTAGTGGCTAAAGCTCCCTTGCAAGCGGACGTTCTTTTGTACAAGTTGATCCAAATTGAAGCCTAAGGGTTGAGGGCCCCAACCGACTTTGCTAATCCAACCGGCAGGCCGAACCAAGTTAAGTGCAATTTTAAGTGTGATGCTTGCGCCTGCCGCATCAATGACTCCATCGGCTCCCAATCCATCTCGTTCCATGGCCCAATCTTTCGCGTCGCCAATGATGGCCTCGCATCCATACTGTTTGGCAATTTCTAAACGATGACGGTCCGCTTCAAGTCCCACCAAGGCAACTTCAGCTCCACACAGTCGAGCCATTGCAGCGCATAAGATTCCGATCGTCCCCGGACCCAATACAATGATTCTATCGCCAGGCTCGATGTGCGCATTCTTGACGACGGCGTTATAAGCAACACAACACGGTTCGGTCAGGCATGCATGTTCGAAAGGGAGCCGGTCTGGGACATGATGCAAAATGCGAGAGGGGACTCGAACAAATCGAGTCATCGCCCCGTTGACCCCGTATCCAAAACCTTTGCGAGTTGGGTCCAGGTTATACATTCCGCGACGGGACATCGGGTTGTTGGAATCGATGATCGCCGCAGTTTCGCTAACCACTCGGTCTCCTTCTCGCCAGCCTTCGACCTTCGCTCCAACTTGGGCAATTGTGCCGCCGAACTCATGGCCTAGGACGACTGGATAATTCACAGGCCAGGAATGATCCGCGGTCCATTGATGCAGATCGCTACCACAAACGCCCACGTTGGCGACTTCGAGCAAAACATCCTCGTCACCGATCGTCGGGCATTCGATTTCGCGGATCTCGACGGAACCTTTTTCAGGCGAGTAGTTGACAACAGCGGCAGATTTCATTTTAGATTAAGTTTGAGATGGTGAAGGTTTCGTGCACTTGGCAAAAGTTCACGACGGTAAGGAAACGGTCGATGCGTGAATCTTATCACAAATCATTCGAAGCGAGCTTTCCAGGTCACCCGAGGCCGTTCTGAATGCATCTGCGTCGATTGTTAATGGTGCACCTAACACAACCAACGGGGCACCATAGGCGGGGCACTGGATGGCTTGTTCCAGCGAGAGTCCGCCCACAGCTTGGACGGGGATCCGAACCGCATTGACGACCTCCCGCAATCGATCGAGAGGACTGGGCATTCTCAGCCCGCGAGCCGCGATCCCGCGCCGTTCGTCGTATCCAATGTGATGAATAACGAAATCGCAGCCGAGATCTTCCAGCCACTTGGCTCCTTCGACCATGTCCGGGCACACCATGTTATCCCCCATGACTTGTACGCCGAAGTCCTTTCCGGCCTTCACGACACATCGAATGGTCTCTTCGTGAGCTCGCGCCATTACAACGACATGGGTTGCGCCCGCCTCGGCCATCATTTGGGCTTCGAGATAGCCGCCATCCATGGTTTTGAGATCGGCCACGAGCGGCGTCGTCGGGAAAGCCGCCCGCAAGGCGCGAATACCATGGAGCCCCTCCGCGAGGATGAGCGGCGTGCCTGCTTCGAGCCAGTCCACTCCAGCCCTCATTGCCATAGCTGCCGTTTCAAGGGCTTCGTCGATGTTCGTCAGGTCAAGGGAGATTTGTACTATTGGTTTCATATTCTTAGTTCTTAGTTCTTAGTTCTTAGTTCTTAGTTCTTAGTGAGTAGTGAGTAGTGAGTCTTTAGTCTTTTCTGCCAGTACCTTTGTCACTTCGCGAACCATGGTCACATCCTCCTGCGTGGCGATCACGAATATTCGACCTCGGGAGCTGGTTACGGCGACATCCATATCCGGTTGACATTCGACGTTGGCGTGACCATCTAATTCTAGCCCCAAGCAACCCAAGCCTTCACATACGGACGCACGTATTTCCGCCGCATTCTCGCCCACGCCAGCCGTGAACACCAACGCATCAATTCCCCCCATGGTGACGGCGAAAGAGCCGATTGCCTGCCGAACGCGGTGCGAGTAAATACCGATGGCCAGTCGAGCAAACTCATTCCCCGCTTTCGCTGCAGCCAACATCTGGCGCATATCGCCGGAGATGCCGGACACTCCCAGGAGGCCCGATTCTCGATTGAGCGCCATCTCCACTTGTTCGACCGTCAATCCTTTGTGCTGCAGCACGTGCAAGACGATGCTTGGATCGATCGAGCCGCAGCGTGTGCCCATCATTAATCCATCGAGAGGTGTAAAGCCCATGGTTGTATCAACGCACTTGCCATCTTTGACTGCCGACGCTGAGCAACCGTGGCCAAGATGGCAAATGACCAAACGACTTGGCAGATCCGAAGGGCGAGTCGCGAGCATTTCTGCGGCTCTTTGAGCACAGTAGGCATGGCTGAGTCCATGGAAACCGTAGCGGCGGATGCCCCATTCTCGCGTCCATTTTTGAGGCAACGGGTAAGTGTACGCTTCCGGAGAGAGCGTGGCGTGAAATGCAGTGTCGAACACCGCCACATGGCTCATTCCTGGTAAGGCAGCCTCGGCCGCAGCCAGCGTCGTCATGGCTGGCGGATTATGCAACGGCGCCAAGTCGGACAGGGCCATTATGCGCTCACGAACTTGTGGAGTGATGCTCACGGATGTTGTGAATTGGCCGCCATGAACGACTCGATGTCCGACCGCTATCAACGCCGACCGCTGCGTCGTTGGCAGGTCGTCCATGAATCGCTGAACCGCTTTGGCATGCCCGCTCCACGAAACTTCTTCCGTCCGATTACTTCCGTCCGAATTCGAATACTGATAGCGCGTAACCTGGCCAGCCCAATCGGCGGAACCGCGGGCAATCACTTTGCCATCAGCCGCATTCATGACTGTGACTTTCAGGCTACTTGAACCTGCATTGAGCAAAAGGATGTTCATCGTCATGAAACCGCCATTTTACCATTTGTGAACAAAATGACTACGGATCGGGCCTCGGCGCGATATGCATCGCCTATAACCGCTTCCGCCGCCTGCCACGGAACAATGTCGTTTGGTGAATCGAGAGCCGTATCGATCCAGCGTCTCCACAAAATAGCTTTCTCTAATTTCGGCAAATCGAAGTTGAGGGGCTCCGAATAGGCGTTGAAAATCCAATAAATGCGCAGTTTTTCCATGCTGACCTCCGCCTCCAATGCCACGCTATGCGAAGAATCTCCCCAGTCTGGCTGGCCAAGTTTTGTGCCGTGCCAGACCTTTTCCGCGTTTTGGATCAGTGCCGTTAAGCTTACTCGCTTTCTCTCATGCTCGGCGTCGCGAAGCAAACGCCTTGCGTTCAGCAGTCTTACAAAGCGATGTACATCGGCATGCTTCTCGATCAGTCGCCAGTCGAACCAGCTAATCTCATTGTCCTGACAGTAGGCATTGTTGTTGCCGCCTTGCGTGCGGCGAACTTCGTCTCCCATTAGAAACATAGGCACACCGAGCGACATCATCGTGACGGTCAAAAAGTTTTTGACAAGACGATTGCGGAGTTTCTCGATCCCAGGATCATCCGTTGGGCCTTCTACGCCGCAATTCCAACTCCTGTTGTCGTTCGCGCCGTCGCGATTGCCTTCGCCGTTCGCTTCGTTATGTTTCTCGTTATAGGAGACAAGATCGTTGAGTGTGAAACCATCGTGACAAGTCACAAAGTTGACACTCTGTTCGGCCTCACGCTCCTCGTGGCCGTACAATTCGGGACTGCCTACGACCCGATCAGCCACCCGTCGTAGCGCCCCCGGCTCGCCTCGAAAAAAACTCCGGACGTCATCGCGGAATCGACCGTTCCACTCTCTCCATGCATCCCCCACAAAGTTCCCGACCTGGTACAAACCGGCTGCGTCCCAGGCTTCGGCCAACAGTTTTGTCCCGGCGAGTGCGGGGTCGGATTCGATATCCCAAAGCACCGGCGCATTCGGCAATGGTTGCCCCAATGCATCGCGGGAAAGAACCGATGCCAAGTCGAAGCGAAAGCCATCGACATGCATCTCTTTCACCCAATAGCGGAGACTGTCGATGATCATCCTGCGAACAACCGGATGATTGGCATTGAGTGTATTCCCGCAACCGGTGTAGTTTGCATAGCGGGCGCCCCCATCTTCGAGAATGTAGTAGGACGGGTTGTCGATCCCACGGAAGCTAAGCATGGGTCCGCGATGATCACCCTCGGCCGTGTGATTGAACACAACGTCAAGGATGACTTCTATGCCAGCCCGATGTAGCGCTTTTACCATATCCCGAAACTCATCGAGTGGACCCATTGGATCTTGACGCGAGGAGTATGCTTGGTGTGGCGCAAAGTACGAGATCGGCGCGTACCCCCAGTAGTTGATCTTGCCCAGCGGACAATCGTGTGGGTCGAATTGAAATACGGGGAGCAGTTCCACCGCCGTGATGCCAAGCTCCTGGAGATAGGGAATCTTCTCGATCAGGCCAGCGTAGGTGCCTCGCTTTTCCTCGCCGACGCCAGAACTCGGATGGCGAGTGAAGCCACGGACATGCATTTCGTAAATGATCGTTCGCGACGAAGGGAGTTGCAATGGCAGGTCTCCTTCCCAGTCGTACTTGCTCGGATCGACAACCAGGCTCTTCATCGATGTCGCGGAGTTATCACCCGGTTGGCAGGCAGCCCAACGATCGTAATTATTCGGAACGACAACACCTTTGCCGTATGGGTCGAGCAAGACTTTGTTGGAGTCGAATCGCAACCCTTTTTCTGGTGCATTCGGCCCATCAACTCGATACCCGTAAATCTGCCCTGGCTTGATCCCTGGCACGACGGTGTGCCAGTAGTGATATGAGCGATCGGTGGCCGAAATGGGAATCACTCGAGACGCTATGGCGTCATCGACTCGATCAAAGAGGAGCAACTCCACTCCCGTTGCAACCCGGGAGAAAAGACTAAAGTTGACGCCGCCATCCACGATCGTAGCGCCAAGCGGATCGCTGATACTAGGTTTCATCAAGGGCAAAGTGGTTGTTGGTTGTTCGTTGTTCGCATTACAAATTGTCGCCGCCTGTGGAAGTCGAACGCGTGTTAACAAGCTCTTTTGCCCCCCAGATCCAACCGCTTATCGATGGCATATCGTCGCCGTGCTTCTCAATATACTCTCTGTGATCGATCAACTTCTCATGGATCGCTTGCTTGAAATACGCAGCCCTCGCACCCAATTGAGGCAATCGATCGATCACATCCTCGCACAGATGGAAGCGATCCAGGTCGTTCATGACCACCATGTCGAAGGGCGTTGTCGTCGTCCCTTCCTCCTTGTAGCCTCGAACGTGCAGATTCTTGTGATTCGTGCGACGGTAAGTCAGGCGATGAATCAACCAAGGATATCCGTGGAAGGCAAAGATGATCGGCTTGTCTGTGGTGAACAAAGCATCATAATCGCGATCGGAAAGCCCATGGGGATGCTCGCCCGCCGGTTGCAATTTCATCAAATCTACCACGTTGACGACGCGGACTTTCAATTCCGGTAAGTGCTTGCGTATCAAGTCGACGGCAGCCAATGTTTCTAGAGTTGGGACATCGCCGCAGCAAGCCATAACCACGTCGGGTTCGCACCCTTTGTCGTTCGAAGCCCACTCCCAAATGCCAAGCCCTGCGCTGCAATGCTTGATCGCTTGATCCATCGTCAGCCACTGCGGTGCTGGATTCTTTCCTGCAACAACGACGTTGACATAATTGCGACTGCGCAAACAGTGATCCGTAACCGACAGGAGAGTATTGGCATCGGGCGGCAAATAGACTCGGACGACTTCGGCTTTTTTGTTGACCACATGGTCGATGAAGCCGGGATCCTGGTGGCTTAAGCCGTTGTGATCCTGTCGCCAAACATGGGAGCTGAGAAAATAATTTAAGGATGCGATCGGCCGTCGCCAAGGAATATGGTTGCAAGTCTTGAGCCACTTGGCATGTTGGTTGAACATCGAGTCGATGATGTGAATGAACGCTTCGTAGCACGAAAAGAAGCCGTGTCGTCCCGTCAGTAGATACGCCTCCAACCAGCCTTGGCACTGGTGTTCGCTGAGCACTTCCATGACCCGACCGTCCGGACTGAGCTTGTCGTCTTCTGGATAGATTTCGGCCATGTAGCAGCGATTGGTCACGTCAAGCACGTCCTGCCAGCGGTTCGAATTGTTTTCATCTGGACTGAAGAGTCTAAAATTTTTGCTTTCGAGATTCGCTTTCATAATGTCTCGCAGAAACTTACCCATTTCCCGAGCAGACTCGGTTGTTGTCGCGCCTGGACTGGGTACCTTGACTGCATAGTTGCGGAAGTCCGGCATTTTGAGATCGCGCAAAAGAAGTCCGCCATTGGTGTGCGGATTATCGCTCATACGGCGGTGCCCCTTGGGCGCTAGCTCTTGCAGTTCGGCATTGAGCCGACCGTTGACGTCAAAGAGTTCTTCGGGCCGATAACTCTTCATCCATTGTTCAAGAATGAGGATGTGCTCTGGCTTATCCATGTCGCCCATCGGCACTTGGTGACTTCGCCAGTAGCCTTCGCATTTCTTGCCGTCTATTTCGGCTGGACACGTCCATCCCTTGGGCGTGCGGAAGATGATCATTGGCCAAGCAGGGCGTTTGATGACAGCGCCCGCGGCCCTAGACTCGGCCCAAATTTGTTTGATCTCGGCCACTACCGCGTCGAGTACGCCAGCCAACTGTGGGTGGACTTTAGCTGGGTCACTTCCTTCGACGAAATAGGGCTTATAGCCCATCCCCTCGAAGAATTTTTGCAGTTCTTCCTTTGGGATGCGGGCCAGGAAGCACGGGTTGGCGATCTTGTATCCGTTCAAATGGAGAATTGGGAGCACGCAACCGTCACGGGCCGGGTTAAGAAATTTGTTGCCATGCCATCCGGTGGCCAGCGCTCCCGTTTCCGCTTCACCATCGCCAACAATGCAGGCGACAATGAGATCCGGGTTGTCGAATGCGGCTCCATAGGCGTGACTCAGCGCGTAGCCCAGTTCGCCTCCTTCGTGGATTGAACCCGGCGTCTCCGGTGCAACGTGACTTGGAATGCCACCGGGGAAGCTGAATTGTTTGAACAGCTTTTGCATCCCGTCCGTATCCTGACTGATGTTCGGATAAACTTCGCTGTAGGTCCCTTCGAGATAGGCGTGGGCGACCAAAGACGGGCCGCCGTGCCCAGGACCGATTATGTAGATCATATTCAGGTCATCTTTTTTGATGACTCGGTTTAGGTGAACGCAGAGCATGTTCAACCCCGGCGATGTACCCCAATGACCGAGCAACCGAGGTTTGATATGCTCGCGTTTGAGCGGTTCTCGCAAAAGCGGATTATCCAGTAGGTAGATCTGCCCAACGGAAAGGAAATTGGAGGCTCG
Source organism: Pirellula sp. (assembly GCA_021736575.1). Taxonomy (GTDB): domain Bacteria; phylum Planctomycetota; class Planctomycetia; order Pirellulales; family Pirellulaceae; genus JBKCUI01. Next base: position 24,027 of record JAIPFP010000004.1, on the reverse strand, counting down.
CCAATAAGCGTCTAATTTTTTCAGCTCGTCCGATGTTAACTCAGATTCCACTGTGGAAATAGATTGCATAACTGTTGTTCTCGCTTATTGAGCATCGATCCCTGTCATCGCACACCACCGATTTTACCATTTAACGGGAGAGTATGGTTGGTCAATGGTCCCACATTTCGCGGCACCTCAAAATCAGGATGTCATGCTTTTCTTGCTTGTGCTCGCGCTCATTCCGAAGGACGCTTGGGACCCGGTGGAAGGTGTTCGAGAAGGTACTTGGTCATAAGCATTCGCATGTGGACCTCCGTCCCCTTTCCTTCGCGCAGTCCGTGGTCGCGGTTGGGGTAAGCCATGTAATCGAAGGGTTTACCGAGTTCTATTAGACGGTCCACCAGCCCTTCTATGATCGGTAGGTGCGTATTGGTCTCACCGGTTCCGTGAATAATCAACAAATCGCCGCGAAGCCCTTCCGCAAAGTTGATGGCCGCTGCTTGCTGATAGCCATCTGGGTTCTCGGCTCGCGTGCGCATGTAGATTTCCTGAAACCACGCGTTGTAAAGATGTGGTTGTGGCTTGGCAGCAACGGCGATTCCGACACGGTAAAGATCGGGTCGGCGAAACATCGCATTGAGCGTGTTCGAGCCGCCACCGCTCCAGCCCCATATGCCGACACGGGACAGGTCTACATACGGGCGGGTGCGAGCAAGTTCTTTCAAGCCTTTCGCCTGCTCTTCCGTGGACAACGGGCCGAGGCTTCCGAAGACTGCCCGACGCCAAGCGGCTCCTTTGGGTGCCGGTGTCCCACGATTGTCTAGCGAAACAACAAGGTAGCCAAGGTCGGCTAGCATGCGATGAAACATAGAGTGATTTTGCCCGCCGCGCCAGTCATCCAGGACAGTTTGTCCATGTGGCTCGCCATACACAAACACGAAGACTGGATATTTCTGCGACGCGTCAAAATCGCGTGGCTTGATCATCCAAGCGTCCATCACTACCCCCCCACCAATATCAACTTGCATAAACTCCGTCGGGCGGACAATCAATGGCTTCACCCGTTCTCGGACCTTTGCATTCTCTTCCAGAACACGGATCACGCGGTGCTCTGGCAACTGCACCAGATCGATGATCGGCGGCGAGTCGAACGTTGAGTAGGTGTGAAACGCCCACTGACCATTGGGTGCGAAATTGTAGCTGTGCGTCCCCGACTGATTTTCTGGAGTCAATCGCTGGGCGGCTACGCTTCCGTCTAGGGGAACGCGATAGAGATAGCGTTGCGTGGCGTTGTCCGGCGAAGCCAAAAACGTGAACCACCCGTTCTTCTTATCGGACTCATCGACTGGACCACGATCTGTAATGTCGTATTCGCCTGCGGTAATCAGCTTCTTTGTCTTGCCATCGCGCGACACATGAAACGCATGCCGCCATCCGTCTTGTTCGCTCATCAGAACGAACGCCGCCCCACTCTGAATCCAAGTTAATCCAGCATTCGTACCAAAGCTGGAATCGACCCACGCGCGGTCCGACTCCTGATATGCCGTCACTGTTTTGCCTGTCCGCACATTGGCGATCAGAAACGAGCGTGCATCGCGGCCTCGGCTCAGCAACTCGATCAGCAGTTCGTCAGAATTGTTCGCCCAATTGACAGTTTGAAGATAGAAATCACCCGGTTTAGCGGGTAGATCGATCCATTGGGTTTCACCCCCTGCGGCATCGACCACACCCACTCGCAGTGAGGCGATCGTTTCGCCGACTCGAGCAAATCGATCCTGGCGAACGGACGGATAACTCGGATCGGTAGGCTGAATGACCGAGCGTAGAGGAACCTTTGACTCATCCGTCTGAGTGTATGCGATTTTTGTAGAATCAGGACTCCAAACTTCGCGTCCGTTGTGAATGGTTTCGACATTTTCGCTGGCCGTGAGTGGCGTAGCTAGCCCCTTCTCGATGTCGACCACATAGATATTCGATGCGCGATGAAACAGAATCTTCCTTCCGTCCGGTGAAAATGGCTGTGCCCAAGAAAGCCCACCCAGCTCCGCTTTGACCCGTTGCAATTCGGCTGACTGCGAATCGAATATCCAGTGGCCTGCTGAGCCTCGCTCGTCCGAGTCGACTCGCAAAAGAAATTTCGCACCGGTGGGGGATTCCGCAAACTGACGAATCCGCAGTCGAGCTTTTGACTCCGGAGCAACCAGTTGTTCTGAGGCAATCAATACGGAACGCTTGCCTGTGGCGCAATCGTACTTCACCAATTCCGGCGAGTCTGCCCGTGGATTCTCCAAGCGTAAGTAGCCCGTACTATCGCGCGACCATGTTGCTTCGAAAGGTGCGGTAGAAAACTCCCGACGTTCGTAAATGGCTTTGAGACGAGACTCCGCTTCCATGAGTTGCTTCGCCTTTTCGGTCGGCGTTGTGCCTTGCACCGTTTCATCGGGTGTTCCCGCGACCTGCCACAGTTTCGTCAACAAGGCGAACATTTCCGGATCATGCTGTTTCAGTTCTTCACGAGTGTATGGAAAGAAGTCGTTGACGCTGAAGAATGCCTCCGTTGTCTCGGAAAAATACTCCATCGCAGATGTCATCGCGTAGGCACGGTCCAACCGTTTGCGGCCCTCTGAGTCGCGTCGTTCAACCGAATCGTATTTTCCGCTTGACTTGGCCTTGTCGTAGGCCGCCTTGATTTCAGGATTCGAAAACCCGCGAGGTAGAACGCGATTGTGATAGGCGTGGGCCAGCTCGTGCAGGACAAAGTTTGGCATGCGTCGCGTGTCGGCTTCGAAAACGCGGATGTTCGTGAACTCCACCCCCTTGGCCATGGCTGGATCGCGGCCGTTGTTTTTTAGCCAGCCAGCATCGGGATGAAACTCTGCTGAAGGCCCGATGCCGGGATACTGAACCGAGAAATAAAGTGGAACTTTCTTGAGCTCCACCACGATCCGCTGTGGCACAACGCGGACAATCTCCTCCAATTGTGCTTCGAGCAGTTTGAGTGCTCGCGCTGTATCCTCGGCTTGGTCGGTCAGCAGTTCGGGAGCGATATGCACGGTCCAACCCAAGACATTGCGGGTCTGAGGATTGTCCACCGCACTTTTATTGCGGGCTTCCGCATCGGCGCGGATTGCGGCTTTCTCCTTGAGCAGCCGCTGAGGCCATTGGAATGCTGGGGCACGTGTTGGGTCATAGCCACTGAGATGCCCGTCGAGCCGCGTCGCGGGTTTCGTGTACTTCAGCACGGTATCGCCAAAGACTTCCTGGCAAATGGCGGCGAGCCTAGGGTCGTATTCGAGCAGCTCTTGGCGTGTGTTGACATGGTTGTGATCGTGGTCATCTTCACGATTGTTGTCAAACCACGACTGCACTCCTTCGGCGAAGTATTCGTGATGATTCACCGAAGCGTATTTTCCTTTCCATAAACCGGTCGCCATCGCATGGTCATACGTGGCCTTCAATCGGGAGTCGAACGTTGCATCCACGTTGACCATTCCTCGCAAGTGCATGTTGTGTGCAAACTCATGGATCAAGATGCACTCTTTCTCATATGGATCGCTTGGATAGGCGAGTAAATTCTCTTCAGCACAGGAACAAAATGGATCTCTTTCGCTGCCACCCAGACCTCGGGCTCGCGCGTCCCAGAAGTTCTTTGGCTCCAGACGAGAAAACTCCGGCAGATCCGTCGTGTATTCATCGTGCGCCATGATGCACAGTCGTGAGCCACTCGCGATCATGGCGTCGCGGACATCGGGCCGCTTGCCGAGCATCATGCTGACCAGATAAGCGGCCTCCTTGAGAGCGTATGGGTTGACTCTGGCCGAAGCGACAATGGGAAAGCCATTGACGCTAATGGACTGCGTGTAGAAGGCTGGCACCCCGCTGCCATGCGGCGGATCAAAGCGACAACCCTGCACGGAAACCTTACTAACGACCGTGATTTCTCTTTGGTCATCGCGCCCCACTATGGCAAACTGCTCGCCCAGAGTCGCAGGGATGATTGACTCTTTCCCCGCCGCAACCGAACCGCAGGGAACGCGCTGCGTGTCCGACTTCAGCAAAAAAACATCAATCGGTTGGTTGCTGCCGTTGATCACTTGCAGCTTGCAACGCGCTGTCGCTGGCAGGTCGACCAACGGTTCCTGGCCGTACGCAAAAGTGCACGCTAGAAGGAGTGTTGAAATGAGAAGTGCAATCGAGCTATTCATGTCGGAATGGTTATTGGTTTACGAGTTTTTGGGAATGGATCTGGCGATGCAACTTAGTGAGTGGGCCATGAATCTTCGCTTTGGGCGACCGACGACGACCTCACTGCATTTTAAATCGATTGAATCATAGTGGTTTCCGTGTTGCTTTGACGCATCGGTTATGAAAAAAGAGTAGATTCCCCACACGTGCACAGTGGGTGCGGCAATCATGAAAAGTTATGGCTTCAGCCAACGAAAAACAATCGGTAAAAAAGGTCGAATAGTTCGAGGTAGGCATTTCCCCATGCTTCCTCTCGAAAGAAGGCGGTTTCAAGATTCGGCGAGCCGATGAATGGTCGCAGTACCCAGCCCATCTGTATGCCGATAAATGTGTAAATGACCAGCCAGACTCGCACCATCCAGGCGTGCCGAGAATCTCGCTCAATCAATGGGAGATAAAGGCGTTTAAGCAGAACTTGAACGGACAAACTGGATAGGCCAAACATCAATGAGTTGAATGCAAGTGCCTGACCGTACGTCGCTCCGCAACCATACCAGAACAACGTGAAAGGTGCCAATCCAGCCAGGACGAGTGTCAGCGCGGATTGAGCCGACAATAGAGCACGCAGGGCACGGCCAAAATCCGCATGCAATCCCAACATCGTATTTGCTACATAAAAGCTTGGTAAACTCAGCGCGAATGTTGCCAGCAGCAAGAAAGGGACCTTGGTTGCCGAATAGAGTACTTGCCTTGGCCGAATCGCAGAAATCGATTCGGCATAGCTTCCCATGACCGCACCATAACCAAGACCGCAGACTACCATCAAGCAAAGGATTGCAATGTTGAGAAGGACCGGACGTTTCGCGGCTAGCGTTTCAACGCGACCTCTCAAAACCTCGTCTGCCAACCAGAAAACACGATGAGGCAATCGAGTGATAAATGAAGATATGGACATTGCGACTCCGGACCCATTTCTTCGATCGAACCAAAAACTTGCCTAGTAATCGCCGCTGAACAATCTAAACAGCATGACGAACACGGTTTGGAAAAAGTTGCCGGACCGTTCGCGAAACCAGGAAAATTCTAAGTCAGGAGAACCAATAAAGGGTCGCAGCACCCAACTCATTTGCGCGCCGACTACGGCAAACACGAAGACCCAAACTCGAAAGATGGTGTAGGAGGTCGATTGGGCTGGTCGACCGAGGCCTATGGGAGGAACCATTTCCGTTGCAATTTTTTCTTGGCTGTTGTCATCTCGGTTCGGAGGTGCATCGATTGCGGATGCGTGCTCGCCAAAAAGCGTAAAACGTTTCAGCATTTTCAATAAGTAACCAAGCCCCAAGATTCCTGCTACGGTGCAGAGCGCAACAACCAACAGCAAAATAAAACGATGCCCAGCTCGACCGCCTGGCGTACTGAACGCAAAGAACACAATGATAGGCCCTACGGATGCGAGGACAGCAACCATCACAGCGATCGAAGCGATCAATAGCCTCAACGCTGCCAGCATGTTCAGTCGCGATCCCATCAACGCGTTGAATACATAGAGCGACGGAAACGTTACGAACAAAGTCAAATAAAAAAGAAACGGGGTTTTGACCGTGGAAGCGAGCAATTGCATCCAACCGTCCCGCGTTTCACGCGCCGATACCGCTGAAAAAGAACCGATGGAAGCTCCGAAAATCGAGGCGAGGAAAATCGAAAAGAGTACAACACGAACGACCGGAAAGTCAATTTGCCCCTCTGCACCTTGACCATCCTTCCTCAAATCACCTCGAAGTAGCGCATCAATGTTGTTGAACCAAGAGAGCATTGAAATCGATTTCTATTAAGTTTTGGATTCGGAATAGCACGGATATGCAGAGTATTCGTGGTGGTTCTCGATTCTAACTTGGAGCCAATCGAAAACCATATCCAGACTCAGAAGAATCTCAGAGTCACAAGTCGCTAAGGTCGCTGAGGTCATGCCAATCGTCAATCCACTTCCGATTCTGTCAGCAACTGACGATAGGCAGTCCGAGCATGATCCTAGGCGGCACGCGCATGCAAGCCCCGGTTCTCGACGAATGTCGAGCAATGGGAAAACCAGGGCTAGCGCCCAACGGCTAATTGGGTTGAAAAACATATGCGGATGTGCTTATTACATCGATTTCATGATAAGATATTGGATCTTTCTGAACGGATTTCAACCGGGAGGGAGAGACTCCTGCCGAACCGAAATCAAGACGGCCAGGAGCAGTCGCTCTGCCAATTGGAACCGTGGGTGGTAGATCACAGTCTGCCGCTCGCCTTATATTCGTCATCCTTCTTCATTCTCGAAGCACCCCTGCCTAGACCTGCCTAACCGCCTATGAAAACAATTGCTTGCCTCGCGGCAATCGTGATGCTCTCAGCGAAAATATCTCCCGCAATCGCTTTGGCTGCGGATAGCTCGGAGTTTGAGTTCTTTGAGCAAAAAATTCGGCCAGTTCTGGTTGAACATTGCTACAGCTGCCACTCGGTGGGAGCCCGGGATTCCAAGAAGCTACAAGGAGCGTTGCTATTGGACTCGGCCCATGCAATCTCAACCGGCGGTGAATCGGGCGCGGTTTTAGTCAAAGGCAAGTCGGCCGAGAGTCTGCTTATCAAGGCACTGATGTACGACGGCATCGAGATGCCGCCCGCCGGCAAACTGCCCGAAGATGTAATCGCGAACTTCGCGAAGTGGATCGAAATGGGAGCCCCCGATCCACGCGTGGGCGACTCGAACTTGGCGCCCAAACGACAGATTAATATCGAAGAAGGAAAGACATGGTGGGCCTTTCAGCCTTTGCGAGAGGTTGCTTCGCCCAACGCCGAAAAACCTATCGATGGTTTTCTGTGGCAAGCTCAACACGCTCATGGACTGAAAACCAATCATGCAACCAGCAAAGAGAAACTGATTCGTCGCGCCTATTTTGATTTGATCGGATTGCCGCCAACACCCGAACAAGTTGCTGCGTTTGTCGGTGACGCATCCCCCCAAGCGTACGAGAAAGTAATCGACACATTGTTGGCTAGTTCCGCCTACGGTGAGCGTTGGGCCCGACACTGGCTTGACGCCGCTCGCTTTGCTGAGAGTGGTGGTTACGAGTTCGACGGCTTTCGTCCCGGTGCCTATCATTATCGTGACTGGGTGATTCGAGCCCTCAATCAAGATATGCCTTATGACGAATTCGTGCGGTTGCAACTAGCGGGCGATCTGCTCGCGCCCGATGACATCCAGGCAGCGTCCGCGACCGGTTTTCTAGTTGCTGGTCCGTATCCTGGACAAATCACCGCGAAGACCGTCGAAGGAATTCGCTACGATCAATTGGATGACATGATGATGACGATCGGTGGCTCAATGATGGGTCTGACGCTTGGTTGCGTGCGATGTCACTCGCACAAGTATGATCCGATTCCCCACGAAGATTATTACGCGTTGGCCGCATCGTTAGCTCGCACAGTTCATGGCGCTAGAAACTTGGATATTGATCCAGCCGCAACCGAACGGGCGATAGAACAACATCGACTTGAACACGAACCGCTTGTCGCTGCCCTTCACACGTTTGCGACCAACGAACTCCCATCGCATTTTGCAGCTTGGCAGAAACAAGAGCTTAGCAAACAACCTGAACCCGCGCGTTGGCAATCGCTTGAACCGGTCGCGATGGAGGCTGAGCGGTCGTACTTGAAACAGCTACCAAACGGCATCATTGCTCACGATGGTATGGTGAACCCAGGAACCGTGATTCAGCAGCGAGGAAAAAAACGCAAGGTTGCGGGCCAAGAGAGTTATCGGCTGACATTTCAGACGCATCAGAAAAACTTGAATGCTCTTCGATTGGATGCATTCACGGACAAGTCATTACCCCAGAAAGGTCCAGGCTTGGAGGGAGATGGCGGTTTTCAATTGAGGGAAATCACTCTCACTGCCCATCCCATTGACAAGCAGTCGAAAGAAGCACCTCAAGTCGTAAAACTAAAGCCGGTCTTTGCGGCCAGTGAAGACAAGGATCAACCGATTGCCCACGCGGTCGACGATAAACCCTCAACGGCCTGGGTGGTTAAGACGACGGCTAAAAAGGATAACGCTGCGATCTTGGAATTCGAATCACCGATTGCGGGATTTCCTAGCGGAACAGAATTGTTGATCGAGTTGAAATTCCGCGACGCTGGCATCGGGCGTTTGCGGATGTCGATCAGCGTCGAAGCCAATCCGGCTACTTGGGCTGGTGATGTGTCGATGCAGCATGTCGCTGAGCTCCGCGCAATCGTGGCGGCCAATGGCCAAAAACTCCCTGACCCGATACCTGATTCGTTGCGAGAACCGCTTGCTCGCTGGTTTGCTCCGTTCGATCCTGCGAATGCTCGCTACTTCCACGCAGTGCGTGATCACTCCGCGAATACTCCTCGACCCAAGGTATCCGAAGTTTACACGACCATTACGGGTGGAGAGGATGTCTATTTTTTGAGACGTGGCGAAGTCAACAACAAACAAGGAAAGGCCGCGCCAGGCTTTTTACAGGTGCTTTCTCAAAGCAATGAGCCTTCGAAACCGGCCGCGTTACAATCGCTCATTGGCAGCCAGACGACTGCGGCTGAATCTGCTGCTCTGGCACCTGATACTGCAACACCGATTGCTGCAACACCGATTGCTGCAACACCCTCCGATCCGCGAACCGCACTCGCAAACTGGATGACCGATGTCGAGCGTGGGGCAGGGACGCTGGTCGCTCGTGTTATTGTCAATCGCCTTTGGCAACATCATTTTGGCAAGGGGATCGTCGGCACGCCCAACGACTTCGGCGCTCAAGGCGACCCTCCAACGCATCCCGAACTGCTTGAGTTTCTGGCCAATACGTTGGTGCGAGCCGAATGGAAGCTCAAGCCGCTTCACCGCATGATCATGCTGACGGATACCTACCAACAGTCGCATGAGATCACTCCGGAGAATTTTGCGATCGACCCAACCAATAAATTCCTTTGGCACTACCAGCCTCAGCGACTTGAAAGCGAATCGATCCGTGACGCGCTGCTTGCCGCCGGTGGCAATCTCGACACAACCATGTTTGGACCGAGTGTTTTGGAAAATAGCGTCCGTCGCAGTGTCTACCTACGAGTCAAGCGAAGCGAACTGTTGCCGATGATGACCATGTTCGATGCACCTGAACCGACGCAAAGCATCGGTGCGAGAAGTGTCACCACTGTCCCGACGCAATCGCTGGTAATGATGAATTCGCCGTTCGTACGACAGCAAGCGGAGAAGTTGTTTGCTCGTATCAGGCCAGCTCCGGACGCACCGCTGGAAACCTCCATTGATAAGGGTTATGAAATCGCTTTGGGCCGAGCCCCCACAGCTACGGAGCGAAGTCGAATGCTTGCGTTCATTCAACAACAGCGGACGGCTGATGGTTCTGAGGTTGCGAAATCGACGAAAGACGGATTGGTCGAATTTTGCCACGTTTTACTGTGCTTGAACGAATTTGTGTACATCGATTGACCTTGATGTTCGCTAGCTGGGGTCTCAATCCCGATCTTCGGACACTCGAAACCAAATAGATACGGAAATACTGATGTTTAATTATGGCTCTGCAGCCGAAATCACCTTGTCAGCTCGTCGCCGCTTCTTTCAAGAAGCTGGACTGGGCTTTGGTTCACTTGCTCTGGCCAGCATGCTGAACTCGGAATCGGAAGCAAACACTTCGTCCGACCCGTTGGCACTCAAAGAACCGCATTTTCCAGGCAAAGTGAAATCGATCATCTGGTTGTTCATGACGGGTGGTCCATCGCAGGTGGATACTTGGGACTACAAACCCGAGTTGCAAAAGCGCGATGGCCAAGAACTCTCGGGTGCCGATCCGAAAACCGGCTTCTTTACCACGAGCGGCAAATGCCTCAAGTCGCCATTCGAGTGGGCCCAGCATGGCGAGTCAGGCTCGTGGGCCTCGGATCTGTTTCCCTACCTCTCTCAATACGTCGATCGGATGTGCTTCCTGCACTCGATGTACCTGAAACAGAACAATCATGCTCCGGCGTCTATTGAACTAATGTGTGGTACCAATCGTCCTGGACTGCCAGCCCTCGGCGCATGGATGACGTACGGTCTTGGATCTCAAAATCAAAACCTACCGTCCTATGTGGTTCTTCACGATACTCGGCCACGAGGCGACGACCAAATTTGGTCCGCGGGATTTCTCCCGAAAACCTATCAGGCAATGGCACTCGACGCGCGTCGCAAAGAAACGATCGACAATCTCATGCGAGATACCAAACGCAGTGATGGACAACAACGATCGCAGTTGGATTTGATTCGCCAGCTCAATCAGGAGCATGCCGTCGATCGGCCCACACAAGCCGACCTAGCGGCGCGAATCAACTCGTATGAACTCGCATACAGAATGCAGATGGCGGCACCGGAAGCACTTGATCTTTCGCTAGAAACCGCAGCCACTCATCAACTTTATGGCATGGACAAACCCGAATGCGCGACGTTTGCTCGGCAGTGTCTTTTGTCGCGGCGATTAGTGGAACGCGGTGTTCGCTTCGTTCAGATTTTTGCCGGCAAAGGCGTAGGCGGCGATGGTAGCGTGAACGACGTACCTTGGGATTGCCACAGTGATCTACAGACCAACCACCGATCTTGTGCAATGCATACCGACCAACCGGCTGCAGCCTTGCTCACCGATCTCCAATCACGCGGGTTGCTCGATACGACACTGGTCATATGGGGCGGCGAGTTTGGACGCACCTCGGATTCGCAAGGGGCAAAGGGACGCGATCACAATCCGAACGGCTTTACGATCTGGATGGCAGGTGCAGGTGTCAAGGGTGGATTCCATTACGGGGCGACCGATCCGTTTGGATACAAGGCGGTCGAAAACAAAGTACACGTCAATGATTTGCATGCCACGCTACTGCACATGCTGGGGCTGGACCATACGCAACTCACTCATCGTTTCAACGGTCGCGACTTTCGCCTAACCGATGTAGGCGGGGAAGTTATCAAGGACATCCTGACCTAGCGTGAAGGTAACGATCCCCGAGGATAAACCCAGGGGCATTGGATTCATGCCAATCGTCAATCCACGTCCGATTCTGTCAGCAACTGACGATAGGCAGTCCGAGCATGATCATAGGCGGCACGCGCATCCTCCATCTCGTCCGCCTTGTAAGTTCGCTCCTTGGATTTCCAACACTGTTCGACGCCATCAAGGCACCACTGTGCACTGCGTCGGCTAGCGCGAATCGGTTGGTCCTTGACCAAGACGAATACCGGGTTGGTGTGCGATGAGAACGCGATACGAAGAGCGACCCAACTGCTGCGATCGATCTTGACGTCGTCGAACACCAGGTCTTGCGTTGTTCCATCGGCCGTAATCTCCTTGGAGGCAACGGGTTTGGCGTTGACGATCAATTCGACTTTCACATTGCGAGTGTTCGGAATGCGTGAGCGTTCGAGATTCCAAGATCCAAGCCCACGGCGATCGGCGGTACTGCCTGGAGTTTCAGGTAGAAAGGCCGATACCTTCGCAGTCGCTTTTAACGCACCAGAGTCCGTGAGGCGAAGTTCGCTGCCGTTTTCGCCAACACCGAGCTCGTTGACTTGGAATTCCATGATGTGACTACGGCCATCGGACACGTAGTTGCGGCCCTGCCGGATCCCCTCGCACCAAGCGTCATAGTCGAGCTTGCCTAAGAGTTTCACATACGATCGCCCCAGCCCCACGCGTTCGCCCGTGATGCATGGGAAATCGGTTTCGCCGCTCGCACGAACCCGATAACCGACGTTGAGCGAGTGATACCACATGTTCAACTCCGAGAAGTAATTCGTGTCGACCGTCGAAATGAAGTCAACTGCTGGCGTCAACTTGCCATCTGGCCCTTCGACCATATGGGTGATGTCCACAATGAACTCGTTGGCACCAATGCCGTTGTAGGGAGGGATGACGTAATTCGGAAGTTCCTGGTTGCGAACATCGAGTCCGTTGCCGCTATGTGCTGGACCGCAAACCGCCCCCTGCTTCTTGGCCCATCGAAGGGTATTGAGGCCAAGGGTTGGCCAATGGTGCTTGGATTCGCCACCCGGATACATCTGGTCTTTCAAACGCAAAAGGCATAAGTGTCCCGATTGATGCGAGCCGAAACCGGAGACCTCGATATCATAGCGCAACAAATACGGGTAGGTGGAAACGGCGTCGTCCTTGCCCGAAAAGAACTGCTTCTGATAATCGAAACAGGGGCCCCAGGTTAGATTGCAGCCTACCTTTAAGTCCTCGCCGAGAATCTGTCTGAGCATGTCCGATGCATGCACACCTTCGCTGGGGTTCGTGTAATGCGCGCACCCGGCCGCATGAATGTGATGATCGCCCGACCACCATGACAACTTAGCCGGGTCAACCCAACGCTTCAAATCGATACGGACAGTGCTGGGTTTATCCCCGACTTGAAAAGTGGACCGACCGATTAGGTATTCCGGACCACGCGAGTATTCCAGAGTGTATTCACCGGCTGGCAGCAACACCGTTTCGCCGCTCTGACGATAGACCTGAGGGTGGAAAAAGAAATCGGGTGCAAGGCGTTTGGACTGTGAGGGATAAACGTTGGAGAGCTTATCGCGGATGGTCAATCCGGCTGTCGCGGTTTGTCCATCCTCATCCCTAATATCAAATGCCACATCCACAGACGCAGCCGCATTGAAGACGATACTGGTCTCGGAACGGAAACCAACATCTTGAGTCCCTTGGCCCACGTCAAAGGAGATGTTTGCGGCTCGTTTGCCGTTGTCGCGACTATAGATTTGGATGATACGATACTCGAGTTCCAAACCAGATAGGGATTCTCGCAACGGCCGACCGTTGAACATCTTGACCTCGCACCAGCGGTCGCGAATCTCGGCTTGGCTGATCTTGTTTTTTGGCTCGGGGTATTGATTTCGATAGACGTCTCCGGCCTGGGGACTAGAGACCTTTAACTCGGATGTTACGCCTGCCTCGTTGTGAACTTTCACAAGGAACTGGGACCAACCCTGCTCGACCAAAGTTGGTTTGGCAGGTCCGGGAGCTACTTTGACTCTGGATTCCGGATTGATGTTGACCGACAGCAGACAGAGTTTGTCCAACACCGCTTGAACGCCTGCGACGAGTTTCGCGTTGTCATCTAGTTTCAAGGCTTCTTCGAGCGCGAGCCGTTCTGCTGGCTGGAGCGGCGCACCGGTAAAATCGAGGGCCTCGATCATTTGCTTGGCGTGAACCGAAACGGGCTGGGCTGCAACGTCGCTGACCAAAGGAAGCTTATTTCCTTGAGCAAGACTTAGCGAACTTCGAGAGGCCAACAGGATTAAGCAGAGAGAAAGACTCGCTACCAAAGCACGGACATTCAATATCATGATCAATCGCAGCCTGTTAGATCGTGGAACCAACGAAACCGACAAAAACTCATTGCTAGGCGAGCGGCAGACTGTAACCTACCAAACATAACCCGATACGTAAGTGAGGGACTTGCGAAATTGTCCCTCGCTTACGCTTCGGGTTGGGACACTGCAATCTGCCGCTCGCCCTAGGACGGAATCGATTATAGCGAAAGCGCGGCACGAAAGCTCGCGAACGGACCTCAATCTTTTGACTGAGCGTTGCGTACAAGTTCCTTGAACGTCTGGCGAATCGACTTATGCAAGTATTGAGCGAACGAGCTATCCAAATTGCGTATTGCAATCAGCTCGACTACGTCCGCAAAGTCCTTGTGCGTCCGCCGCACGCTGCCAAGGCCGCTCGCGATCTTCATCTCAATCAATCGCGAAAGTTTCACGACGGAAAGCCCTTCTCGCTCTTCGATGTTCAGGTCACCCGTCGGTTCCGGGATTGTTGCCTCCGAATCTTTACCTGCCTTGGAACCAGAGATTAGGAATTGCACGGCAATACCACTCGCGCTACGAAACTCTTTTAAAGCATCATCCCATTCGAATTCAGCAGCAAGCAGCAGCTCTTTGATTTGAGCGGAATCCTCGGCGTTGATAATAAAGTCGACATCGGTTGTGTTGCGTTGGTACCCGTGCAAACACACCGCTACTCCTCCACAAATCGAATGAGGGATTTCGGCTTGCTGGAATAGCTCGTGACATCGAACCGCAATCTCCCAAAGAGATTCGTTGCCTAGCATCGCATATACCTTTTGCGTTGTAGCCATGAGTCGCTTTTCCGCTGATTTTGTCTTGTGGCGAGCGGCAGAAAGAAAACTACCAATCATAACCCGAAACGTAACGGCTTGTTGCTTTAATGGATAGTGGACGGAGTATTCGAAAATGGCATAGGCGTCTCGCCCATGGATTCACGATCGGGACGCTCGTGCCACGCGATAGTAACCCGACGCGTAAGCGAGGAGCCGACTGCAATCCCTCGCTTGCTTCGGGTTGAGATAATGCAATCTACCGCGTGGATAAGAATTCAAAACCGCACGGCGCAGCAGTCACCAATGAAATCATTGATGACAGTGATGAAACCCCAGAAATCGTTGGGTTTCTCAAACGGAGAGGACAGGATTTGAACCTGCGGTAAGGGTTTCCCCCTACGCCGAATTAGCAATCCGGTGCTTTAGACCACTCAGCCACCTCTCCAGATGTTGCTATTCTGCCCAATTCAATTCAGAATGCAAGGTCGGTTGGGCGGTTTCCTGGCCAAGTTTTAAAGCTTAACGCAGGAAATTGAACAACCTGCACGTTGCAGATTGCCCAATCGCACTCACTTTGTCTACCAAGTTGCAGGCTCACTCAGTGAGCCGTTCGCCAATGTCCGCAAATCGCAGGCGGACGGCACTGGGAAAGTGCCTGCTACCTTCAAGAGAGACATTCGCTCAGGCGGCATCGACTCGAAAACTTGGCGGACTTAGTTCTTCGGCCACTTGATTGCAAAGCACCCCTTCAAGGGACTGCAATGCCTCCGCCGCGAGCATTCCATCCAGCGTTCGATGGTCGCAGATGAGGACCACGTCGCACTCCCCGTTGGAAGCGATGGGGCCGATGGCAAGGCTGGTGGTTGTGATGAGCGGATGATGTGCGTTGAGTGAGCCCTGGGCTCCTAGACTAGAAATACTGAACGTTCCCACGTGTTTCGCACGCTTGCGGCCCGAGCAGTGCATCACCCACCACCAGGCGATTCTACGAACCATCTCCGAACGCCCTTCCAAAATCAATCCCTCGCGATAGGCGCTCTTCATCGGGGCCGTACGGAAGTAATCAAGCTGACTTTGCAACTGAACGAGCGTTGTTGATTCCGGGTTGTCCAGTCTACCCCAGATGAGTCGAGCGTGGCCTTCGTCGTCGTGCCGATGAACGGAAACCGACGCAACCGAATGAGGATGGCAATACAAATGCTTTTTCGGAACCGCGACGAAAACTTCTCGCAATTCAGGCATTTTTTGGCAAACGATGCCATGCGCTTTCGCAACGATGGCAGTCCAACCGATGTTGGGCGAGCCCATTTTGCGAGCGTTCGCAACACTCGCTAAATTCATGCGGCGAACGATTGGAAAGCTTGGGATCTTTTGCGACTGCCGAACAATGTCAAGAACGGTCTGACGGTACTTGGGAAAGGGGCGTCGAGCCCCTTTCCGCGAAGGCGTTGAAAGGTTGTCGTTCATAAGAACAGGTCTATCGTTTCTTGGTTTCCTGATTGAGGGCGTCGATCGCAGCTTGTGTTTCTACCTTGCCCGCTCGGCTCTTCTTTGGCGAAAGGAAATTTGCGATCTGCGCGTCCCCGAGCAACTTCGACAAGTAACTGTCCATTGCAATCCGCTGTTTCTTTTCCATGATGTCCTTGTACAACTCCCCCTTAACCGCATTGAAGTCGGTGACGACAGGCGTCGTTTGGCCTTGGCATTTTAGGATCACGTATTGCCCACCGACCTCAATGATTCCCGAGATCTCACCTGGCTTGAGTTCAAACGCGGCCTTCTCAAGATTGGGTTGGCCACTGAAGCGACGCAGCGGCGGTACTTTGCCGAAATTGCTCTTGGAACTTGGTTCCACCGAGTATTGATTTGCCAGTTGGCCAAAATACTCCTCGGAGTTGTTTCCTCTCGCCATTTCCCAAACGCTTTGGGCGGTGCGTTGGTTGCTGAGCACGACTGCCAACACTTCGGCTCGCGCCCCGTAGTTCGAATCGAAACCCTTCTTGAGGTCCTCGTCCGTGACCTGTACTTTTCCTTCGATCAATTTCTTGAGTGCAACGGTCGGCCAAATCGCGTCATGGATATAGACTTCCATCGAGACGCCATCTTCGGCCATGACATGCTTCATCCATTCCTGAATATTGGGTGAACCATCCTTGTTGATAAATCCAAAGTAGTCCGCTGCTCGATTGATTTCGGCGTTGATGTCCTCTTGTGACACTTGAAAGCCATACTTCTTTAACGCGTCTTCAATCAACTTGCGATTGATTTCCCCTTCGAGAATCTGCCCTCCATGCCGCTTCACGCAAGCTTCATCAAAGCGTTGCATAGGAATGCTCTGCTTGTTGACGATAGCCGCAACACCCGGATATTGGGCTTCGAGTTCTGAGTTGCCGTGCACCACGATAACGCCGCTCGATTGTCGCAAAGTGGTATAAACGCTTTCTGCCATTCCTCGCAACTTGTAGTCTTCAAGTTCTGCCTTGATTCGATTCTGTATCTCTTGCATTTGTGCAACGGGCGGATTCGAGGCTGGCAAGTGCTTCACGCACTGCAGCACGACGTTAATCTCGCCGGCAGCGAACACCTTCGAAATTTGATCTGGTTGAAGTCCAAATGCGATTGCTTCCAGTTCGTCATCTCCAATAAAACGTCGGATGGGCGGCAGGAGACCTTCGACACTTGCACTGGCTTGGTCTTCGCTGTGATCCTTGGCCAACGTTTTAAAACTAGCAGGATTGGCCAAGGCGTCTTGACGTAGTTTTGCGATCTTCTGGGGATCTTTACTCGCGATCATCCGGACTTGTACTTTGGGGCCGAATTCGCTCTGAAAGGCTTGATCAATTTCCTGAGGGGTAACGTTGATCTTGTCTCGTGATAGCCCTCGAAGTGCAATCATGGGCCAAATCACATCGGACGCGTATTGTTCCGGCGAAATGTTGCGTTCGTCTTCGATCAACTTCAGATACATCGTGGTCGAGAGATTGAATTTGCTTGCCGTTCTCCCGATCTCGTCATCGATATCCTTTTGCGTGACTGTGATTTTTTGGGCTTGGCAGGCTTGCAAAATCAGAGTCTTGTTGACCAGATCCTCGAGCACATCCGTTCCAAAACGACTGCGGCATTGAACGGCCAGTTCACTCAATGAAATCGGAGTACCATTGACCGTAGCAACGACGGCTGGACCCGCGTTCGGGTTGTCCGCCAACGTCTTACTTGATGAGGCGGGAGTTGCCGGTACCGTTTTTGTATTCTGGGTTTTGCCACGCAACGTCCCTTGGGCAATCGCTTGTGTCGAAACGAGCGAAAAAGCAAGCGGACTCATTGCGGCCAGCAATAGTGTGTTTCGAACCTTGGCCCGACGCTGAGTTTGAGTTGACAGACGCATTGGTTTTCCTCATGAAAATGCGGGGCTAATGTTGGGTCGCCCACGATGAATTCTCACCAGTCGTCGGCCATCGTGGCTTCGGATCGTTACTGGCTCGAGATAGCTGCGTAAGTCGGGTAGTGTACGAAGTTCGCGAAATCCGGGTCAAGACGGATCGCGAGCTACTCAGCAAAAGAGGGTTGCAGTAGGCTGATCACAGCTTGTTTGATGTCGTGTTGGCGCATTAAAGATTCCCCTACAAGCATTGCTTGGATGTTGGCACAGTGAATCTTGTGAACATCCGTCGCCGTGAATATCCCGCTCTCAGCCACGACCACCACGTCTTCGGGAATCTGCTCGCGCAAAAGAATCACATGCTCTAGGTCAACCGCGAACGTATGCAAGTCGCGATTGTTCACACCAACCAGCTTGGTACCTGTCGCCAAAACTCGCTCTAAGTGAATCGGATCATAGAGCTCAATCAATGCTGTCATTCCAAGCTGCTCGATCAATTCAAACAGTTCGTTCAGCTCGTCACCTTCCAAACATTCCGCGATAAGCAGCACTGCGTCGGCACCCGCAACCCTTGCCTCGTAAACTTGGTACGGATCAAGAATGAAGTCTTTGCGAAGGACAGGGATATCAACGCGATTGCGGATTGCAGTCAGGTAGTCGAGTCTACCTTGAAAGAACGGTTCATCGGTCAGAACACTAATAGCTGCGGCACCGCCGGCTTGATAAGCCAACGCAATGTCAATGGGTTCAAATTGTGGACGAATCAGCCCCTTCGACGGACTTGCGCGCTTCACTTCCGCGATCAGCCGAACGTAGTCGTGGCCTCGTAAGGCATTGATGAAGCTACGAATTTCTGGACCTTGCAAGGCTGCTTGAACAAGCGAGCCTAGGTCTCGCTGTGTTTTAGCGTATGCGATCTCTTCTCGTTTGTTGGCAACGATTCGGTCTAAAACGGTCGTCATTTTTAGACTAAATCCGAATCGAAGACGCGAGCTTGCTTCCAATTGTATTTTTGCTCAGCGATGAATTGCAGATGGCGTGGAGCAACTTGATAAAGATCGTGCGATTCACGGCTATCGAATATCACGTTGATTGCGACTTGGTAGCCGCGATCGTTGACCGGTCGAGCCAACTCTTTGTTCAGGGTTCCCACGGAAAAATGGACAAGTCCGGGGTGGTTGTCCAGGTAATGCTTGCACGCATCCACCAACTCCAGCACCTTCGCCTCGGAATCGTCGTTGAGAGTGAAGTAGACCATGTGCGAGAGGTGGGCCATAATGGGTTTCAAATGGGTTCTTAGTGGGGGGATGGAACTTCGGACCGATTGCTATCACTTAGAAGTTATTTGAGAGCGTGCCGTTTGACAAGCTTACTTTGATCGAAGCTGCTACACTCGGTCAATTGCTTGCAATCCGTTTGTAAGGAATTTTCGTTGTAGTCGGAAAAATCCGCAAGTTTTACCACGACGTTCGCCGAAACTCATTGTGTTCGACGAGTCTATCGTCTCCGACACGAGAAGGGTTAAACCAATGTCCTGCAAGCGTTTCCGACAAATTCTTAGTTTACTTTTATTAGCAACGGTTGGTTCACAGACTGGCTGTGTCGGTCTATCAAACATGGGGCTGGGGCCTTGGGGTGTTCCGATTCCAATCAGTCCTTACTTCCAAGACTCGGAAGAAGTTCAATTTCATATTCACGAACGATACGCACGTGTTCCCATCATGGGACCGCTAACCGCCGGTGGCCCAGTGGCAGCGATCGACCCGCCAAGCGATGACGAAGTCGTTCATGCACTGGAAAAGGCCAGACCGCTACGAGGTGGTGTTCCTTTGCTCTGGGAAAGGCAACGCAATCGCGTTCGTATCGTCAAGGAGAAGATTGCGGATTACATCGACGATCCACGCTTCGTTCCGTTGATCGGATTCGCTCAACTGCACCACGCTCACTACAAGTGCACGGTCTACTTCGAAGAGCGGACCATCAATGGCTGGCCCGTTCCGTACACCCTAGAGGACAAAGAAGCGGTTGAAGTTATCTATATCGACCATAATCACTTCCACATGGTTGGCGATCCAGATACCGGTGCATCCAGTCCCTACTAAAGCAATTCGTTTCCAAGAAATAACGCCTAGTGATATGACTCTCGTTACCAAGGACTGCTTGGCAACGCAATCTTAGGAAACTTTGCTTCCCGTCTACGTAAAAAAGGGTGATTTGCCTTCATGGGCAAGTCGCCCTTTTTTTTTGACATCTCTTGGCGAATTCCACCATTGTCTCCTCGGTTATTGGCTCATCGATTATTGGCTCATCGATTATTGGCTCATCGATTATTGGCTCATCGATTATTGGCTCATCGATTATTGGCTCATCGATTATTGGCTCATCGATTCCTGCTCCAATCTTCGTCTCCCAGAGAGCGAATATAGTCGATTGCATCCTCGAGGGTTGAGGTCTCAACTCCCGCAACACGACCTGCTCGATCGCATTCCGAGAGCAAAATCAACTCACCATAGCTTTCGTTTTCTCGCAATCTTCGGTGCGCGCGCGAACCAAGGGTGCCATCGTAAATTCGATGGGCTTCCATATGGTTTAAAATCAGCCAATGCGTACGCTCTGAGATCATGCCATCAAGCGCCTCCAGTGCAGATTCAACATGTGCCGTTGAGTCAATCCCCTTACCCACATCATGGAGCAACGCGGCAAGCAAGAACTCCTCGTCATATGGCATTTCATCGCAGGCCAAATCGTAGACTTGCAGGCTGTGATACAACGCGTCACCCTCTGGGTGGGTTTTGGGATGCTGCTTTACATTCTCAAGCGGCAGCAGCAAAGCATAGTAGACTTGAAAGGGATCCGGCGTTTCGTTCAACTCGTTCAGTTGATGTTCCACATTGAGATTGGGATATTCGTATCGCAACAACTCCTCAAGCTGATGCATGCTGGCGCGTTCGATTGCTTTGCATGTGATCGAACTCGTAAACACGTGGCTTCGCATCGCGTCGCGGTAGACAGTCAGTTCGATGGGGTAAACTTCTCGGACGTGGATATGTGTGTACGTCGTTTCGATACCATCCTTGCGAACCTTTTTCCGTTCAATTTCGTACGGAATACACTCTAGATCAAAGCAATTTGCAATAGATTCGAAGCTATCAGAAAAAACATGGATATCGATGTCCGAGCCTTGGCGTACATGGCCCGTAAGCACACTGCCAATGAGTTTCGGATGAAATTTGGAAACCAACCGCATAACGCGAAGTGCCGATAGCCGCATATCAAGCAAGGCGTCCAGTCGTTTCGGTCCTTCATGGGTGCGAGCCAGAGATTGCACTGCATCCCGAATTTCTGCATTGGTTGGCAGATCAGCCGGTTTGACCCACCCTTGGCACAAACGCTTGGAAGCTTTTTGCTTTGCTCGGTAGTATTCGGATTCTTCGTTTAGATACAGCAGTCGAGCTGCTTCGTGAGCGATTGCTCGTCTCAATTTCGTTAACTGCATGATAGGCACCTCAGCATTTCGCTGGTTGGTAGGTGCTTTGCTAAGTAGGACATGATCGTTGGACATCGATATTGTCCAACCGGGAGACACGAGTGTAACATGAGCGAGTCCCAACGTGCAAACGGTACCAAAACCACCTTGTGCCTGTGGACCGAAGACTTGTAGCCTAATCGATCGGGCTAACGCAATTGAAAGAGCTTTCTTAAAGCAGAAACCAATGTTTCTCGCTGATCACTTTGTGCGACATCGCGGATCGATTGAAGTGGAGAATGCAACATCTTGTTGATCAATCGTTCGAAGGACTGGGCTATCTCTTGTTGCATTTCCGGGGTGGATTGTTGCATGGCTTGCTTGCTCAACAGCCGAGTCAATTCCGATTGCTTCATTTCATCGGCTTGTTCTCGAAGGGCTCGAATCGTGGCACTGGAGGAGCGATGTTTCATGTCTCCGAGCAACCGATCGACTTCCTCTCGAATAATGCGATGGGCTTTTGGCAATTGTTGCTCGCGAAAGGATCGGTTTCGATCACAGACTGTTTGCAGATCATCTACGGAGTAAAGATAGATACCCGGCAAGCGCCCGATGGCGGCCTCAAAATCGCGAGGTACGGCCAAATCGAGAATCAGAAGAGTCCCTTTCTTTCGGGCGGCAGCAACGGGTCGAAAGCGAGACTCTGTCACAATGGGATGCGCTGCTCCAGTGGTGCTCACAACCAAATCCGCGTCGACGAGCAATGCATCGAGTCGGTCCCATTCGGCCGACGAAACATTGTATTTTTCCGCGACTTGTTGAGCTCGTTCGGATGATCGATTGATGATCGTAATCTTGGTTGCGCCAGCACCTTTGAGGTACTGGAGCGTTTCCACGCCCATTTCGCCGCTGCCTATCACAACGATTTGTTTGTCGTCGAATCGCTCAAAAAACTCCGATGCGATCTCGCTTACCGCGACACTTGGCACGCTGATGCGTCGGCGATGTATTTCCGTCTCGTTCGTGACGCGTTTTGCAACTTGGTTGGCATGTTGAAATGCAGTGTGCATTGCTGGCCCCGTAAAACCGCCGGCCGTAGCGCGACTGTAGGCTTGATGAACCTGCGATGCGATTTGCGTTTCGCCTACGACGATGGAATCGATGCTGCTGGCGACTGAAAACAAATGCTCGATCGCCCGCTCATCTTCCAGTTTGACGAAGTACGAATCAAATTGAGCCGCCGACTGGCCATGAAATTCGGTTACGAACTGAATCAATTCATCCATGGTGGGAATGCCCACATTCGCTTGAGCGCCAACGTAAAACTCGACACGATTGCAGGTGTTTAGCAAGACGCATTCGCAATCTGGAAATTGTGCATGGAACTTAGAAAGGGCGACGGCGCACTGTTCGTCGGTAAACGAAAGAAGCTCCCTTATTTCGAGTGGCGTCGAGTGATGACTGCAACCAAGCATCCGAAATTTCAAAGAGCACCCCCAACGATGCCTGACGGATGGGCGCGGTTCACCGATTCGGTCTTGGATTCTTCATTGCCATGTGGAGTACTGACCACCAATCCAATGGCGATCCCTACGATTACGAAGGAAAGAATGTTCATCCAGGCGGTGAAGTGTCCTTTACCTCGCTTTGCAAGATGCCATTGAACGGCGGTGGCAAAAACAAGCCATAGGAAAAGACCACCCGAAAATATGATTCCGCGATCGGTCCAATTGACTTGGCCATCTTGGACGAGATTCATAATGACGCCTGAAACCACGCCGAAGCCGATTGCCCCCGCACTGAACAACAAACAGAAACTTCCAAACGTTTGCAGATACTCCAGGGAGGGGAGCCGAACGACTCCTTTGTTTGGGCGTTTGTTTTTCAGCCTCCACTCTTGGATCAGGTACATGATCGCCATGGCGAAGCCCAGCGTCACGAGCATGGTGCCGAGAGTCATTGCGACGCCATGCACAAGCCTCCAAAGGGTTGCAGACGAAGCGTCCCCAAGCTGGGTTTTGGGTACCGCGAACGAAACGCCCACGAGAGTCAACAGCAGCGGCAGGACAAACAAACCGATCCAGCTCTCGCTGCGTCGCAGCAACAAGATTGCATAAGCGATTGCGAGCCCCCATGCGGAAAGGATTGCCCAGTCGTGCCATGACGAGACGAATCGCCACGGTGCGTTTGCAGCCGCCGAAAGAAATACCCGATCCAGCAAATAAAGCGTGTGGGTCAGTAAGCCCACCGAAGTCATTGCGATCAACAACTTCATCAGCCATGATTTTCCTCGAGGCGAAAGACCGATCCAACGCCCCAACTCAAGTACTAAGACCAACGCATACGCAACCAAAAAGCAAGTGGCGTTTGGCATGCTGCGTCTGGTGCCTTCGAAGTGAATGTCGTTGAAAAATAAACAGCCGCGATATCCGCAATACTGCGAGGCTTTACAGCATATTCACAACAACGGATTGAACCAGCAACGAGGAATCAATCCCAATCCTCTTCTTCATCCTCATCCTCGTCCTCATCGTCGTCATCATCATCGTCGTCCCAGTCGTCATCATCGTCCCAGTCCTCGTCTTCTTCGTCCTCTTCCTCCGAGTCTTCGTCTTCGGCGTCGTCCTCAACCTCTTCCCACTCGTCATCCTCTTCTTTGTCTTTGTCTTTCTCTTTTTCGTCGTCGTCGTCGTCGTCGTCGAATTCCTCAACCTCAACTTCTTCTACGTCGTCTTCTTCGAGATCGTCGTCTTCGTCTTCCTCGTCGTCGTCGTCGAAATCATCCTCATCTTCATCCTCATCCTCATCGAAATCATCTTTGTCTTCATTTACGACAAATGTCTCGTGG
>JAIPFP010000142.1 GCA_021736575.1 Pirellula sp. | reverse complement strand
GCCCATGAATTCACGAGCGGGACGCTCGTGCCAGGCCATGGTAACCCGACGCGTAAGCGAGGCATTGACTGCAATTCTTCGCTAACGCTTCGGGTTACCATTAAATAACCGATTGCCATCTTACTTAAACAGCGTTGCTGGATCGGCTGCCCAGAGTTTTCTTACCGCCAAAGCACCGCTGATGGTGCACATCAAAAACGTTAAACAAAAAACGGATAGCACTCTAGGAGGCGTCAGCATCATTACCAGCCCGGTCCATTCTGAAAGCCAAGCGTACAAAAGCCAACTCAGTAACCACCCCGGTAGAAACCCGAAAACGCTCAAATAGAATGATTGGAGCATTACGAATCTCAGAAAGTAATAGGGGCCATAACCCATGGCTTTTAGCGTGGCAAACTCAGCCAAATGGTCGTGAATGTCGGTGAACAAAATTTGGTAACAAATAATCACACCGACGAATAGTCCCATGACCGTTCCAATCGAAAAAATGATTCCAATGGGCGTATTCGTTGCCCAGAATCCTATTTCACGTTGAATGAGTGCTTCCCGATCATAGACGTGAATTGCGTCCCCAAGCAACGCTTGCAATTCATCCCGAACCGCTCGCTTGTTCGCCCCATCTTGAAGCAACACCAAGCCAAGATCGACTGCTGCCAGAGGTGGCCTTCGCCCGTTTCGAAAGGGAAAGAACCGCTCCACACCTCGGTCCGAGAGAATGAGTGAGCCATCGTAAACAAAGTCCGTTCCGATTTCGACCCATTCCTGCATTCGAACTTGCCGTCCAGAGAGCTCGATTTCTTGTGCTCGCAGTTTCTCCAAATCGCGTTTCTCAAAGCCGTACTTTGCCTTGCTTTTTCGGTCAACCAATGCGTCTCTTGCATCGACTAGCAATCGGCATTTCGCATTGATGGTGGGATCGGAAAACACCCCGCAATCGAGTGGAACGCCAATGGCCCGAATGGATCGTGACACATTCCCAATGACACGTACTTCCGCAAGCGCTCGATCGATGTAGAGTGGCTGGACATCGCGTACCGACCTTAGGCCACGCGCTCGCTGTAGCAAACCGAAGTCGAATCGTTGTTCGCTCGGGACGGTGTAGCGCGCGGGGCTGATGATCACCAAATCGGCCTTGACCATCCGAAGGATCTGCACCGTGCTATCGAAAAGACCGTTCAAGAACCCAATCTGCATGAACATTAACACGACAGCAAAGCCGATCCCCAACGAAGCCAGGGAAAGCTTTGAAAAATTGTTCGTCGTATTGAGCCACGCAAGCGGAGTTCTCATCGAATGTTGGGTGTTTGGATCAAAAGAGAGAGGCTGGTTCTGCTTTCCAAAGTTTTCGGATCGCGAGCAGTCCTGCGATTGTGCACATTAGAAACGAAAGACCGAATACGCCAAACGCACGCTGCGAAGTCATAAACGTAGGTATGCCCGAAAGGCTCGCGGTGATTTTATACAAGACAATCGAAAAGACGAAGGAAGGCAGGTAACCGAAGGCGGCCAGCAACCACGCTTGCCGTAGAACGGTTTGGGCCAGATAAAACGGCGAGTATCCCATTGCCTTTAGAGTGGCGTATTCGGGCAATCGACTTGCAACGTCTGTTGCCAATACCATGTATACAATCGCCGCTCCAATGATGAACGAAAGTACGACACCCATGGAAAAGATCATGCCGATAGGTGTCTCGTTCAGCCAGCGTCGTCGTTCCCAAACTTTTTGCTCTTCCATAGTCAAGATCCGGACGGCCATTTCCGAACGAGTGTCCCGTTCTTTCATCCAAGTGGTTAGTGATGCTCGCACGGCGCTCGGATCGCGACCTGGCTTGAGCTGAACGAGCCCAAGAGAAACCCGCTGACGAACGTCAATTCCAGCTCGCATTCCAAATCCGACGTCGCTCACCAGAACGGCACCATTGGTTGCCAATCCCGTTCCCAATTGAAAATGCCCGGCAATTCGAGTCGACTTGCCGCCGAGTTCGGTCACCTTCGAAATATCAGCGTCGGAAAATTTCGTGCAGTTTTCCGGACCGTATTCCGCTCGAGTAGCGCGGTCGACCAGCATCGAATTTGGATCTTTGATAGCATCGAGTTTTCCTGAAAGCTCAGCCAGTTGGATCACCGGTCTATCCAGTTGCATTCCCATCATGCCGACTGTCCGAAACGAGCCGTCTGGCGGAGCATGGAGGCAGTTTTCGTTCCGAACAGGATTCTGCCAACGCTGGAGCATGATAAAAAAGGGATCAACGCGTTCCACATCCGGATGCGCTGCCACCATGTTCATCCAAGCTCTTTCGATGGTTCGCGGTTCGTAAAGATGAACGTAATCGGGGGAGCGCATGACTAACTGGCCACTCAGATTGCCGAATACGATCGTTGCGGTATTTCCAACCGCACCGCGAAACCCTAACTGCATAAAGATCAACAGCAAAGCAAACGCAACCCCCAAAGTACTCACGATGGCTCGCGTCGGTTGACTGATCAGATTGAGCAGCGAAATGGGGGTGCGTCGAAAAACCGGCATCAACAACGGAACGGACTTTCATTCATGGCTTGAGAATCCTGGCAAATCCATGACAATCATAGCACGAAAGCGGAGCTCGCCATTCAGGGGTTCCGCCCGAAAGCATAGCTCGTACGCAATTTTAACCTGAACTAGGAAATAACTTTGGCATCTCCATCCCGTAGCGGCGTGTTTTCGGCAAGTATGGACGATCGCTTAGCCCGCTTCAGCGAAAGCATTTCCTTCGATCACCGTCTGTACAAGCAAGACATTCGTGGCTCGATCGCACACGCCAAAATGCTTTGCCGTCAATCGCTTTTGAGTGCCGACGAGTTCTTATCCATTGAGCGGGAGCTAAGAGATATTGAGTCGATTTTGGACCGAGGTGAAATGCCTTTTCGAATCGAATTGGAAGATATCCACATGCACATCGAACAAACCTTGATCGATCGATTGGGGGATACAGGCCGCAAACTGCATACGGCCCGATCGAGGAACGACCAAATCTCGACCGATCTGAGGCTTTGGGTTCGAGAAAGTCTGGATGCGGTGGATGGTTTGCTTAAAAACTTGCAGCGAGCCTTTTTGAAACGATGCACAATGGACGAAGGGGTTGTGGTTCCGGCGTATACGCATATGCAACGCGCTCAACCTGTTCTCGCAGCCCACTATTGGTTGGCGTATGTCGAAAAGCTGGAACGCGATCGAACACGGTTAGCGGATTGCCGAAGGCGATGCAATGTTTGCCCGTTGGGCGGGGCTGCCGTGGCCGGCACTAGCTTACCCATCGATCGGCACTATTCCGCCGAGTTACTTGAATTCGAGGACGTTGCGGCGAACAGCATCGACATCAGCAGCGATCGCGATTTCGCCGTCGAATCGGTGTTTGTATTGACCATGATTTCACAACACCTGAGCGGTTGGGCTGAGGAGTGGATACTTTGGTCCACCACCGAATTCGGGTTTATCAAACTGCCGCATGCTTTTTGCACGGGCAGTTCGATCATGCCACAGAAAGTAAATCCCGACACTCTTGAACTGACACGTGGGAAATCCGCCCGCGTAGTGGGAAACTTGCAAACGTTGCTCGTTCTCATCAAGGGGTTACCGTTGGCATACAATCGGGATTTGCAGGAGGACAAGCCGCCGCTCTTTGATTCGTTTGATACTGTGATCGCTTGCTTGGAACTGGCCATCCCAATCGTCGAGCAATCCGAGTTGCAACCTCAGATCATCTCGGCTCGATTGGACCAGGGCTACCTGGATGCGACCGCATTGATGGAGACCTTGATCGCGCGCGGGATGCCTCAAAGGACCGCTCACCATAAAGTGGGTGCGTTGGTTGCCATTGCAAAATCCAGATCGGTTGCCTTGGTCGATTTAACGGACGTTGAAATCCAGTCGATCGACGAAACCCTTGACGGCTCAATCCGAACTACACTGGGAGTGTCTGGTGCCGTGCGGTCTTACAAGTCGTATGGCTCGAGTGGACCTGAGCAAGTAGCTCACCAGATCCAGCGCTGGACCGACAAACTCTCCCCATAAAAACAACCTATCCCTGCTTCAAACTTCAAACTTCAAACTTCATAAATGCGTCCAGATTTCGTCTATTTCGATTTAGGCAACGTTCTCTTGTTTTTCGATCACAACCTCGCCATGCGCAAGATGGCAAAGGTTGCTGGTGTTTTGCCTTCGCAGATGCATTCGATCGTGATGGATAGCAATTTGCAGATCGAGTACGAAACCGGAATGATAAGTGGATTGCAATTCGTCAATCGAATCGCTGACTCGATAGATCGGGAACTCGACACGTCGGAAATGCTACAAGCGGCGGCAGACATGTTTGTCCCTAACCCACAAATTTTGCCAGTGTTGCAACGCGTGCGTGAGATGGGCATCCCCATGGGGCTTTTGTCAAACACCTGCGAGGCTCATTGGAATTGGATTGGCGAGTTGGAATACCCCCAGGTGGTTGGATGGTTTTCACCTATCATTCTGTCGTACGAAGTCAAAAGCATGAAACCCGATTCACGTATTTACGAGGAAGCTCAACGCGTGTCTGGTGTGGAGCCGCACAAGATTTTTTTCACCGACGATCGCGAGGACAATATCCGAGCGGCTACGAAAGCTGGCTGGTCCGCTGAGGTTTTTGTCAATGCCGATCGCCTCATGAAGACAATGGATGGATGGCAGTGATGACCCAAATGCTCCTGCAATTCATGCGATTTGGATGCTTGATCGCGATGCTGACAAGTGTCTGCATGGCTGCGATCTCCGCGGAAGATTCTGGCGACAAGCCTCAACTCTTGAAAACCAAGAGTTTGTCCAACGTGGTTCGAGTGCATCGCGATATCATTTCAGGAGGAGTCCCCGACGGTGCAGAGAGTTTTTCTGAACTCAAGGAGCTTGGTATCAAAACCATTCTCAGCGTCGATGCAATGAAACCCAATATCGCATTGGCTCGCGAGTACGGAATGCGTTATGTCCACTTGCCGCATGGTTACGATGGGATCCCCATGAGTCGAGTCGTTGAGATTGCAAAGGCGTTTCGCGATTTGCCCAAGCCAATCTACATTCACTGTCATCATGGTAAACATCGAA
The DNA here is from genome assembly GCA_021736575.1 of Pirellula sp. Classification (GTDB taxonomy): domain Bacteria; phylum Planctomycetota; class Planctomycetia; order Pirellulales; family Pirellulaceae; genus JBKCUI01. The sequence continues at coordinate 10,914 of JAIPFP010000142.1, read as the reverse complement.
GCCCAACGGCTGCGGCAACCGGCTGTGTCGCAATTGGCATGATCAGTCCGACAGATGCGATGGCCGTGTTAAAACTTGCTGGAACGAACGTAGGTTATCAAGGTCTTTACGATTGTGTATCGAAGATGCAAAAACTGAATCTGGTAGAACTCGATTCCACATCGGTAGGCTTTCTTGAGGTTGCTCCGATTCCACCGTTGACGGAAGCAATGGTCTCCATCGACGCGATTTTTGCGAAACTCACCTTTGCAAACAAGCAAGGTTGGCCGACAAATGAGTCGCATTCGAGCGATGCTTTGCTGTTGGTTGAGCATTACGTTGAGATCGTTCGTTCCGAAGATCAAACCCTGCACCCACCGGAGTTTATTGAATTGTTGAAAGAGGGAGAAATCCACGTCAGCACCCTTGAGAGATTGATTCGAGAAGAGCTGGATGCGACGGAATCGAATCGATTGAAAGTCGGCAAAGCGATTCAAAGCGTGGACGCAAATTGCCGCGAATGTCATGCAAGGTTTCGCGACGTGCCGAAAGTACGCTAATCTTCTCTTGCGTCGCAATTTGGATCCAATGGATCGCCTTTCCATTCTCTTAAAAATAGCCGGTACCAAAATAAGACTGTGATAACGACGAAAACGTTAGGGGGGACAGCCCTGATCGCTTTATTGGGCGTAGCGACGGCAATGGTGTATTTTTTCCCGCCCGCCGAGTATTCCATCTATCCCAAGTGTTTGTTTTTTCAGTACACCGGGCTTTATTGCCCGGGTTGTGGGGGATTAAGAGCGACGCACCATTTGGTGCACGGTCGAATCGTGGATGCATGCAAAATGAACGGCTTAACGACGCTATTCTTACCCACTTTGCTTGCCGTTTTGATTTGGCAAAAGTGCATTATGGATCGAAAAAAGGCGTTTTTACACTTGAGTGCGCCGCCAGTTATCTACTGGTTCATCGCGTTTTCGGTGATTGTTTTCGCAGTTGCGAGAAATCTTCCATGGCCTCCGTTTTCGTGGCTTGCTCCTCATTGACGCGATCCTTAGGCATTTCGTTCAAGACATTTCGCGGTTAATATCTTGGAGTTGTTTCTAGCCGCATTGGCTGCCAGGCGAACGGCAGCTGGCGAGATCTCCACAAGAACCATCAACCAGAGTTGAGTCATGGCAAAGAAAAAAAAAGCGACAACCAAACAAAAGAGTACCGGTCGAATCGTAATGCGAACAGGCGAAGCACTCGTTGAGGCAGAACCAGCATGGTCGGCCGCCGAGCCAGAAGTTGTCATCGGTGAACTAGATGGCCCGGTCGGTTATGCGATCGCGCAGATGATTGGCAATCAAGCCAAAGGGCACTCAAAAATATTTGCAATCCTAAATTGCGACGTACAAGTCCGCCCTGCCACGGTCATGGTTAGCAAAGTCACCGTGAACTCGGAGAAATACACCAACATCCTGATGGGTACCGTTCAAGCGGCAATCGCTCACGGTGTCTTGGATGCGGTTCGAGCCGGTCATATCCCCAAAGCCAAAGCAAACGATCTTGGGATTATCGTTTCGGTCTGGCTCGACCCGTCCATCGTCGATGCAAAGTATGATCCAGAAGTGCTCTTCAAAACCAATCGAGAAGCGACGACCAAGGCGATTGCCAAGGCTATGAATAACGAGCCAACCATTGATTGGCTGCTCAAGAACCAAGATTCCGTTCCTCACTTTTTCCACCAATTGGCCCTCGATGGTAAGCTTTAGGGCTGTAAGTTCGAAATTGCACACAACCGGGGCTAGCGCCCAACGGCTTACGGGCACATAGCAAGCTTTAGGCTTGGTAGTTCGAAGTTGCACGAAAACGTGCAACTTGGGAAGCATTCACATCAATTGAAAGCAGTGGCTATTGAATTATCTACAAGCCTTTTTGGCTTACATTCTCTGGGGTATCTTTCCGCTTTACTGGAAGCTACTACCAAGCGTTAATTCGTTTGAAATCATTTGTCATCGCATCGTCTGGTCGTTGTTGACTTTGCTCGTTTGTATCAGTTTGAGCCAGCAATGGCCTAGTATCCAAGCGGTGCTCAAAGACTCCAAACGGTTAATGCTGTGCTTTATAGCTGCTTCTTTGATCAGCGTGAATTGGCTTATTTTCATTTGGGCCGTCCAGAATGGTTACGTGGTTGAAAGCAGTCTTGGATACTTTATCAACCCGATGCTGAATGTCGTTCTCGGTGTACTCTTGTTTCAAGAAAGATTGCATGCGATCCAATGGCTAGCGGTATCGATCGCGGTAGCCGGTGTCGCAGTAATGACCTTGCAAACTGGGGAGTTTCCGTGGATCGCGTTGACTCTTGCAACGTCGTTTTCGCTATACGCAGCGGTCAAGAAAAAGACGACCATGCCGGCGGTTGCAGGTCTTGGGATGGAGACAGCGATTTTGGCACCCCTTTCCTTATTGGCTCTGGGGTATTTTTCTTACTCGAATCAGTCACTTGAACCACGAACAGGTACGACATGGATGTTGCTTGTGCTAGGTGGCCCGATCACGACGTTGCCTTTAGTGTTGTTTGCGGCGGCGGCCAAAAATGTTCCGATGGTAGCGATGGGAATGCTCCAATACATTGCACCTTCGATGCAATTTGCCTTTGGAGTCTTGTTATTTGCGGAAAAAGTGACAACCGGGAGGGCGATCGGCTTTGCATTGGTGTGGCTTGCCTTGATAATCTTTACCGGCTTTGCGATCGTATCCTCTCTACGCTCCGCAAAGGATAGGTCGATCCGTTAGTGGCATAGTCTGCCAGCCTGTTAAGCTGAAAACGGCAGGTTAGTAACCCATCCCACATAAGTATTGCTGGACAGCGACCAATTAATAAATTACGACGCGGAGCGTCGTGCAACTAATCTGCGACATACGGTCGTACGAGAAAAAGGGGACTATCCTATGAATAGAGGAACCATTTGGGATCGTGTTCTACAAAAAAAGAGCATCAAGCGACTAAATGACGAATCGGACGAGCGCGAATCAAATGGACAATCACTCCACAAAAGCCTCAATCTCCTTGACTTGACATGCTTTGGAATTGCGGCAGTCGTTGGAGCGGGGATCTTCTCAACACTGGGAAGGGCTGCGGCCGATGGCGGACCGGCGGTTGCGATTTTGTTTTTGCTAACGGCGATCGCATGTTTGTTTTCGGCCTTGTGTTACTCCGAATTTGCCTCACGGATACCTGTTAGCGGTAGTGCTTATACCTACTCTTACGTCGTGTTTGGAGAGTTGATTGCCTGGCTCATCGGTTGGAATCTATTGATGGAGTATGGGATCGGGAACAGCGTCGTTGCGTTTTCCTGGTCCGACTATTTTTCCAATATTCTCAACGGAATGGGTTTCCCATTGCCCGATTGGCTTCAAAACGATTACTATTCTTGCTCTGAGGCAGTCGGCAAAACGGGCGAACTCAAAGCGACAGATACCAAGCTCATTGAAATATGGAATAGCGCTCCTGTTATCGGCACATTACGGATAATCTTCGACTTGCCCGCGCTTGCGCTCAATCTCATCATCACCGCGCTGGTCTACATCGGAATCCATGAATCCAAGATGGTCAGCAACGCCATGGTGTTTCTGAAACTGTCTGTCGTGATCGGGGTCATTGTGATCGGTTCTTTTTATGTTACACCCGAGAATTGGGTTCCTTTTGCCCCGAATGGTGCAACGGGAGTGCTGCAAGGAATCGCGGCTGTCTTTTTTACGTACATCGGATTCGATGCCATTTCGACGACGGCGGAGGAATGCAAGAACCCGAAGAGAGACCTACCCCGTGCTACGATGCTGACTTTGGCGATTTGCACGGTCCTATACATCATTCTTGCGTTCGTTTTGACGGGTATGGTAAGTTACGCGGAATTGAGAGTAGACGACCCGTTGGCTGTTGTTTTCACGAAACACAACTTGAATTGGCTGTCCGGGATCATTTCATTGAGTGCTGTCGTGGCGATGGCCAGTGTATTTCTCGTCTTCCAACTTGGGCAACCTCGGATCTTTATGAGCATGGCTCGCGACGGCTTATTGCCTCAACGATTTGCAAGGATTCATCCCAAGTTCAAGACTCCTTCTTTTTCGACCGTCGTAACTGGTTTCGCCGTGGCGTTGCCAATCGTTTTTCTAAACTCACAATTGGTCACAGACTTATCGGCACTCGGTACTCTGTTTGCGTTTGTTTTGGTTTCCGGTGGGATTCTAGCCTTGAGCGACACCGATCGAGAGCATGGAAGCGAAGCACCTGGTTTTCGCGTACCGTATTTTAATGGCAAGTTCATCGTGGTCTCGCTGCTGGCAATTTACAGCTATTTCATGCGTTCTATGCCTTTGAATCATGACCTGACACGAGATTGGTCTGCGGAAAAGATTCCTTACTTTGTTTTCTACGCTGTCTTTGTATGGCTCGCGGCAATGACATGGGTTCGACGTTGGTCCTTGATTCCGGTATTGGGTGTCATCACAAATCTCTATTTGATCGCAGGGATAGGGCATTTGAATTGGCTCAGGTTTGGCGTCTGGTGCGCAATTGGACTCATGGTTTATTTTGCGTACGGTTATCGACGAAGTCGCCTTCGGCTTAACGAGTAATCATTCGAGATGCGGTTGCTCATCGACGGCTACAATTTGTTGTTTCAAAGCATCGTCATCGAAAGAGGCTTACAGGGCAAGAATGCGCTGCGAGCAGCCCGAGGTCGCCTAATGGAGCTGCTGACCGAGCTGATCGACGACTCAGAGCGAGTTGGCACGATGATCGTGTTCGACGCCAAGGAAGCGCCACCCGGTTTGCCTGACAAATACTTGCATCAGGGCATCCGGATTGTTTTTGCTCGTGATTGGGCTTCGGCCGACGAATTGATCCAAATGGAGATTCGAAAGCATCCGACCCCAAAACGTCTAACGGTGGTCTCGTCGGATCATGCGATCCACAGAAAAGCTATTGCTCGGGGGGCAAAAGTGCTGGATTGCGACGCATGGCTCGACGAACAGTTCGACCGCCAACGAAGACAACAGGAGGCGGATCACGAGGACGCATGCAATCCGGATCCGGATATCAAGCAACGCGAGTTGAGCGACGAGGAGAAGTGGAAATGGCTAAAGGATTTTGGGTTCTAGAATGGAAGATAAAAAAAGAGGCCGACCTGTCGGTCGACCTCTATAAGTATCCTCTCGGCGAGTCACGCTTCCTTACGAATTGCGAAACACGTCTACAGCGAGACCATCCAAGAAATCCAATTCATCATCGGTCTCGGAGTGAGCTGACAGATCATCGTTCCATGCCAATGCTTTGTCGAAATCATGCGAGGATGGCATTGGCCCGTAAATCGAACTGTCGAATGGAGTGATGGCTCGCTTCTTGGTAAATGGCACGTCGACCAATTCCGTCTTGAGTGGAGTTGAATTTGAGGTGATAGCCGGAGCTCCTTCGCCTTCCCCGCCAGCCAAATTATTGCTATTGTTCAAATAATTGATGACTGCTAGGGCGTCCAACGGCGACAAATAGTTATCCCGATTCACGTCCAAGAAATATCTTCCTGAGCCGCTTTCTCCACTGCCGCCGCCGGTTGCTGGGGAACTCAAAAATCCGCTGGAACCCGTATTCATCGAGTTAACGAGAATCAAGACGTCGATCGGGGACACGTATCCGTCATTGTTCACGTCGTATGCGTTGGTAGCGTTTGTATTCCCTTCGCCTCCGCTAGATCCCGATCCACCCGCAGCCGCCACGATTCGGATTGAGTCTGACAAGTACCGGATTTGATTTGGTGTTAGTGGAGTGGTGGGTTCGAACACCAAGCTATCATGAAACGGCTTGATGTCAGCAGGATCACCAAGGAAATTGGCTGTTCCCGTATTGCGTGCTGTTAAGGTGATGGTGAATTGCAGTTTTTCACCCGAGCCAGTTGGGCCGTCACTGGTTTGTACCGAACCGATTTCATTCACGAGACCAGGGATTCGAATATCACCCGACTTGCCATTGCTGTAAGCGGGATCGAAAACGACTTGGAACCCTAGACCGGCTGGGTCAGTGCTGGCGTTGACCGATACCAACCCCTTGTCGTAGAGAATATCTTGGAACGCAGCAAACACCCCTGGCTTGATTGCCGCAGTGCGTAAGTCCTGGACGTATCCACGCAGTTGAAACTGTTGACCAACGATGACCTGATCGATTGGAACACCTGAAAGATCGGTCGCATCAAGTCGCAGCCGAATAAGATCATCTGCGGTGTCCGCTCCGACGTGCAGGGTAACCGTTGCAGTCGAAATGAATCCGCGGTTGTCCGTGATGGTGTACTTGAACTGCTCTAATCCGACAAAGTTCGAATTGGACACATAACTGATTGTGTCATCGCCTGGGCTATTTCGATTAATCGTTGCCTGGCCGTTCGCGGGCTGCGTAACCGAAGTGATTCGGACAGGAGGTTGGGTACCCCTAACATCGTTGGTCAAAACGTCAATGTTGAAGGCGTTTCCAGCAGCGATGTTGAAACGAGTGTCGTCGACGGCGAATGGGAAATCGACGCCACTTGGAACGATTTCCAAGGTTGCACGTCCGAATCGAATCTGTTCGTTAGGAACACGCGTGGTTGGAGTGTTGTAGAAAGTCACTTCCGAACTCGGAAGTCGGTCTGCTGGATCTCCTACAAACTCTGCAATACCAGCAGAAGAGGCAGTAAACTCCAAGACGACAACAGGAATTGGGTTTGGTTTATTGAACGAGGTTACAGAGCCGACGAATGCGCCCAACTCATCGATAATACCAGGAGTTTTAGCAGTTCCATTGATACCGGTTTGATAGGGTGCTACGAATGTTGCCGCAAAATCCAGAGAACTACCAGTTCGTGGTGCATTGGGTGTGACTAAACCTGACGAGTAGAGCACATCGAGGTAGGCAGAGTAAACGCCTGGATCCGTTACGTTTCGTGGAGGAATTTCGCCTGCGGCTTTTTCAGGGCGTAAGTCGTCGACAACAACAACAACCTTAAATGTCTCGCCTTGGCGTACTTCGGTAATTGGCTGGTTTGCACTGTTCAGAAACTGGAAGCTAAATTCAACTTCATCATCGGCTCGTGCACCTTGAACAGTGTGAACTGTAATCTTAGCTGAAGTTGACTTACCGGTTGCATCCGTTGCCGTATAGCTGAATTGCTCGGTCCCGCCGAATCCGCGGGCTGGTGTGTATCGAATACTCTGTCCGCCAGACCCAATCGTCACCGATCCACCTTTGTCTGGGTCAGTGACACTAGAAACAATGAGTGCACCGCCACGACCTTCAATGTCATTGGCCAGCACACTCAACGGGAATCCGATCGAATTGGTTGGGACATCAAAAGAGTCGTCAACCGCTACTGGGTCGACAAACTGAAGCGCGACAGTCACTGTGACTTTGGTGGTTTCTTTTCGCCCCGATTGACTCGTCGTCGTATACGTGAATTCGTCGCGTCCTACAAAGCTGAGAGCCGGCGTGTACTTTACTGCTTTGCCATCCGCATCGATGACAACACGACCACCATTTAATCCGAGACTTACACTGGTAATCGTCCAAGGATCGTTTGGCAATACGAAGTCGTTTGCGAGGACATCCATTGGGTTCAGTTGGCTATTGCGTGCAACGGTAAACGAATCCGGCTGCAATAGAGTTCGAGGGCCATCGACGATGCTAAATGCATAGTCTTCCACTTCGCCTGTTTTGGCTTTGCCTGTCGGGGTCAGGTTTTGATCTTGAGACAACCGGAACCGAGCAAAGGTTTGATTCACTGCTCCCAAAGGTGTCGAAAAGGTAACGTTGTTTAAACCATTGGAAACCAATACGTTCTTTGCGATCTGCTCGTTCGCAACGTCACCCCAAGTACCATTGCCGTTGAAATCGATCCAGCCCTGGAGGTAACTGGGTGTTCCGGTTGTGTTGGTCACACTGACCTGAATAATGTTTGCGTTGTCCCCTCGTACAATCGGCGCGAGAATGACAACACCGTCTTCATCGTCGATGACTTGGCCATTGCTACCGATGATGCCCGTAATATCATCTCCGGTTGCGGTGGCCGACGGTTGGCCATTCTGCTCGGAATCAATATTGACACCGAGACGAAGTCCTGCTGTCAAACCGTGTGATGCACCATTCGCAGATCGCGTTGTTGCATATTGAGCAGGAGCATCACCCCAATCGGATGACTCATTGTTGCCGAAGTCATATCCACGGAGCGGATTTGTTCCATCAAAAGTCACGACGTGTTGGCCAGACGCAGGATAAGTCTGAATGAAGCCGGATTCAACGACTTCGCGGATCGAATACGTACCTCGCGATGGCGGAGTTAATGAGTACGAACCGTCGGCCTTGGTAATGCTGGCAGGCTCACCCAAGTCGGGACGTTGATCGCCGTCGAGATCGAGGTAAATATAGACTCCAGCTAGGCCAGGTTCGCTTGTATCGCGAATTCCATCCCCATTGATGTCTAGCCATTTAAAACCGGTTGCTAAATCTGAGGGCACATTGAAACCAAAATTGGCTGTTCCGCCACCGGAAACTCGCGCGACTCCCGTCGATGGGGCTGTGACTACCCAATTGGTTTTCGGGACTGCGCGAATGTTAAACGTTCCCGCAGGCACCGCAAGCGCATAGGCTCCGTTGGCGAGGGTTAATGTGGACGTGTCACCCGCATCTTGAATGTTGTTACCGTTTATGTCTGCGAAAACGGTCCAGTTCGCTAGCCCTTCATCACCAGTATCCTGACGTGCATTTCGATTGCGATCGTTATACACGATGCCCGTAATCGTTGATCCAACCATGCCAGTTGCCAAATCATACGCCATATTGATCGCATGATCGGTTCTGCCGGTAAAGCCTTCGATTATCGCATATCGATCTTTAACAAAATCAATATCAATATCGTCAACGGTTCCAAAAACGCCATCGACTCCGACCCCAACTCTGGTCAAGGCAAGTGGAAGCCCACCCGAATCCATTAACGACAAAGTGCTGTTGCTATTCTCTTGATGGAAAGCACCCAGATAGTGCCCCATCTCGTGGCTGATGGTTGCCGAAATTGCTTTAACAAACACGTCTAACGTGGACTTCGTTGCAGTTCGCGGAATGGTGCGAACATCGTCACCCGGCAGAAAGTAGGCCTCGGGCAGCACGATTGCCGTTTCCGTACGATTGTAGTTTCCTACGTCAATGCTCTGGGCTATACCGCGTACTGGAAGCGGAAACTCATTAAAGCCGCCACCGATAATGACGCGAGAAACATTTTTATCCGCCCATGGATCTGGATTATCGCGACTGTTTTGGAATTCAATATCGAAACTACCAGGTCGGCCATCTGCTGAGAAGTAACCATTGGTGCCCGTGATAGCCAACGTCTCTTGATAGTTTTCCTTGATTCCGGCGATGATCCCATCGATTAGGGCATTTTCGTCGCTCCGAAGGAATCCGAATTGCTCAACCGTATCGATCATCGAAGGTAAACGCGCGGAGATTGGCACACCAAAAATACCTGCATTAATAGTCTGCCCATTAAAGTCTAGGAATATAATCTGCTTGGTCCCAACCGGCTCGCTCTCAATCGAGTTTCTAAACGCTCGTAACTTCAGAGCGTAGGCACCAAATCCATCCGCAACGCGAATAAAGTACCTACCAGTGGCAGGGATGATTTGGGCGAAGGTCGTATTGCCAGGTATGTTATAAAGCGGCGACGAGAGCGGGAATGAGGTCGACGTATTCGATGTGCTACCGATAATCTCAGCCCCAGCGGAATCGGTCAGGGATACGTCGAAAATATTATTTCTGTTGCCTGTTAGCGACGCCTCCAGAATGTCGCCAGCACGCAGATCAACTGCGAAGTAATCTTCATCAACGATATTGGTCAAAGCAACACTTGACAATTGCCCGGAAATATTCGCGACGGAAAAATTGCTAGAGAGAGTCCCGAGCGGGATCAGTTGGGCCTGCCGAGGAACATTATTTGGCTCTACTTCGGATGTATTGAAGGGTGACCCGTTTTCACCACCCGAGCGTGTATTACCAGGGGTTCCGGTGCCGTACTGCAACGCGGACCGCCGAGCATATTCCGCCGGCCCGATGCTGACCGTGTTGTCCGCCGTGAATTTGCCTATCGGAGGATAGTACCATCCGTTCCCATCAGGCTCTACCGTCATCAAGCGACGGTCTTCCAGACTCTCCAGAAACATTCGACGTTTCGAAATTTGATCTCTACGAAGTACCTTTTTTCGTCGAGATTGTGCGCCGAACTGACGTTCCTTAGTCATGACTTACCCAGCAGTAAAAGAAAAGGTGCTAAATCCAGGAGCGAAGCATATATTTGACGACATCGGATGGCAAAAATGATCCTTGCTAGCCTACAGTCTCGAATGCAGCGATCGAAACGGGTTTCGAACTCCTCGATTCAATCCTAATTACGACACTGTACGTGTCAACAAAACCTTCCGCTAGTAAGATACGAGTAGGGCGTCAAAGTTCCATTTAGGGCGTATTTTTGTTAGAACCGGTACAAAAGCGACTGAAAACGGGGCTCGACGGAGATTTGGGTTTATTTTCCATTCAAAAAACTTTGTTGAATTCGTGCCGTGAAAAAGATTTCGAGCGAAAAATCGACTGGCGTTCCTGAATCTAATTTTTTAGGTCGTCGAGATCGCAGCATTTTCCTGCCTCAACAAAAAACCTGGTCCGATCACCGCGCCTGGTTGACCAGTTGCATCCTACATACAATCATATTCGTTGCGTTGGGGATTCTTTGGCGGCCGCAAACGAGTGGGACTGCTGGCGAAGCGGACCGACCAGTCGGGATCGCAGTCGTTCACGAAACGAATCAAGGGAACGAGTATTTTTTGGCTGGGGGCTCAAGTGCTGGCCGTAACGCCAGTACGACCAAGCCAAAGCCTACC
>JAIPFP010000141.1 GCA_021736575.1 Pirellula sp. | reverse complement strand
GACAGATCTTGAGGCTCACCGCCGATCACGCATCCAGGAAAGAACCGATTGTCTCGTCCAATCAGCGTATGGCCTGTCAAGGTGACGCTGTTTTCTAGACGAGTGCCACGACCGACTTTTACGTTGGCACCGATCACGCAATGATGGCCAATGCGAACGTCTTCATCGAGTTCAGCTCGGGGATCGACCACCGCAGTATGGGCGATTATGGTTGGCATTAAAAGGTTCCCCAACGTGTCAAATGGATATCGTGAATCATGTTTTGTGCCGTCATGCCGCAACTTGGTTGCGATTGGGCGTTTGAGAGTCTTTAAGATTGCGAATCGCCTCGGCCATCCGTCCATTGAGGATATGCCCGCTTCGACTCGCAACGATTTTGCCTTGAACTCGAAGTCCGCACATCGCTAGATCGCCAATGAGATCGAGCAGTTTGTGACGTGAGCACTCATCGTCGTAGCGAAGCGAGTTATCGATGGGACCGTCTGCGTCGAAGACTAGCAGATCGCGAAAGGTTACATGGGAAGCAACGCCCTGCAACTGTAGTCCACGAGCTTCGGATTCGGTTAGGAACGTTCGTGCAGGAGCAATACTCGTTGCAAAGGAATCGCGTTCGAGTTGATAGGTACACGTCGAGGCTGGAATCGGACTGTTTGGTCCGTAATCAAGTTGGTATTGGAGTGTTAAGCCTGGGTCCGACGATGGAAAGGCCATGACCCATTGCTGATCGTCGCCAACGCGCAAAGGCGAGGTGAGCATTATGTCGTTCGAGGGAGCGGATTGCCGACGCATGCCAGCTCGATCCAAGGCTACCGATATCGCAAGGGCGCTCCCGTCCATGCCTGGCATCTCGGGAGCATCGCATTCAACAATGCAGTTGTCTATGTCCATTCCGTAGAGTGCGGCCATGACGTGTTCGACCATTTCAACATGCCCTGCATCGACTTTCAGCGTCGTGCGCAAATTGGTTTCGCGTCGATTGGCTGCAATGCCACGAATCTCGGGACGACCCGGTAGGTCGATACGTCGGAAGACAATTCCAGCGTTGGCTGCCGCAGGTAAAAACGTGAGCGTGATCGGCCTGCCGGACCAGTAGCCGCGACCGCTCACGTGCGCCACGTGTTCAATGGTTTGCTGGAATCGAATCTGTTGCATGCGTGACGCCGAAATCCGTTTCGTGTCCGTGAATTGGGTTAAGTTTTTGGTTCGTGTGGAACCCAACGCTCACTTCGCTGGAAGTGAGCGTTCACCGCGCAAGGACGCGGTTTGCTTACTACGTAATCGCCTTTTCCAACAGCACTACAACCGCTTATTTGCGCTGAAGTGGAGTATTGCCCGGCCCATTTGCACTGCGAAGGGGCTGTTGGGTCGGAGTCGCAGCTGGTGCAGATGCACCAACATTCGATTTGAGTACATTTAAGACCAACTCGGTCACGTCCACCTGCGGGTTCAGAAACAAAACGTCTCGTTGGATACCGAAGTTCACTGTTTGCGGTTTCTTCGGATCCATTTCGTTTTGTTCGCGGCTGTATCGCAGCACCAGGTCGTATTGGTAGTGTTTGGCGACGACGGAGATGGCTTGATTAATGGACTGATACGAGCTGAAGATCACACCGGCTTGCTTCTCGGCAAACTCTTTTTCTTTGCCCATGAAATCAACTCGCAGCTTGCTCTCTTGGCTGATGAGCGTTTCTTGCTTTTGTTTGAACTCAGGACTGTCTGGGTTATAGTTCTTGCCGACCATTTCGGTTTCAGCGAGAAGCGCTTTTCTTCGTGTCTCGATATCTTCCTGAGCTTGGGTCATCTCAGCCTTGATCGCTTCCATGTTGGCGTTCATGGTAGGATGTTGCTTGAGGATGTATCCGACGTCGACGAGCGCGATACTCGACGGACCATTCTTAGGGCCAGCAGGTGCAACGGCTTGGGCCGAAGCTTGAGTTCCTTGACCGAAGGCGGATGGGGCGGCGCACATGCCTAGAAGGGCGATGGTCGCAAAAGTAATTCGAAAATGCACTTGTCTGCACTCCTTGCTAAGTGATTCGTGGCAGTCGATTCGTTTTTCAACGGCTCATGGCAAACAATCCGTCGTTCGCCAAGCGAGTGTTACCGATTTGGGTAGGTCGCCACCCGAGTTCGTTCGCGATTCTGACAATTCGTGAATTCGGAGTAAATAGCGATATTGCGTTTCTAATCCGTAAGTTGTGCTTTCAGTTCTATTTTTTCGTCGCCGCGCTGAACCAAGATCACGACGTTGTCCCCATTTTTGTATTTCTGAAGAATTCGATCGAGTTCGGCACGGCTTGTCGTTGCGTCGTCGTTGATCTTGAGCACCGTGTCTCCTGGTTCGATACCAGCTTTCTTAGCAATACCGCTGGGCATAACCCGATCGACAATGACTCCTTCGGAATCCACTTTGAGACGCACGCCTAACCGTATGCGTTTGGGCCCGCTCGATCTGGCAGCATTTGGATTGGCAACACCCTTGACTTTCACAAACGTTGGTTTGGCCGGTTCAACGGCCAATCGATTCGCTAGGCCAGCGACCATTTCGGTGATGCGATCAATTCCGCTTAGGTTGATTTTGTCAAAATCGTCACTTGGGCGATGGTAATCGTCGTGCAGCCCAGTGAAGAAATGCAGAACTGGGATATTCTTTTGAAAAAAGCTCTGATGGTCGCTTGGCCCCATCCCTTCTGGGCTTCGCTGGATAGCGAATGCTAGCGAATCGTTGGCTTGAGTAATCATGGCGTCAAACTCGGTGGCGGTCCCCGTTCCATAAATAGTCAAGTCATTGTTGGTCAACCTGCCTACCATGTCGAGGTTCAACATGGCCACCGTGTTTTCCAACTCGAATCGAGGATGTTTGACGTAGTAGTCGCTGCCCAGCAGGCCTCGCTCCTCGCCTGAGAAAGCAATAAATACCAAACTGCGTCGATCTTGGTTCGGGCCCTCTGCTTTGGCCAAATCGACAAGTCGCTTGGCCGTTTCCATGAGCGCGACCGTGCCGGATGCGTTGTCATCTGCACCGTTATGAACCGCAACGGTTCCAGGAGCAAGCGAGCCAAAACCTCCCATTCCAACGTGATCGAAGTGCGCTCCAATCACGACATACTCGTTCGCCAGTTTCCCCGAACCTGGCAACAAACCGACAACATTCATGGAGGGAGTCCGTTGGATCTCGATTTCGACTTCGCCGCTCGCCGTCCACTTGGGTAGCTCGGTGGAACGAGGCTTAAGGTCCTGGTCAATTTTGGTTTCAATATCGGCGAGAGAAAGTCCCGCCTCTGACAGCCAGCCTTCGACTGTACTGCGTTGCAAGAAAATGGTTGGAACTTGATCTTTGGTGAGCGCACTACCAGCCCCAGCAACAGGCAACAGCAGATTGGGGGTGGCTTTTTCCGTTACCGAATCGTTGATGATGATCATGGCGGCAACACCATGTTTGGCGGCGTTGAGCTGTTTGGCAGTGTACAACGCGAATTGGCTAGGATCCGTTCCATCGAAGGGGCTTTTCGGATCGTTTTGTTGTGGTTCTTTGCGAACGACAATTACAACCTTGCCCTTGACATCTAAGCCAGCAAAGTCATCGTACTTGAGATTCTCTTCGTCCGCAGTGATTCCATAGCCAGCAAAAACCAAACCTCCGTCAAATGGACTATTCGACCCGATCGACAGCGGCTGAAACTGTGTGCCAAGACCGAGGGCAATTTTATCTCCACTAGGTTTGGTGATGGACAACGTGTTTCGTGCAGGCTCGGTGATTTTCGGAGTACCTGCACCCAGCGAAAAGTCTTGAAAAGGCTTACCGTCGAACAAATCGGTCTTTAGGCCAAGTGCCAGCCAGCGATTTGCGATGAAATCGGCGCCCATTTTCAGACCGGGCGTTTCGGCATCGCGTCCTTGTAGCTCGTCAGAAGCCAAGTACTTGATGTCTTCCAATAATCGGGCTTCCGCAGCGATAGACGCTGCTCGCTTATCAGGAGCGTCCTCCGCAGGGGCGAAATGTCCGAATACACCAAGGAACAAGGAAGCCATTGGGAAAGACGCATGAATCATGAAACGCGGTACAAACGGCATTTGTGCAACTTTTTCTTGAGACGGTGACGAAGCGCGGACCACATCAAAAGTATACCGTCCGCATTGCAATTGTCATCCAATTTTGGGTGGCGTGACCAGACGTGTCCCAAAGATGGCGAAAACTCTTTTGTCGACTTGGATGTCTTGTTGTGAACTGGGTTGGAATGCGTTAGCATCCTAACTGCATTTGGAATGCCTACAGTTAAATGAGATTGATCTCAAGGGTGGTGGCAGAGGAGCTTGTTTGAGAGGCGCTCATCTGCAAGCAATCGCACACCAAATCTCACATCTCTCAGTATCGCTTTTATTCAGCAAAAGGGAATTTCAGGAATGGCCGCAACGACAAACAGCAAGGGCTCAAGCAAGAAGAAATCGGACAAAGGCGCACCGCCAGCCGAACGTATCACCGGACTTGAGAGCATTCTCAAACGTGAGCCCAGTCTTAAGACAACCTTACAACAAATTGAAAAGCAATTTGGCGAAGGCTCCATTATGCCACTGGGTGGCGAAGCTCAGCTTAAGATCGAAGGGATCAAAACCGGCTCGCTCTCCCTGGATATGGCTCTCGGCGGAGTGGGTATTCCGCGCGGACGTATCATCGAGATTTTTGGACCGGAATCGAGCGGCAAAACGACCATCGCTTTGCACATCTGCGCTCAAGCCCAGAAAGAGGGTGGCATCGCCGCGATCATCGACGCCGAACATGCTTTTGATCCGAGTTGGGGCAAGAAACTCGGCATTGAATTGCACTCGCTTTTGGTCAGCCAGCCAAGCAGCGGTGAGGAGGCTCTGCAGATCACCGAAATGTTGGTCAAGAGCAATGCCGTCGATGTGATCGTGATCGACTCGGTCGCTGCCTTGGTACCGCGTCAAGAACTGGAAGGGGAGATCGGCGATACGCACATCGGTTTACAAGCTCGACTCATGAGTCAATCGATGCGCAAACTGACCGGCGCCATTGCTAAGAGCAAGACGGCAGTCATATTCATCAACCAAATACGCGATAAGATCGGTGGCATGTCCTATGGCTCGCCGGAAACGACGCCTGGCGGTCGCGCATTGAAGTTCTACGCTTCCTGCCGAATCGATGTGCGCCGTATTGGGCAACTCAAAGATGGAGAAGCGATCGTCGGCCAACGCGTCAAGACCAAGATCGTCAAGAACAAAGTTGCCCCTCCGTTTCGAGTGGCTGAATTTGACATGATGCATACCTGCGGCATCAGCTTCGAAGGAGACCTGTTGGACTTAGGGACCGCCCACAAGATCATCAACCGTAGCGGTGCTTGGTTCAAGTATGGCGAAACCTACATCGGCCAAGGCAAAGAAAAGGCCAGAAACTACTTGGTCGAGAACAAAGACGTCGCCAACGAGATCCGAGACGCGATCATCGCAGCCGGCGGATATGCGGGCCCCGAAGGTGTCGCAGAAGCGGGCGATGATATCGAAGAACCTGTCTCCGACTCCTAGTGCCACTGATTGGAAGGAACGTCGAACAGGAGTCTACTCGTTCCCAGGCTCTGCCTGGGAACGCATTGGTGTGGAGGCTCCTGCCTCCCGAGTTCACAAACGAAGGATGCATTTCGGCGAGGCGGAGCCTCGCTAGACTGCACTGTTCCGCTACAAACTCAGCGCCCCTGGCTCCATGCCAGGGGTATTCGTCCTGCCGGCGACCGCATACGCGGTCAACACGCCTGCGGTGGCACCGAACAAGGGCCCGTCCCAGGAAACATACGAGCCAACCATTGGCAATATTCCCGATAGCAGCGTTGTCCCATACAAGAATCCGACCACCAGCGAAATCAAGATCGGTACAAACTTGCGCTCGGCAAATCCGCTGGCAATCAGAAAGGCCACCAATCCGTACACGAGCCCGCTGGCACCGACATGTACGGCAGATCTCCCAAAGCACCACAGAAACAGTCCGCCAAACACGACAATGCTCGCGACCACTTCCCAGTAGTCGCTTCGTGTATTGATTAAAATGAACAACAAGATGCACAGGGGTATCGTGTTGCCAATCAGATGCGCCCATCCACCGTGCAAAAATGGCATGGTAATAATGCCGAGCAACCCGTTCATGGTCCTTGGGACCAAACCATATGCGTTGAAATCAATAGGGACGAGTATCCAGTCAACCAAATGCACTAACCACATGGTGGCTACGACCGCGAAAACGCCGCGAAGCTCTTTCGTCATCCGGTTATTGACTTGTTCTGTTGTCATTTGCGTGAATCCGCCATTCGCCACAGGTACCATGCACCCAGTTTTGGACAAGCTGCCGACAGGTGCTTTTCTGCCTGACGAAGTTTCTTGTTAATCGCGTCCACTATGGAATTACTCGGATCGAATGTCAAAGCAAACTAATTCGTCTTGATCGCGTACAAACAGTTTGCCACCTGCGATCACAGGGTGAGGCCAGCTTTCGCCATTGTGAGTCGGCAATTTGAATTGACTAACTAGTTTATACTTGTTTGTCGCGGTATCGATCAACGCCATGGTGCTGTCTTGGTAACGGAAATAGAGATTGCCATCGGCAGCAACGATTGCGGCTGACCCCGTGCCCGCACCTCTGGATTTGTCCCAAAGGTTTTTGCCCGTCTTCCATTCAATACAAGCCGGGAAACCATTGTTGTGCCCTTGCCCCATATAAACGAAATCTCCAATCATGATCATGCCACCGTGATGATTTTGCAATTCTTGGCTACTCTTGTAGTAGATCTCGGTTGCTTCGAGCTTGTTTCCTTTCTTTGTTATTTCCAATAGCGCAGTTCCGCCATCTCCGTAACCCGATGAGCAAAACACAAAGTTGTTCTTGGCAATTGGCGTTGGAATGTTGGCGGTCGTATTGGCGATCCGATCGTAGTTCCAAAGCAACTCCCCTGAGTCGGCGGCATAACTCACGACGCCATGCCCAACCAGTTGAATGTACTGCTTCACTCCGGCCGCGTCGGAGTGGATGACGGACGAGTAACCCGCCCCGTCGTTGCCTCGCAATTTGCCCTCAGGAGCTTTGCCTTTCCAAATCGGCTCACCCGTCATTTTGTTCAAGGCCACTACCATCGCATGTTGCGCACCCGGCGTGCACAATAACTTGGTGCCATCCACGAGTGGAGACTCACTGTAGCCCCAACCCGATTCCATCTTGCCACCGAAATCGTCGGCAAAACTCTTCTGCCAAACTTTTTCTCCGGTAGCAAGTTTGCAGCAAACAAGGATTCCGTCATTCGAAAGCGCGAAAACCAATCCGCTCGCCAGATCGATCGTTGGACTGCAATTCGGATCTTGTTTGGCCGGTGTAAATGGCGTGTTCCAAATCGCTTCGCCATTGGCTTGACTGCGGCAAATGAGTTGAGTCTTGCCGTCGAAATTGCCCATTGTAAGGAGTCGACCATCCGCGATCGCAACACTCGACATCCCTTTGCCGAGCCCTTTCACACGGAAAGAAACGGGTGGCCCCGCTTCAGGCCATGATTTCATCAAGCCTTTTTCTTGGGAAATGCCATCGCGATTTGGACCTCGCCACTGAAACCACTGGCCGCTTTGGTCTTCCGCCGCGACCGATGCGTTGAAAGGAACAAAAAGCAATCCAATGCAGAAACAAGCGGAGAATGCAAATGGGTGAAACGAGGTTATTGACATAGGATCAAGTGATTTTGAAGGAATGAGAAAAACAATTGCGATGTGACTAGATGGTACCAAGAACGGGAACGGCCTATTGTAGCCAAGTTTGACTGAAATAGTGACTCACTCATGTTTCCAGTGTTGGCATTTACTTACCCACAATCGATCGTTCCTATTGGCTTTTCCGAATTTTCGCGATAATGTTTCGCCTGGGCCCGTCGGTCGCTTGCCGAATGGCCTCCAACGCATTTGAAACAAGGAAGATGACAACGTGAACGACACAAACGAATCTCACGATCCAAGTTCCCACAAAAACTTCATCGAGGTGGAAGTGGAAAAGGATTTTGCCACCAAACCCGAACTCGCCGGAAGGCACGTGGTTACCCGTTTTCCGCCAGAACCCAACGGCTATCTTCATATTGGGCACGCCAAGAGTATTTGTCTTAATTTTGGATTGGCCAAAACCTATAACGGAAAATGCAATTTGAGGTTCGACGATACGAATCCTACGAAAGAGAATGAGGAGTATGTCAATTCCATCAAGACGGACGTCCAGTGGCTGGGCTTCCAATGGGATGATCTATACTTTGCCTCCGATTACTTCGGCAAACTCTACGAATGGGCATTACAACTCATCCGCGAAGGACACGCCTTCGTTTGCGACTTGAATGCAGATCAGATGCGAGACTATCGTGGTACGTTGACGGAACCTGGACGCAACAGCCCGTTTCGAGATCGCTCGGTCGAAGAGAATATGGATCTGTTCGAACGCATGAAGAATGGCGAGTTCGTGGACGGGGAGAGAACGCTTCGCGCGAAAATCGATATGGGCGCAGCCAACTTGAACCTTCGGGATCCCGTCTTGTATCGCATCATGCATGCTCATCATCATCGCACGGGCGATACTTGGTGCATCTATCCAATGTACGACTGGGCACATGGACAAAGCGATTCCATCGAAGGCATCACGCATTCGATCTGCACGCTTGAATTCGAAAACCATCGCCCTCTGTACGATTGGTTCTGTCGAACCCTACGCATCTATCACCCGAGACAAATGGAGTTCGCACGAATGAACTTGTCCTACACGGTGATGAGCAAACGCAAACTGCTTCAATTGGTCAATGAAAAACACGTGAGCGGCTGGGACGACCCGCGCATGCCTACCATCAGTGGCTTGCGTCGGCGAGGATACACACCCGAAAGCTTGCGATTGTTTTGCGACAAGATTGGAGTGGCTCGATTTAGCAGCACGATCGATGTCATTATTCTAGAAAGCAGCATACGAGAACACCTCAACGCGGTCGCACCTCGATTTATGGCAGTTCTCGATCCGATCAAAGTGGTTCTCACGAATTACCCCACCGACCAGACCGAATGGATGGAAGCGGTCAACAATCCTGAAGATCCAAACGGAGGCTCTAGGCAGATCCCTTTTACTCGCGAGCTGTATATTGAACGCGATGATTTCATGGAAACGCCTCCTTCCAAATTCTTTCGGCTTAAGCCCAGCGGCGAAGTCCGGTTGCGTTACGGCTACATCATTCGTTGTGACGAAGTTGTTAAGGACGCTGCGGGCAACATCGTTCAATTGAATTGCACCTACGACCCCACCACCAAGAGCGGTTCGCCAACTGCCATCGAACGCAAAGTGAAAGGGACCATCCATTGGGTTTCCGCGAGCCAATCATCCGAAGTCGAAGTTCGACTTTACGATCGATTGTTTATCAGCGAGACCCCAGACGAAGCACCAGAGGGGAAAACGTTCCTGGATAATATCAATCCGAATAGTGTTCGAGTCGTGCGAGCCAGAGTTGAACTTGAGCTTGCAAAACAAGCGGCCGGTGCCCGAGTGCAGTTCGAACGCAACGGATATTTTTGCGCTGACATCAAAGATTCGATGCCAGGCGTACCGATCTTTAACCGAATTGTGACGCTCAAAGATACCTGGGCCAAAATCGCGAGCAAAGGCTAATCGACACAGCCGCCAAAAGGTGCAGGCACGCTCCGCCGTGCCGTTCGCAGTCATGCTCTTGCAAGGATTCTCGGTGGACGGCACATGGGATGTGCCTACTACTTTGACTTTTGTCGGCTGTGTCCTAATCGTCAGCTCGCCGCACTCGTCAAAAACGTTTTCCAGGATTCGTAGCGCGGGTCCTTTAAGGTCACAGCAATCCCAGGATTGGCATGGGGGCGTATCGGGGTTGTCAGCAGTTTCATGGACGCTTGAAGCGGAGTCCGCCCCCCCTTCTTGCTGTTGCAGTTGGTACACGAGCAAACCACATTCTCCCAAGTCGTTTTTCCACCTTGCGAACGCGGGACGACGTGGTCCAAACTCAACTGACTCATCGGACGCGTTTGTGCACAATACTGACAGCGGTATCCGTCTCGTGCGAAAAGCGTCTTTCGATTGAACCGCACCGTTGACTTTGGGATGCGGTCGTACAATACCAATCGCACAATGCGGGGCACCTGAAGCTCGCGAGTCGGTGTGCGCACGTAATCCTCGCCTCGCTGCTTTTCTAAGGCTTGCAGCTCCGACAACTCACACCAATTTTCGAAATCATAATTGGCATACCTGTCCTCCTCGATAACGATGACTTCGGCACAACCGCGATATAGAAGAGTCATGGCTCGACGAACGTCGACGACACGTACGGCCATATAGAAGCGATTAAGTACCAATACGCTACAATCTAACGCGGAGCTCTCGCTCATCCTGACTCCTCCGGCTGGGTGATCGATCGAAATCCAAAACACTGAAGGTTATCCGCCGTAAACAGCATAACCAATTTTGCGGACTCTCGCCAATATCCGCCAAAGATCTTCACAATTCCAAAGACTGCCAGCTTCGCGATCTCGACCAAAAGTCGCAGCCAAAATCGATGAAAGTCCATTTTTGAATACCTTTATTGCTAGCTTAGTAACTCTCATTGCTCCCCTTTTGTGGGTGGGAACGTTGCTCGGCCTACCTGGAAACTGGGGATTGGTTTTGGTGGCAGGTATGCTGGCGTATTTCTCGCCCGATTCAATGCATGTCGGCATTCAGCTCCCGACAATGCTGACGCTATTGACGATGGCAATAGCAGGTGAAGTTGTCGAATTCGTAGCTGGCGCAGCGGGTGTTAATCAGCTTGGCGGATCGCGGCAGGGAACGGTCCTAGCTGTAGTCGGTTCGATTGTAGGGGCCATTGCAGGAATGTTCGTTGGGGTCCCTGTACCCATCGTTGGTAGCCTCATTGCGGCGGTCGTGTTTGGCGGATTGGGAGCGTTCGGGGGTGCCGTAGCGGGAGAACGCTGGGCGGGCAAAGAATGGGACGTAAGTATCCGAATCGGCTGGGGTGCACTCTGGGGTAAATTGCTTGGGACCCTACTGAAAACAATCTGCGGGACTGCGATGATGGTGTTGTTGCTCTATGCAGTTTGGACGTAGGCGAACGCGTCAACAATTGTTCTACCTTGGTGGTCGAACATGTTAGAATTGCCGCGGAGTCGCGACGCTCAACAACCCAATGCTGTTTTCCACGATGGCTGCTAATGCTTGATTCGCCCAAGACAATCTACTCGGTACCTCGCAAAGTGGACTTAGCTACCTTGCTGGTGATCACCGTTTTTTATGCCTGCCTTTTTGCGTTGCTGAACCTGCTTCGGGTGGATTTCTGGTCGTTTTTGGCTATCGGTGGATTTTTTTCATTTATCGGTATTTCGCAAGCTATTTTGCTCAAAGGCGAGTCGCCGCGTGCTGCGTCCATGGTAGCGGGCGCAATTTATCTCGCGGCAATCTTCCTTTTTTCCGGGGCAGGTTTCAATAAATCACTCCACCCTATCCTCCGCATAGCCTTATTTTTTGGCACATCGATTCAGGGGGTCTTATTTGGTTATTTGGGTGGAAGCTGTGTCGGCGGTATTTTTCTCATCATCGATTATGTCCGAACTGGACTTGCTCGATTTCGCGGCGACCGTCCGGCAGACACGGTAAAATTCGACGACTTGTGACATTTGTTATGTAAGTTGTCATCCCCACTTAACAATCGGAGGTGTATTTTGTCATTTCGTTGGATGTGCTCATTTCGCTCTGCGTTGACACTCGCGATGGGTGTTCTTGGTTGCCATGCAACGAATGCATTCGGGCAGCCCTCTTCTCCCGCCAACGCACTCACACCACTCGTTCGCACGGTTGATTTAAATGTCGGCGAGTCGTCTGAAGTCACTCTGTGCGACGGAACCAAGTCAACGGTAAAACTCTTGGACCTAAAAGAGGCTCGCGATCCAGTTTGCTTTGCCGTACGAACCGCCACCGTGACGGTCGAGATCAATGGCTTGAAACAGGAACTCATTTCTGCCAACTATCAATTGCCCGCGTTGGTTGGTTCGACTCAAGTCGATTGCTCGATCACCAAAGGCAACAACGAAAATGGCGATGCTGGTTTTTGGGGCTTAGACAAAGATGCAAGAATTCGATTGTGGCCGTCCGGCTCCCCGCTGATCAACCCAGGAACGTTCATCTATCCTGTCAAGCAAAAGTGGTTTGCTTCGAATACGCACATGGCCAACGAACCGGTCTTTGTCGATGGGGGTGAAAAGCCGGGTAAGCGACCCATTTATTATCACAGTGGCCTCGATATCGGCGGCTCAGAAGGAATGGTGGAGGTTGTTGCCGCAACCGAAGGACTGGTTGTTTCCGTTGCCAATGAAGTTTTGGAAGGACACAAAGAGGATTCGCCCGTTGCACCTCGATATGATGTGCTTTACTTAATGGATGCAAGGGGGTGGTACTATCGCTACAGCCACTTGAAAGAGTTCGACAAAAATGTTGTCCTTGGCCGTGTCATGAAAATGGGAGATCGCCTTGGCTTGTTGGGCAAGGAGGGGGGCAGCGGAGGCTGGTCGCATTTGCACTTCGAAATCAAGTGTCGCCAACCGTCCGGTAAGTGGGGTACCGAAGAGGGCTACGCCTATCTTTGGGAAGCGTACTTGAAGCAATATCAGCCATCGCTCATCGCAGTCGCTCGTCCTCATCATCTACTATGGGCGGGAGAGTTCGCTCTTCTCGATGGCTCAAAATCATGGAGTCAATCCAAGGGAAAGCTCAGGTTCGAATGGCAGTTCGGAGATGGCTCGATTGCTTCAGACGCAATGGTCGTTCGCACCTATGACAAGCCGGGGAAATACAGCGAAATCTTGCGAGTGACGGACGACATAGGAAATGTGTCCTATGATTTTGCAGACGTGTATGTTTGCGACCCAACCCATCCAACGCGAGTCACACCTTCGATCCATGCAAACTACTTCCCAACGACTGGAATCCAGCCAGGGGATAAGGTGACATTTAAGGTGCGAAGCTTTGGGAACAAGCATGGCAATGAGACCTGGGATTTTGGTGATGGGAGCCCGACGGTGGACGTTCAATCCGACGGGAACGAAGTCCAGTTGGCACCCGATGGCTACGCAGTCACGACTCACCAATACCAAACGCCTGGAGAGTACGTCGTTCAGGTACATCGCACGGATGCTTTCGGCGTCAAGGCAGTTGCTCATTTATGTGTTCGTGTCGAAGCCAAACCCGTGACGAATGCAGGGACGAACTCCATCCAAGACGCTGCTCGAAAGCGGATTGAGCCTTACTTTATGCCGCCCGATGAGTGGAAGGGCGTCATGGGGGAGTATCGATCGCCGCTTAAGTTTGACGACGGGCGAGTGGTGCAGAACTCCGAACAATGGGCCGAACGTCGGGCGGAGATAACCAAGTACTGGCACACTCGCATGGGAGCTTGGCCGGCACTTATTACAGAACCCAAGGTCGAGATACTCGAAACAACCCGCCGGGAAAACTTCCAGCAGTTCAAGATTCGCTTTCTTTGGACACCCAATGAGTTTACAACTGGATACTTGTTGGTTCCTGATGGCGAAGGCCCGCGCCCTGCCGTTGTTTCCGTTTACTATGAGCCAGAAACGGCGATTGGATTGAAGGGTGCAGACCGGGATTTCGCTCTTCAGTTAGCTCGACGGGGCTTTGTGACGTTATCGATTGGAACCGCCGATGCGACCGCAGCAAAGACATACTCAATTTATTCTCCGAGCTTGGAAGATGCCAAGGTGGAGCCGTTATCGATGCTGGCCTACGCGGCAGCCAACGCATGGTACGTCCTCGCGTCTCGCCCGGAGGTCGATTCGAAGCGTATCGGGATTGTGGGTCATTCGTTCGGTGGCAAATGGGCGATGTTTGCGTCCTGCTTGTTCGATAAGTATGCGTGTGCTGTCTGGTCCGATCCCGGTATCGTGTTTGATGATACACGATCCAATATCAATTATTGGGAGCCATGGTATCTGGGTTATCATCCGAAACCGTGGCGAGAGCGAGGCTTGGTGACACAATCCAATCCAGCGCGTGGAGCGTATCCACGATTGAGAACCGAGGGACATGACTTGCACGAATTACATGCTTTGATGGCACCACGACCTTTCCTCGTCTCGGGTGGAGAAGAGGATCCGCCGAGACGTTGGGTTCCGCTGAACCACACTATCGCGGTCAATGCGCTACTTGGGTTCTCAGAACGCGTCGCGATGACGAATCGCCCAGAGCATTCGCCGAACGCGGATTCGAATGCACAGGCCTATGCATTCTTCGAGTATTTTTTATCGAACAGCCGGTAGCTTATTTCCCGCCGATGGCCTTGACGAGCATGCTGGTAAGTCCAGAGGTGTAGTCGTTTTGTCCGTCCCAAGCCCACATGTTTCGCATGAGGTCCGAGAGCAACAAACCGCCGAATCCCATCAAGAGCAGAATGCCCAACAGAAGCAATACATCTCCCGTTCCATACGGTGTCTCAGGGATACCGCGCACGCCCGCACCCGCCACCATGGCTCCACCAGCCAATGCGGCTTCATCTCCAAAACCGCCACCATCATCGAAGCCGCCTTCTTGGATTGCATCAAACCCACCCGCGCCTGCAGGGATCGCTCCAAATTCACTTGAGTCTTCAAGTTCGATCACTTGAGAGCCGCTGTCATCGTCGACTTCGATACCGCCACTGGACGGTGTTAACTGAAACTCCTCGCCTTGCTGGAAATCGATCAGAGCGCCGCTGCCAAGTCCACTCACGCCGCTTGCGGATCCTGCACCGGAACCGCCAGCCACTTCCGCACCAAGATCCAATCCGGAAATTCCGGTACCCGCTAAGTCAAGTGGTTCGTCTTCCAAAGACAATCCACTATCGGAAGGGCTCATCAAATTAATTCCACTTTCGGAACCTAAGCCTACGCCAGAATCTGAGCCAAGTACCAAGTCGTCTTCGTCATCGCTTGCAAGCTCAAGGCCTCCACCGATCCCAATGCTACCGCTTCCAGAATCTGAAAGCGATCCGGAGCCGAGCACATTTGAATCTTTGCTCATCAAGTCAAGACCGCTTTCACCTGGCGATCCCTCTGCCATCAATTTCAAATCGCTACCGATTTCGACTTCGCTTCCCGAACCACCCTCCTCTTGTAGTTTCAGATCCGAAACACCAGCCACATCCGCCCCTTTTCCCAAGTCCAGGTCCAGGCTGCTGGAAGATCCCGCTTTTCGATTGACCAATCGTACTCCGCTGCCGCTCTTTGGGTCAGGCACAAGCGAAACGTCGCTCCCTAAGCGGCTGTCATCGTCGCTCAATTTAAGTTCGCTGCCCAAGCCGACTTCGCTCAAACCGGCTTTCCCTATCGTAGAGCCGCTCTTGCTACCCGACGGTCCAGGTTGCCTCTCTGAAACCAGAATGGACGAACCACCCGCTTCTTCATCAAGCGCATCGCCATTGAGTTCCGACTGCACACGTTCAATCTCTTCGGATTTGAACTTCCAAGACGAACCATCTCGATATCCGAAAATCTCTCCCCGGGATCGCATCTCGACCAGTTCGTCTGGGGAGAGACTAAGAATCTTTGCGGCTTCATCAAGCGATACGTAATTTGCCATACCGGTGTCACTTCGAAGTGAGAGAACAAACGCGGGAAAATAAGCTTCTAACAGACTAATCTACGCACGCGCCAGATTCCAGTCATGCGTTTACGACATCCCTATGAAATAATTTGCAAGTTTCCGATGCGTGGGATTGGGAGGGTCAAATCGAATTTCCTGGGTTCCAGATCGATTCGGTTGATTTTTTTACCCAAATACGTTGCACACCCCTAAGTTGCACGACGCCCCGCGGCGTGATTCCTGAGCCATCGTGATTCCTGCGACGTCGTGATTCCTGACACTTCGTGATTCCTGCGACGCGGAGCGTCGCACAACGAAGGGCGTACTCCAAAAAGCAGCGAATTCGGCCCGCGGTGCACCACAGAAGTGCTGGGTGCACCAGAGAAGTGCTTGGTGCACCAGAGAAATCGTCACGAATTG
>JAIPFP010000140.1 GCA_021736575.1 Pirellula sp. | reverse complement strand
GCAGGTTGCTTGGCACCGTTAGCAGCCAACGCCATCGTGCATGCCGAATCAATGCAAATTGAGGCTAGCGTTTTTTCGGCGGACGGCCAGAAAGTGATTGAAGCCAAGCACCGTATGGAATTCCCGAGCAAGTTGGGCAGTTTGGAGCTTTTTGAAATCGCGGAACAACTTGGCATTAAGGCTGCGGAACAGCTAACAGCTCTGGGTGCATCCAAGTTGATCGAGGAGGCTCGAATTCAATGATGTTGGGGTCAGAACCATCCGCTCGCTGTCTCCGAACGAACATGATTGCAATCAACCTAAGCGGCAAGACGGCCATCGGCGGTTGGTTGGGATGATTGGTTCACGGGATGGAAAACTATGCTCAGCGGAAGTAGCTGTGGCGGCGATCAAGTCGGGCTCGACAGTAGTATGTGGTGGCTTTGTTGGCGCGGCACATCCCGAAGCGCTAACGATTGCACTTGAGAGAGGTTTTCTCAGTACCGGCATGCCGCGAGATCTAACTTTGGTTTACGCAGCGGGCCAGGGTGATGGAAAGACCCGCGGGCTAAATCGACTAGCCCATGCAGGATTGATTCGTCGGGTGATTGGCGGCCATTGGGGACTGATCCCACGCTTGGGGGCGCTAGCAGTCGCAAATCAGATCGAGGCATATAACCTGCCCCAAGGCGTTATCTGTCAACTGCTGCGAGATATCGCCGCTGGTCGCCCAGGGTGTTTTACGCATGTTGGTCTCGGGACTTTTGTCGACCCGCTGCAATCCGGTGGCAGGCTGAACGCGAGAACTGTCGAGCCGATTGTTGAAAGGATTGAGCTCGATGGTAGAACGTGGCTTTGGTATAAAGCGTTTCCAGTTCACGTTGGACTGATTCGAGCTACGGCCGCGGATATTCATGGCGGCCTAGTCATGGATGAAGAGGCAATTGTTGGCGAAGTATTACCCATCGCACAAGCTGTCCGCAACCACGGAGGCATAGTCCTGGCGCAAGTGAGTCATCTATTGGACCATGCCGCGCCACCGCAATCGGTTCGGGTGCCTGGAATACTCGTCGATCACATTGTGGTCGCGGATCCCGCTGAACACGAGCAGACGTTCGCGGAGCGATTCAACCCAACGTACTGCCGAGGAAGCGAATACTCGTTGTTGGATCCAATTGAACAGCCGGCTCGAAATACAACGCAGCCGCGCATGCCGTGGGACGAACGTTACATCATCGCTTCGCGTGCTTGCGATGAGTTGAGACCCGGCGCGATTGCGAATTTAGGGATCGGGATGCCAGAAGGCATCGCAAAAATCGCCGAAGAACGTGGGTATCTCAAGGCATGCACATTGACGGTCGAAAGCGGCCCGATTGGCGGCGTACCTGCAGGCGGACTGAGTTTCGGTGCTTCAGCCTATCCGGATGCAATTGTCGATCAACCTTCGCAGTTTGATTTCTACGATGGCGGTGGCTTAGATTTTGCAGCCCTCGGAGCGGCTCAGATCGACCAATTGGGTAATGTGAACGTATCAAAATTCGGTGATCGCTTCGCAGGCGTTGGTGGCTTTATCAACATCGCTCAGAATGCGGCGAAAGTCGTCTTCTGTGGAACATTCACGGCCGGCGGATTAGTTGTTAATCGATCGCATGGTAAACTTCAGATCGTTCAAGAAGGCAGAGTTCGCAAGTTCGTCCGAGCGGTCGAACAGATCGGCTTCGCAGCGGATGTTCGCTATCGGCGGGCGAAGGATGTTTACTATGTGACCGAACGAGCGGTGTTTCGATTGTGCTCGGACGGAATCGAATTGATCGAGATAGCTCCAGGAATTGATATTGAGCGAGACGTTTTGGCTCAAATGGAATTCCGACCGCTTATCAGGCAAGTTCGACCGATGCCCGAATATTGTTTCTCGAACGAGCATTAACCATGGCGGGCATACATCATGATTTCAGTAGCAGGAATTCTCGTATCGCTGGTGTTGCTAATGTATCTGGCCTATCGCAATCACAATGTGATAGTCATCGCTCCCATTTGCGCACTCGTGGCAGTCGGCT
Organism: Pirellula sp.; assembly: GCA_021736575.1. Lineage (GTDB taxonomy): Bacteria > Planctomycetota > Planctomycetia > Pirellulales > Pirellulaceae > JBKCUI01. The sequence goes on along the minus strand of JAIPFP010000140.1, from coordinate 14,108 downwards.
TGGATGGTGAATTGCCGCTCTTGGCTGTCTACACGCAAATTTTCTTGGACAGTTTAGGCAAATTCATCGTTCGCTACTTCGCTCTCTTTCTACTCGGTGCGATCTTTGGAAAACTGATGGAGGAAACCGGCAGTGCGGCGGCTATCGCGGAGTGGATATTGAGATGGGTTGGGACAAGTCGAGCCTTGCTGGCGTTGGTGTTGACTTGCGCGGTGCTAACCTATGGTGGAGTGTCGCTTTTTGTCGTTGTCTTTACAGTTTTTCCGTTAGCGGTTGCATTGTTTCGTCAAGCGAACTTGCCTCGGCGGCTCATCCCCGCATCGATCGCGCTGGGAGCCTTCACATTCACCATGACTGCGTTGCCAGGCTCGGTTCAAATTCAAAATTTGATTCCCATGCCATTTTTCAAGACAACATCCTTTGCAGCCCCGGTGATGGGCTGCACCGCTGCACTAATCATGTTTTCCGTCGGAATGCTATGGCTCAACTATCGGGCCATGCGTTCGAAAGAAAAAGGTGAGGGATTTTGTGTTGAATTGGATTTACCTCAACAGCAACACGCTACTACTTCCAATTCTCTGCCACCCATAACGATCGCGCTGATGCCGCTCGTGATTTTGTTGATCCTCAACTTCGTCTTTTCGCAATTAGTAGTTCCCAATTGGGACGCAAGCTATTTGGGTGAACCAAGATTTGGGGCAACCGAGCTGAAGAAAGTTCAAGGAACTTGGTCGACGATCTTGGCCATGGCAGGCGCGATCCTCTGCATCGTCGCGGTCCACTGGCGAAAAGCGAGTGAGTTGAAGGAGATAGTTTCGCGAGGCGCTCAGAGTTCCTTGATGCCAGTCTTCAATGCAGCTTCGGAGTTCGGTTATGGATCAACCATTGCGGCTTTGGCTGGTTTTGCGACCGTAAAAGCCTGGATGATTGGCTTGGTTCCCTCACAGCCGCTGATCTCCGAAGCTGTCAGCGTCAACGTATTAGCTGGGATAACCGGTTCTGCGTCTGGCGGCTTAAGCATCGCGTTAGAAGCGATGGGGCAGTCCTACATCGATCGCGGCTTGGCGGCTGGTTTGGATCCGGAAGTCATGCATCGCGTGGCTTCGTTGTCCTGCGGAGGACTGGATACATTGCCGCACAACGGGGCTGTGATCACATTGCTTTTAATCTGTGGCTGTTCGCACAAACAGTCTTATTGGGATATCGCGGTGGTTTCGGTCTTAGGCCCGATGCTCGCCACCGGAGTTGTCATTGCGATAATGGGTTAGAAAAAAACACTCTCAAGTATCAGTTTTCGTATTCGTAGCTGGTTTCGCGAGTAACTGGTACCGTCACTCGGCACTATAGAACTCGCGCTACGCCCCTTCTCCTCGGAGTACCGAAGAGAAGCGACTACCGGCTTTTTTGACGGAGTGAACCAAGTCGAGATTATCTCGAGCGGAAATATTTGATCCGTCCGAGATCGTGGCAGTGCATACGATGGCCAGGACAGTAAGGCGTTGTTACTTCCTTTTAGACATGGAACTACGCTCGATTGCGAGCACGGTCTTGAAGATTGCTGGTTAGCACTTGCAAATCCGCAAGGTCCAGTTCTTGCAAATCCTCTACGTTGCTCAAAGCCAGCCCTAATATCCCCTCCAGGGTTCGAATCAGCTTAATCTCGCCCTTAATCTCACCTTTAATCTCACCTTTAATCTCGCCTTTGATCTCACCTTTGATCTCACCTTCTCGGTGTGCTGCGTTGAGCGCCCATTGTTGATCTCGCAACGCCTTTTCTCGTGCGTCGTACATCTTTTTGTCCTCCGTTATCTCGGTTATTCTCGCGAGCGTAAGCGTCGCTAAACGCATCTCCACTTCTGAAAACAGCGCTAACAACGCCTCCGGTTCGTATTCATGGGCGTGCAAAAACCAATACAGCCAGCGATCTCGCTTGCAACGCTGCTTCCACCCGGACGAGCCGAATGGAGAGCCAATGCTAAAAGGATGATTATCCTTTCCTTCAAGCTTTTGTAGCTGCCAATTGCTGCCTCCATCGGGACAAGCCCGGATGGAAGGCTGCTTTCCACGTGGGCTTGTCCCCGTGGGAGCCACAATTGACAGCTACCCATTGGACACCAAAACTCGAATCGTATGTTTTCCCTTTCGGCTCTCCGTCCGGCTTGTCCGGGCGGGAGTAACGTGAAAACTCCATCGTTAACAAAATCGTCGATTTATTTGCTTGTTGCGCTGCGACCTTACGGCGATTGACTCGCAACCCGGTGAGTTAGACTCTACACTCGGCTCAACGTCCCAGTTTCGCCAGCGAACGAATCGGTCTCGACGCCGAGTCTTTGCAAGATGGTGACGAAGAGCTTCGCCAGAGGAAGCTCTTCCACTTCAACATTACCTTGCCATCCGGCATCCGTCACGATTCCTGCGCCGGCCTGATTGTCTTCATTTCCTTTGCCGAACTTCAGATACCGGCCGTTGGTGAAGCCGAAGTTCGAACCACCCGCAGAAATAATCGGATAGTTGCGAGAGAGATGGAAACTGCTAGAGGCGGAGCCGTGCATCGCAAGGGTGTTGTCCAGCATGTTGCCTTTGCCAGTCGGCTCCGGTGTCTCCTTGAGTCTTTGAGCGAAGCGACCGAATTCTTCGGCCTGATAACGATTATACGTACCGAGGTTTTTCCATCCATCAGGCGCTTTGACGTCATGTGTCAGACCATGAGCACCACCAAGGCCAACGGCTTGTGACAACAGGTCGTGTGGACCTTCGCCGTTTTCTCTTCCCAGCTGGAACGTCGCCACGCGAGTTGAATCACTCAGAAAGGAGAGGTAGATCAGTTCATACATCGTCTGGAAATAAAGCCTAGCTTCTTTAGGCTCGGCATCCAGATGCAGGTTGCGGGTATCAACCTCGGGAACGGGCGTATCGATCCACCTCTGAGCCTTTGCCAGCTTCACTTCGGTGTCACGCACTGCGTCAAGATATTGCTTGAGCGTCTCCTGATCGCGGCTGGAGAGTTGCCTTCCTAGCGATCGAGTATTCTCAATGAGCAGATCCAGGGCACTCTTGCTTCTCGCCAGTCGGGCGGCTGCATCTTTGCTGCTGGTCACAAACAGCATGTCGAAGATTTGCTTTGGCTTATTCATCGCTGGAATCGGCCGTCCTTCACGGTTGAAGGACTGAGTCTGCGCGCCGCGAGGACCGCCAACACCACCATTGGTCGACATGACCAGAGAAGCGTGTCGGGTGAGATTTCCTGCGTGTTCCGCATACACCTGATCGAGAGAGATTGAATTCGCATAGGGACCGTGACCACCGGTTGCCGCGCCAGTCAAATACTGATCTGCATTGGAATGGCCATGCACTCGTCTCGATGCGGGATGTGACAGCCCTGAATAAATCGTGATGTCGCTGCGCAAAGGCTCAAGCACGTCGAGCACTTTGGTCAATTCGAAATCCTCTTCGCCGCCCCGAGGAAACCAGCTCCAATCCTTCCAAGCCGGGTCTGATTTAAGTGGCAGACCCACACCATCAGGGTGGTAGACACTGACAAAACGTTTTGGTGTTTCGTCAGGATTCGGGCTGGCCGCAGCAAACGATTCGAACCACGGCAAAGCCAGAGCCAAGCCGGTGCCGTGAAGGAATGTTCTACGGTTCAAGGAAGCGGATTTGTTATTCATCGTCTATTCTTAACGCTCACTTCGAGTTGAAAATGTTACTGCGGATGATCAGGTGGATCAGGTCGCCGAGGCCCGCGCCGTTTCTCATGAACTGTCCGGTCAAGTTGTCAATGTCAGCACTGTCGCCAAACGAGAGTGGTCTGCCAAGAGCATACGCGGTCATCTTATGCACCATGGCTCGGGCAATTTGATCCTGTCGGTCCGTGAGCAAATATCGCTTGAGCCCATCCATCCCGGCCAGCGTCTGCTTGTTGAACAATTCTGAAGTCGCATCCACCGGCTCGTTCTTAACGTGCGTGCGGTAAGTTCCCATGGCATCGTAGCTTTCAAAGGCGATCCCCCAAGGATCAATTCTTGAGTGGCACGACACACAGGCCGCTTTGTTCCGGTGATCCGCGATCCGTTCTTTCAGAGTCATTTTCAGAATCTCTGGATCCGTCAGATCCACCTCCGGAACATTCGGCGGTGGTGGAGGGGGTGGATCGTGGAGGATGCGTTTCAGCATCCAGACGCCACGTTTGAGCGGATGCGAATCCTTGCCATCGGAGTTCATGGCTAGCACGCCAGCACCCGTCAGGAGACCGCCACGATTCGTTTGAGGCTCGATCGAAACTTTACGAAATTGAGGGCCATAGACCTTTGGAATCCCGTAGTGTGCCGCCAACCGCTCGTTGACCATCGCGTAATCCGAGTGGATGAAGTCCATGATGCTGTGGTTGTGCCGCAGAACTTCATCAAAGAAAGCAATCGGCTCTTCCTGCATTGCTTCTTTCAACGAGTCGTCGCTGACATGAGTTAGATTGTTCAGGGCATCCAAACCCAGCCATTGCTGAACGAAATTCTGAGAGAATCGTCTTGAACGCGGGTCTGCCAGCATGCGTTCGATCTGAGCCGTTAGGACTTCGGGGTTTCGTATCGTTCCTTGCTCTGCAACTTGCAGCAGCTCGTCGTCAGGAATACTTGACCACAGAAACACCGAGAGTCGACTGGCAAATTCGAGTTCACTGATTTTTGTCGGGCCTGTCGGGTCTTGTGTCTCTCCGGTCGTCGTTCTTTGAATCAGGTAGAGGAATTCCGGAGTGGCCAGCGTTGTCGCCAAGACTTCCAGCATGGCATCTTCGAACGTCGAGAATTCTGGCCGGTACTTCACAAACAGAGCCATGAACTGGTCGAGTTCCTGCGATCCGACAGGACGCCGCCAGACGCGTTTCAGGAATCGGTTCAACACTTCGCGGCCATAGACCGCTTCGTCGCTTTTGTTGTCGCTTGCAAAGAATATGTCGGTGTGAGATTTCGGCGGCCATTGTTCGTAGAACGGAGCACTGATCTCAATGGTGTCGATCAGAACCTGCAGAGCTTCTTCGCCGCCGGGCGCATTGGAGACATTTCGAATGTGCAGGAACTCATCCCGTCTTGGAAACGTGGTAGTGAGTTTCCGGAATGGGTTACGCTGGATATCGCTGAGCGGGATATCGAAGTGGATAAACTCGGGATTGTCGCTGGATGCCGTAACAGGGATGTCATGCTCACTGATGGCTTGTGAGAAGTTGGCGTTGTTGCTGGTGTGGGCACTGAAAATCAGACGCAAGCTCGCGTACTCGTCAGGGTTCATCGTCGAGCGTCCGGCTCGAATGCGTACGCGCAGGATGCCTTCGTCAGGCAGAAAGCGATCCAGATCCAGTTTCAACTCGTTGTTTCGGTGAAGAATGTGCACAACCGGAGAAACAGCCGGCGACAGCCCAACAATGGCCTCGGGCCGAGGCATCACCTTTCCACCGGAAAATGGAATGCCCTTACCGGTCTCTCGATTCAACAAATATTGCTGCTTTCTTTGTTTACGGTTGCTCTCATCCTTCGTATCGAATGTCTTGGCATTGTCTCCCGCCGTCAGTTTCTCCATCTCTTCCTGTGCTGAGAGGATGTAAGTGACAGCCTCAGGCCGCTGACCGCTGACGGTGGCTCGCTTTAGCGCCTGCAGTCCAATCTCACGATAGTTCTCGAACTGCATGATCGACATCTGTAGCAGTTCGGAGCTATTCTTGAATCCGTCCTCGGATACGGTTTCGGGCGGCAGCTTATTTGCGAGGGCATAGGGTAGACCAAGCAGATCCTGCAGCGCGTAGTTGTATTCGTATTTCGTCAGCCGGCGAAACGACGAGTGCTCTTGGGTGTTACGACGAACGAGAGACGCTTTATTCAGTTCAGCGCTGAGCCAATCAACCATGTTGCCGCGATCCGCGTCGGCCAGTGCGTAATCGGGCTCGTCGTCCGGCGGCATCTCTGAGTTGCTGATAACGTTGTAGACCTCACGCCATCGTTCCACGTCAGGGCCGGTCAGCAGGTCAGAATTCAGTTCGTCGACTCGAAGTCTCCCCTCGGACTTTTCGGGACCATGACAAGCTAAGCAATTTTTGTTCAGGATCGCTCCCACCGACGCTTGATAGTCGGCAACGTTGGCCTCGGGAATGGCTTCGGTGCCCTTTTCCTCTACGTCCACCCCTTTTAGGAACCGAGACTTCGCGCGTCCCACCTCGTTGGCCTGCTGAAAAGTGAGTGTCCCGTGATCATCCGCTACCAGATTAGTGCAGACGCCAGTGGTGACCAGCAGAATGTTGAACATCAAGTTCTTCATGGGCTTGTTTTGTTCCGCACAGGATCTAATGAGCGACTCACGTGCCCAGAGGGAATAATTGGGAGGGAGGAAATTTTGGCAGGAAAGTGCCTTGGCGGGACCTAGCTCTATCGGTGAGACAGACTCCGAGGTAGAGAAACAGTATACCAACTTTGACCGCTGGCATCCAGGGATTTTAGCGTGTGCTGGTCCAAAAGTGTCTCTTGGGTTCCAAGCAAATCCGGGCCAAATGCGTTGATGGTCTCGATTAGGAAGTCCTTCCGCTTGCTCCAATGATTTTCGCCATCTTTGGCAGTCCCATATCGAATGTTGAAGCTCATGACACGAGTGGTGTGCCTGCTATTCAATTCGGAATCCAAATTCGGATGTATACCAACGCAAGTCTAGCCAAAAACAGTTACGAAAAGCAGGATTGAAATAGCGAAAGCCATCGGCACACCTTGGGATTGGAAATGGAAGTAAAGTTGCAGTAATGCTCAGTCTAGCGATCTATCTGTAGTTTGCACAAATACGAAGTAGTTGCGTCCACTAATTTGCGATGAAGATTAGGGGCCTGCAATGTCCAAAGTAGACTTCAAAAAAGAAGTTTTGGTTATTGCTTGAATCCGCTCCTTTGAAACGAATGTTGCCGATACTAAACTGGTCCCTCGCGCAACCGGATGCAGCTCAATTCGCGTCGATTGAGTTTTTTTACTGGCTTGCCATCGCGCTCGACAGGCGGCGACTTGAATGCTTCCAACGAATAGACAACAACGGTCGCCGCCGCATGTCAGCTACCAAGATCGAAGTTGCCCGCTCCAAAACCCCTTCATGGCCGCTGGTCTGTTAGACCAAAACAATGAGCCGCGTCCCCCTATTGCAGGCCCCGGATGCCGCCAAGGGACCGAAGGTTTGGACTGCACTGGCTCGCAAGATGGGTCCGCAGGCGCTGCGGTTGAACTTGAACACGTTGCTGCGACACGATGTGTTCAGTGTAGAACAGTTGTCCTCAACTGTTTCTGAAGCAGGTACAAACTTCACTTCAGACAAACGATTGGGACAATCGTTCAACAATATGGTTGATTACGTTGCTGACCGGATCGCTGACGAGTCGGAGATTCGCCGTGAAAAACAGTTCCCGTACCAGTATTTTGCTGCGTACTTGAACGCGGTTGACAATGTTCCGCAGAAGACCAAGACTGCACTACATGAGGCAGCGCTTCCAACGAATAGATAACAAACGGTCGCCGCCGCATGTCAGCTACCATGCTCGAAGTTGCCCGCTCCAAAACCCCTTCATGGCCGCTGGCATGTTAGATCAAAACAATGAGCTGCGTCGCTGCGTCCCCTTATTGCCGGCCACTAGCTCCACTCCGCCGGAATTTGCCATGCGCAAGGTGTAACTTAAAATTTTGGTGGAAAGTTTCGAAATGCACTCGATCGTTAGTGTTTACGCAAGAGCTACAAGTGATTCGATCTCCAACTACTCCACATTTTATGGGAAATAGTTCTGTTTCGACTAAGGTATCACTGGTTAACATACTGTTGAGAAATTACCTACGTCATTTTCTGGACGAAGCCAATGGACCTGATTACCGCAATTGAGAAAACTCGACGCGACTTGCTTGAGCTTTCTGCTCGCAATCGACTGATTCACACACCACTTGAAACCAAAAAACCAGGCTGGATCCAGATTGTTGGAGAACGCTCGGACCAACTTTTTGACATACTCGTTCGACAGAGAAAGGCAATGACATTCTTGCCCAAGGCTGTCGACGCTGCGGCGACTGAGCTTCAGGAGTTCCGACTCGCTTTTGATAGTTCGAGCGACAACGACTCGAACGGCGAGGTTGATGAAGTTGATGAAGTTGATGAAGACCTTACCCCACCGGACACGGAGGATTCCGATGGCCACACTGACCTGTATCTTCAAACTAACATTGGGTCGGACAAGCTTCATGACAAACTTCTGAAGTGCTTTTACGAGGCCAGAACATCTGAGGAAGAGCAAGGTGTAAGCATTTTGTACCTGGCTTGTGGGTTTCTCAAATGGCGGGAATCTCCGACTTCGACTGTGAACCGCTTCGCTCCTTTGCTTTTGATGCCGGTTGAGCTCTCCCGGAACAATGCTCGCAGTAAGTTTCGACTGAAGTTTCGCGACGATGAAATTGTTACAAACCTTTCTATTCAAGCGAGGCTTCAACAGGACTTTGGTATACGAATGCCGGATCTGCCAGAGTCGGCAGCCGATGATGAAACCTGGACTCCGTCGAAGTACTTTGCCGAGATCGCGGAACTTGTAAAAGAACGTGAAGGATGGGAGCTATTGCGCAACGAGAGTTTGCTCTGGTTCTTCTCGTTTACGAAGTTTCTCATGTTTCGCGATCTATCACCCGATGCTTGGCCCAAGAGCGCGAGCCTCGAAAGCAATGTACTGCTTCGATCGCTGTTAACCGATGGCTTTCGCCAAGAGGAAAGCCAGACAGCTTGTAGCGAGAGTGAACCTATCGACACCATTCTTAACCCGGCCGATGTGATTCACGTAACGGATGCCGATTCATCCCAAGCCATTGTGATCAATGAAATTGCACAGGGACGAAATTTGGTTGTTCAGGGACCACCGGGAACAGGAAAATCTCAGACAATCACAAATGCCATCGCGGCCGCAGTTCACGCAGGAAAGCGTGTTTTGTTCGTCTCGGAGAAGATGGCTGCTCTTGAAGTTGTCAAGCGACGACTGGATCAGCTTGGACTTGGACCGATGACTTTAGAGCTTCATTCTCACAAGTCTCGGAAACAAGAAGTACTTGCAGAGCTCAAGGCAACATTAGAGCTTGGGGTTCCGACAGGCATAAAGTCGGTCCCGATTGATGAATTGCGACAAACCGTGTTGCGCCTTCGAGAACATGATGCAGCACTTCACGGCCGAGTCGGCAAAACTGGCATCTCGCCTTACCATGCCATGGGACAGCTTATGCGATTGCGATCGCTTGGGATTTCACCCCTGGCTTACCAAGTAAAACAAGCAGCGGAATGGACAGACCAGGAGTATCAATCCCGAAAACAACTGGCATTGGAATTAGATAAGCTGCTTGCGCAATCTGGCGTTCCATCGCAAAACCCTTGGTGCGGGGCAAGATGCAAACCGATGCCGCCTTCGGACTTGGAGCGTCTCGTTGTCGCGATTAAGGAGCTTCGACCGCAGGTGCTAGAATTGCAATCTGCTGGATGCGAGCTCGCAACCATCGTGGGACTCCCGTCGCCGGCTAACCTAGTTTCTACCTCGGAAATAGCACAGCTTGCTCAGTACGTGAAACGATGCCCAGAGTTCACTGACCGAACCAAGCTGACCTCACCTAGCTGGGAAACGGATTTGCCAACCGTTGAAAAGGCGCTCGAGAATGTTTTGAAATTGAATGAGCTTCGTATCGATCTAGGTGGTCGTGTCACAGATTCAGGCCTATTGTCGGATTTGAATGGAACTCGGAAGTCTCTTGCAGCGCACGGTACAAGCTGGTTTCGCGTTTTCAACGCTTCGTATCGGAAAGCGATTCAGACTCTTCGAGGGATTTCAAAAGAGTCTATTCCAACAACATCCCGTGAACGAGTCGAATTGGTCGACAAGATTTTGGGATATCAAGTCGCTTTGTCGCAATTGGAAAGAGACACAGAGCGTTGCCAAAAACTACTGGGCGCGGTTTGGCAAGGTTCGGAAACTGCGAATGAAAAGGCGAATGCGATTGTTCAATGGGTTAAGGAAAGCGCGAAGGTTAAGATCCTGAAAGAGCACGGACGGTTCGTGGCGAGTGGAATCGAGGATTCGCGACATATCTCACAGCCGTTGAGCCGAATAGGAAAGCATTTGAAGGTAGTTGATACTGGAATTGCAGAAATAGCAAAACAACTGCACTTGGATCTAAACGTCGTTTTCAAGACCGACCAAGTCCGTGCGGTACGGCTCGAGGACTGGCTCCAGCGATTTGAACAATGGTTGGCTCAACCTGAGCAATTAAGTCACTACTTGGCTGCAAGGGCACGCATGGATCGCTTGGGCCCCGGAGGTCTGGAAAGGACTGTTGGCGAAATCGAGAACGGAACCATTACGGCGGGAAAAGTTGCAGATCAGCTTGAGTTCGTACGCAATGAAGCAGTATTGTCCGAAGCGTGGCGCTCAATTCCAGGACTTGGCGAGTTTCAGGGGCACTCATACGAAGCGCTTCGAGATCGATTTGCTCAACTTGATAAAGATCGAATTGCCATGAGCCGACTTGAAGTTGCCAAGAAACATCATAGCAATTTCCCGAGCGCTGCTGCGGATAGCGGTCAGGTTGGAGTTGTTCGACGTGAAATAAACAAAAAACGTCGGCATATGCCAATTCGCAGGTTAATCAAAGAGGCTGGCCATGCAATTCAAAAAGTAAAGCCTGTCTTTATGATGAGCCCATTGTCCGTAGCTCAATTTTTGGAGCCGGGCGCGGTTGAATTCGATTTGTTGGTTATCGATGAGGCCAGTCAGGTGCAACCGGTCGACGCTTTGGGTGCAATAGCACGTTGTCGGCAAATTGTCGTCGTTGGTGATCAGCGTCAATTGCCGCCCACGAACTTCTTTGGACGCGTTTCAGGCGAATCTGACGTCGACGAAGATGACGATGGTGTTGCGAATGCTGGAGACTTGGAAAGTATCCTTGGACTGTGTGAAGCTCAAGGCGTTCCTAATCGAATGCTGCGATGGCATTATCGAAGCCGTCACGAGTCACTCATTGCTGTTAGCAATCGACAGTTCTATGAGAATCGACTTTTTATTGTCCCAAGTCCGTTAACCAGCGGCGGTCCATTGGGACTCAAACTTCGATTCGTTTTGAATGGTTGCTACGATCGTGGTGGAACGCGAGCGAATCGACATGAGGCGATCGCTATCGCGGACGCCGTGATGGATCATGCGAGAAAACAACCTCAGTTGTCACTGGGTGTTGCAACTTTTAGCGCCGCCCAACGGGATGCCATCTTAGACGAACTTGAACTTCGGCGGCGTGAAGACTCTTCCGTCGAAGACTTCTTCATGGCAGGTGGGCCAGCACCGTTTTTCGTCAAGAGCCTCGAAAATGTTCAGGGAGATGAACGCGACGTTGTCTATATCTCTGTCGGTTATGCACGAGACAAAGACGGTTACTTCGCTCAAAACTTTGGACCGCTAAATCGCAAGGGTGGCGAACGGCGCTTGAACGTACTGATTAGCCGTGCTGCCTCCGCTTGCGAAGTTTTCACTTCGATCAGAGCGAGTGACATAGATTTGAATCGAAGTCAAAGCGATGGTGTTGCTGCTCTCAAAATGTATTTGAACTATGCAGAAACTGGTCATTTGGAATCAGAGAAATCGCATGGTGATGTTGACAGCGATTTCGAAGATCAAGTGGCACGAGCTTTACGATCAAAAGGACTCGAAATTGATCATCAAATTGGTGTTGGAGGCTTCTATATCGACCTCGCAATACGAGATCCAGAAAATCGAGGTCGATATTTGCTAGGGATAGAATGTGATGGTGCTCAATTTCACAGCGCCAGGTGGGTCCGTGACCGTGATCGGTTGCGGCAGCAAATTCTTGAATCTCGGGGATGGCACATCCATCGAATTTGGAGCACAGACTGGTTTCAGCGACCTGAGGAACAAGTGAACCGTGTCATCGAGGCACTCGCCGCTGCAAAAACACAATGGGACGAGGCGGATCGTGCGAGAGCTGAATCTGCCACCATCGTAACCGGTCGCATCAACCGCGATGATCCCGATGGCCAACCCTATTGGACACGATTGGAAGTAACAAGCGGAAACGACACAGTGGATAGCGTCGTCAATGAGTACGTTGAGGCTGATTTTGCGGTTAGAGAGTTTTCCGGAAGCCCGATCAACCTCAATGAGCAGCAGTTAGCAAAATTGGTTAGTCAGATCCTCGAAATTGAAGCTCCAATCCATTTGGATGAGATCGGTCGCCGTGTAATTAAGCTACTTGGCGAAGGTCGACTGGTAGCATCCTTCAAGAATAAAGTGGAATCAGCAGTCCAGTTTTTAGTGAACCGAAGAGCCGCAGATCGTCGAGGTGATTTTGTGTCTCGTGCCGGACAAGCAGTCTTCGTAGTGCGATCTCGCCGTTCGCTCGAAAACGCAAATCTACGCAAGCCCGAGTTGATCGCGCCCGAGGAAATTCGAGCGGCCGTAATCAGAGTAGTTACAGACAGCATCGGAACGAATGTTTCCGAGACAATAGCGTCAGCTGCGAAAATGCTCGGGATTAGTAATAGCCAATCTACGCAAGCTATTTTCGCAAAGGAAATCGAATTCCTTGAGTCGGAATCCACCGTCGAGGATCGTGACGGCAGACTATTTGTAAGCGTTTAGCGGGTGCTCGTTCGTCCCCAAACTATGTTGACCGAAAGCAAAACGGGGACGCAGAAGCCAAAAGGGGACGCAGCGGACGCAGCTCAATTCGCGTCGATTGAGTTTTTTCACTGGCTTGCCATCGCTCTGAACAGGCGGCGACTTGAACGCTTCCAACGATTAGACAATAACGCTCGCCGCCGCATGGCAGCTACCATGATCGAAGTTGCCAGCTCCAAAACCCCTTCATGGCCGCTAGTCTGTTAGATCAAAACAATGAGCCGCGTCCTGCGCCCCCTTCTTGCGGGTCATCTTGTACTTATCAACGACTTTGGTGCAATTCATTACGACTGCCGAATCCTTCCAAAAAACACGCTTGCCAAGCCATTCATCTTCGGAACGGAGACGCAGTTGTGCCTCGTTGCGGTACGGACTGTTTCGAGATTCTAGATTTTTGGGCGAGATCACTCGCGTGCGATTCTTGGATCGGATAAAGTGAAGTACGACGGTTGTGTGAGGAGCGTAACTCCCCAAACTTCAGAGATACAGTTCCTGACCGGATTAAAAACAAGTTTGGCCACTAAATAATCAGGAGAATAATAATGCGTCACCTGTCCTCAGCTCTCACGGTGGTTATGTTGGGTGCCATGTTAACTATTTCATGGTGGATCGCAAAAGCCGATCAACCCAAGTCCGATAGCGCAGCGGCGAATCCTGTTCAGAACGAAAGTGTGGATGTTCGCTTAGCTCGAGCCCATGTGAAGCTCGCAAAAATGGATTTGCGCCGTGCTCAGGAGGCGAACGAGCGGATTCAAAATCTCTATTCAGCTGAGTATCTTGAGATGCTTAAACTACATATCGCGATCGACGAGGCCGAACTGGAGCAATGCCTCAAAGGTGAAGACGATGACTTACACAAGGCTTGCGTTCGAAGTGCGGAAGCCTCGCTAACGGTCGCCGAGGCAAACCTAAGGCGAACGCGTGCTTTCTATCAGCTCATGCCCACGACTGGCAGCGATTTGGCCGCCGAGCGCGCCGGGCTGGTGGCTGAACTTGCGAAGCTCAATCTCGAAAGAGCGAACGGACTGACAAATTTGGAATCCGTCCTGACGCACTTGCATTGGCAGATTGACGAACTCAGACACCAGGTTCTCGAGCTTCAAATGAAAGCCGCTCAATAATGTACAAAGAAAAAATGTACACAGAAAAATTTGGCGTTGAATACGAGCTGTCATGCCCGTCGATGGATTCGCGAATCAGCCGAAAAGTAAACGAAGAAGCCAGGAAATAATGGCAGACCTCGGACTGTAGAGCAATAGACCTCCGCAACATGATAGAGCTCCCACTTGAAGTCGTCCGGGTTGAAGATTGCTCCGGGTGGTGCCCACGGCAGTTTCAACGGCTCGGTGTTGGCCATCCAGCCGTTCTCATAGATGCCGCGATTAGCCATCAGCTCGAA
>JAIPFP010000139.1 GCA_021736575.1 Pirellula sp. | reverse complement strand
GGTAGGTTCCGTTGAACTTGGTACCGACAGTTGGATTCAGAATATCACTGGCAATCTTTTTACATCAGAACAAGGAAAGTACTTGTTTCTATGGACATCCGCAATCATGTTTGGCCTGCGATTCTGTGCGCATTGGATCGAAAAAACTCTCAAGCTTTCTCCAATCGGTTTGTTGTTCATATGCTCCATCATCGCTTGCGTCGGTCTAAATTTGGCCAGCACGATGCAGACGTTTGGGATGGCAATGGTTGCTCTTGGAATCTATGCAGTCGGCAAAACTTTCTTTTGGCCAACCATGTTGGCTGTTGTGGGTGACCGTTATCCACAGACGGGTGCAGTTGCGATGTCGATTATGGGTGGTATTGGAATGCTCTCCGCTGGACTCATAGGCGGTCCTGGTCTTGGATACGGCAAGGATCGGTTCGCGAGCGAAGAGCTGCGTCGGGTTAGTCCTGAGCTCGCGGACTCATATAAGTCGGAAAAATCGAGCACATTCCTAAATCTCAAAGCGACTGAGATCTACGGACTAGATGGAACCAAGCTCGCAGCAGCGAAAGAAAGTAAGTCACGCACACCCGAACAAGAATCGGTCGTGGCTGCAGACCAACAAGGAGATCGGAACACCCTAAAGGCTGATGCATTGATTCCGGCAACGATGGCCGTGATTTATCTGCTCTTGCTGTTGTACTTTAAGTCGATCGGTGGCTACAAACCTTTAGGGCTTGATGGAAAAGATCGATAACCCTAGCGTGAAGGTAACGATCCCCTGGGATAAACCCAGGGGCATTGATTCATGCCCTCTGGCTTTACGCCAGTGGTATCTGACCTTTGCCCTAGCGTGAAGGTAATGATCCCCTGGGATAAACCCAGGGGCATTGTTTCATGCTATCTGGCTTTATGCCAGTGGGTAACTGACCTTTGCCCAAACGTGAAGGTAATGATCCCCCGGGATAAACCCAGGGGCATTCGATTCATGCCCTCTGGCTTTACGCCAGTGGTATCTGACCTTTGCCCTAGCGTGAAGGTAACGATCCCCTGGGATAAACCCAGGGGCATTCGATCCATGCTATCTGGCTTTACGCCAGTGGTAACTGACCTTTGCCCTAGCGTGAAGGTAACGATCCCCCGGGATAAACCCAGGGGCGTTGGATTCATGCCATCTGGCTTTACGCCAGTGGTATCTGACCTTTGCCCTAGCATGAAGGTAATGATCCCCCGGGATAAACCCAGGGGCATTAGTTAAGCTATTGCCCTTTTTTTGACGAGATTGGCGTCGCATTTCCTTGGACCAAGGGTTGGCTCGCGTAGAACAATCCTTGAATCACGCGAGTCATGTGTGGGATCTCCAACCGCTCCCACTCGTCGTCCGGTTGATGGTAGTCCGCATGCAACGAGCCCGCCGAGAAGCTGTGTGCAACAACCCCTTTCTCGGCAAAAGACCAGTTATCGCTCGCTCGATAGAGTCGTGAGCTGAAGCTCGGATGTTCGAAAATTTCGGTGCCTCGCAGGATCGATGCAGAGTTCATGAGCGACCCCAGGTTGGACTCCTGCCAGCCCGTCATCCAGATCTTGCCGTTTGCCCCTGGCTCGGGCCTGCCAATCATTTCGATATTGATGTTCGCGACTATTTTTTCGAGCGGCCATGATGGATTAGCGACGAACTGCTTCGAGCCGAGTAGACCAGACTCTTCGCCCCAAAAAGCCATGAATAACAACGTTCGCTTTGGTCTTGGCATCGCCCCGAATGCGTCCGCCAACGTGACAACCGCCGTGACCCCAGAAGCGTCATCATCCGCACCGTTGTAGATCACATCACCCACACCCGTTCGAACTCCCAAATGGTCCAAGTGCGCCGAGAACAAGATCGCTTCTTTGGACAGTTCCGGATCCGTTCCTGGCAACATTCCGATGACATTCCGCATGGGTTTGTCTAAAACGAGGGTAGCAGGCACCTCCAGATTAAGCGATTTCGAGTCAAGCGAGCTTTCCGGCACCAGCAGGACCGGAATGGCGAACCGATTCTGAGGTGACTCGGGACGAGGCTTGTCTCGTGATTGTTGAGCGAGTTGGATCAACTCACTATCCGGTGCGACACCGAGCAAAAGCATCTTGGCACCGGCCTCGCTTAGTTTGCTGGCAATTCGGAGGACTTGTGAAATCAATCGAGGTCCCTTCGCATCACCTTGATAGACTCCGCCTACGACTCCACTCAATCCCGCAGTCGGTAGATCCGCCGAAAGATCGAGGGCAAAGAGTTCGCCCGAGTACTTGAACGGCTCACTGTTGCACGCCAACAATCCGAAGTGTCGAATCGAACCATTGTCTGCATTGGTGATTGTGAATGGGGCACTTGGGATCTGCACCATTCGCTTGCTCGTCTCATGGTAGAAGCTACCGTCTGCTCCGCCCACCAGTCCAGCACCTCGAAAACGAGACGCCACATAAGCAGCGGCGATGTCGAATTCCGGCGACGCTGTCGCGCGACCTGCAAGTTCATCGCTTGCCAGAAAGGAAATGGTCGCCGTAACACGTCCCTCGGTTATCTGCGAAATTGCAGCAACTGCTTGCAAATCCGATTTGTCTTGTCGAGCATGCCCAACGCTGACGAACAGGGTTAGGCAAAGGGAAAAGCAGTACCAACGCTTCATGGGAATGGACTTTCTACTAGAGCAGACTTAGTTGCACGACACTCCGCGTCGTGGGAATCACGACGCGGAGCGTCGTGCAACTAACTTCAGCTTGCGAGGGGAATCCCTAGAGGCAAGCTAGAAGCTTACCTATGCGACCTACGGGAGTTCACGTTAGTCTTCACTAACTTCGGCGTCCGATGCAGGAGGTGGCGGGGCAACCTCAGCAGCGGTTTGTGGCCGTGGAGCTTCGTTGAGCAACGGGAAACTCGCTTCCGCCGCTGCCGTTCCGCGATTGACCAAATCCTCAAGAGCTTCCTTGCGGTAGCTGACTTCAGAATCTTGGAATACGCGGAATCCCGTTCCGGCTGGTATCAAGTGTCCGAGAATCACATTTTCCTTCAATCCAACCAATCGATCGACCTTGCCAGCCAATGCTGCTTCGGTCAAAACCTTGGTCGTTTCCTGGAAGCTCGCTGCCGAGATAAAGCTGTTGCTTTGCACGGCTGCCTTGGTGATTCCCAACAATTGAACTTCGCCCTGTGCCGGCTTGGGTTTCTTGCCCTTCGCTGGTTTTCCACCCAAGGCTTCGCATTGTGCGTTGGAGGTTTCGAACGCATCCTTAGGCACAATGGCTCCTAGGGCGAACTCCGTGTCACCTGGATCGCTGATTTTCAAGCACTTCGCCAAATTATCGTTCTGTCGCTTGAACTCGAATCGATCCATTACGAGACCCGAGAGCAAGCTTGTGTCACCGGCGTTCGTTATCTTTATCTTCCGCAACATTCGAGCGATGATGATTTCAATGTGTTTATCATTGATTTCAACGCGTTGCAGGCGATAGACTTGCTGAACTTCGTGTACCAGGTAGAGCTGAACGGCCTCTTCGCCGCTAACTCGCAGGATATCGTGAGGTACAAGCGGTCCTTCGACCAACGCCTGCCCAGCCTTGACGGTATCGCCAGAGTGCACGAGGAACCGCTTGCCTGGTGGGACCAAGTGTTCTGTCTCTTCGCCGCTCTCGCTGCGAACGACAATCGATCGTTTGCCACGTTTGCGATCCTTAGAAATTTCGACGATGCCGTCCAACTCAGCAACGACAGCAGGATCCTTAGGCTTTCTGGCTTCAAAGATTTCCGTTACGCGAGGCAGACCACCGGTGATATCTCGCACGCCGGTTGCTTCACGCGGCATTTCCGCTAGTTCGGTACCCGCGTTGACTTTCTTGCCTTCAGCACAGTTGATAACTGCTTTGTCGGGAAGGTAGTGAACATCGAGAGCTTTTCCGTCTGCATCCTCGATAACGATCTGCGGGTGCAGCTTGCCCCGAGCGTCCATAATTCGACGGCGAACGTTGCCGCTCGGGTCTTTTTCCAACTTCAGCGTTTCACCTTCGATAATATCCACGAAAACAACTTTACCGCCGGCGGTTGCAAAGATTGGAATCTTGTGGGGATTCCATTCGCAGAGTTGTTGTCCCTTTGGAATCTCTTGGTCTTCTTTGACGGACAATCGAGCACCCGAGGGAACGTCGTAGCGTTCGAGTTCGCGACCGCGAGCGTCGACAATGGCGATTTCGCAGTTGCGAGTTAGCACCACATCATCGCCATCGTCATTGGTCACCAAGCGCATCTTGATGAATTTCACGATACCAGCCTTCTTGGCCTTGATATCGCTTTCTTCCATACTTGTACTCGCGGCACCACCTTGGTGAAACGTACGCATCGTCAACTGCGTACCAGGTTCACCGATACTTTGGGCTGCAATGATCCCGACCGCCATGCCCTCTTCGACCAAAGCACCGGTGCTCATGTCCATACCGTAGCACGTGCGGCAGATCCCCAAAGGTGCATCGCATGTCATTGGCGAGCGCACTTGAATACGTTCTAGGCCCATCTCTTCGATCCGTCTCGCAATTTCGCGAGTGATCATTTGGTTTTCATCGACGATCGTCTCAGCCGTGATCAAGTTGACGATGTTTTGGCGGCTTACTCGACCGATAATCGAGTCCGCCAAGCGAACTTCGACTTTCTCTCCGCGGTAGATAACGCCTTTGGTGACGCTTTGCGTCGTCCCGCAGTCATTCATGGTGATAACTACGTTCTGAGCAACGTCAGCGAGCTTACGGGTTAGGTAACCCGAGTCAGCCGTCTTAAGAGCCGTATCGGCTAGCCCCTTGCGTGCACCGTGCGTCGAGCTGAAGTACTCAAGAACCGAGAGGCCCTCACGGAAGTTCGACTTGATCGGTGCTTCGATGATTTCGCCAGTCGGCTTCGCCATCAGCCCCCGCATACCCGCCAATTGGCGAATCTGCTCAATACCGCCCCGAGCACCGGAGGACGCCATCAAGAACACTGGGTTGATATACCAGTCACCTCGGTGTGTGTCGCTCTCCATGGCTTGCAACATGTCCTTTGTTATCAACTCACGTGTCGCAGTCCAAGCGTCCAGCGTTTGGTTATAGCGTTCCTGAGCCGTCATAACTCCCTTTAGATAGTTCTTCTGGAAAGTCATGACTTTCTTGTCAGCATCAGCAATGTGCTTAATCTTGGAATCAGGTGTCACAAGGTCGTCCGCGCCGAATGACAAACCGCTCTTGGTCGACTCTCGGAAACCGAGCTGATTCATATCATCGAGCAATTTGATCGTTGGCCGTCGACCGAGGCGTTGATAGCAGTCGCTGATGACTGCAGCCAAGTCGCTACCTTTCAGAGCGATGTTATAGAAATCCATTCCTTCCGGAAGAATCGAGTTGAACAAGATTCGGCCGAATGTGGTTTGGATAACCGCACCTGGTTTTGCGGTTGGATCCTCTGACTTGAGCTTTCTATGCGCAGGTAGACGAACTTTGATCTTTGCGTGAAGGGCAATGACCCCTTGGTTATAAGCGTAGTCCGCTTCCATCATGGTGGCAAAGCCCATTCCGGCACCCTTCAGGTCAGGCAACTCCACCGAGATGTAATTGCAACCCATAACTGTGTCCTGCGACGGGCTCATGATAGGCTTGCCGTTGCTAGGTGCAAAAATGTTGTGCGTGCTCATCATCAACGTGTGAGCTTCCACTTGAGCCTCGATGGAGAGGGGCAAGTGAACGGCCATTTGGTCTCCGTCGAAGTCTGCGTTGAAACCTTTGCAGACCAGCGGATGCAAGTGGATTGCGTTTCCCTCGACTAAAATGGGTTCGAAGGCTTGGATACCCATTCGGTGCAACGTCGGTGCTCGGTTGAGCAAAACCGGGTGATTGCGAATGACTTGTTCGAGAATATCCCAAACCTCTTCGTCCTTGCGTTCAAGCATTTTCTTAGCGGACTTGATCGTGTCCGCGTGGCCGAGTTCTTTCAGCTTTCGAATGATGAAAGGCTGATACAGTTCAAGAGCGATTTTCTTGGGAAGTCCACATTGGTGTAAGCGAAGACGGGGTCCTACGACGATCACACTTCGGGCCGAGTAGTCAACTCGTTTGCCGAGCAAGTTTTCGCGGAAACGACCTTGCTTGCCCTTGATCATATCGGTCAGTGACTTGAGCGGTCGATTGCTGCTGCCGAGCACGGGTCTCTTGCAGCGACCGTTGTCGAACAATGCATCGACCGACTGTTGCAGCATTCGCTTTTCGTTGCGAATAATGACTTCCGGTGCATTCAAATCGACAAGCTTGCGCAAGCGATTGTTTCGGTTGATAATCCGGCGATAGAGATCGTTGAGGTCGGAGGTTGCAAAGTTACCGCTGTCGAGCAAAACCAATGGTCTTAGGTCGGGAGGAATGACGGGAATCACGTCCAAGACCATCCACTCGGGGCGGTTTTCACTGTCGCGTATCGACTCAACCAACTTCAATCGATTGATAAGATCTTTCTTGCGCTGTTTGCTGTTGGTTTCTGCCAATTCGGTGCGCAGCTCACCCGAAAGCTTAACAAGATCGAGGGCTTGCAGCAGTTTGCGAACTGCTTCAGCGCCCATGTCCGCTTCGAAATTATCGCCATACTGAGCCCGAGCGGCGCGATACTCTTCTTCCGTTAGCAACTGTTGAATTTCGAGTTCGGTGGTTCCAGGATTGGTGACGACGTAATCTTGGAAATAGATGACTTTTTCCAGGCTGGTCGTCTTCATTTCCAAAAGGTTACCCAAGCGACTTGGCATGGCCTTGAAGAACCAGATATGGGCTACGGGAGCAGCCAATTCAATGTGGCCCATGCGCTTACGTCGAACGCGTGAGTGCGTGACCTTGACGCCGCATCGATCGCAAATCATCCCTTTGTATTTCATCCCACGGTACTTGCCGCAAGCGCACTCCCAGTCCTTTTCAGGGCCAAAAATCCGTTCGCAGAAGAGGCCATCTTTTTCAGGGCGATAGGTACGATAATTGATCGTCTCAGGTTTTTTGACTTCACCGAAGGACCAAGAACGAATGTCCTGTGGTCTAGCCAAAGAAATCTTGACAGAGGTATAGTCGTTAACGCGATCGTAGGCACCTTCAGCATTGGCCATTACGAAAAACTCCTGTGGTCAACAATTCGTTTGCACCTCAATACTGAAGATGCTTTTGAATCGTTTTGGGTGATGGATTAATGTGTTTGTTTTGACGTGCGAGACTCGTTGAATCTCGGACTTGATTGGTTGTTTGGACGCGAACTAGATGCGACGCTTTTCGAGTCGCATGTTGAGAGCAAGACCACGGATTTCGTTTGTTAAAACGTCGAAGCTAGCAGGCGTGCCGGCTTCCAGCGTATTCTCTCCCTTGACCATGGATTCGTAGATTTTGGTTCGCCCTTCCACATCGTCGCTCTTGACGGTGAGAAGCTCTTGAAGAATGTATGCAGCACCGTATGCCTCGAGCGCCCACACTTCCATTTCGCCGAACCGCTGGCCACCGAACCGAGCTTTACCACCCAGCGGTTGCTGCGTGATGAGCGAGTAAGGACCAGTGCTTCGAGCATGGACTTTGTCGTCGACAAGGTGGTGCAATTTGAGCATGTAGATGTAACCGACTGTGGTCTCCTGCCCCATCGCTTCGCCGGTCCGTCCGTCATAGAGACGAATCTTTCCATGACGAGGCAAGCCAGCATTTTCGAGAGCGTCGTTCACGTCCGTTTCGGTCGCTCCATCGAACACCGGCGTGATCGCCTGGAAGCCAGACATTGCTCCAGCCCAGCCAAGGTGTGTTTCGAGAATTTGACCCACGTTCATACGGCTTGGCACACCGAGCGGATTGAGCATGATTTGCAATGGAGTTCCGTCCGGTAAGAATGGCATGTCTTCCACCGGCAACACCTTCGAAATAACCCCCTTGTTACCGTGACGTCCAGCCATCTTGTCACCGACGCTGATCACCCGCTTGGTCGCAATATAAACCTTGACCATTTGTAGCACGCCGCTGCGCAATTCATCACCGCGCTTCATGCTATTGAGTTGACGATCGCGAACATCTAAAGTTTCTTCCACGGCAGGCCAAAGATTCTTGTAGACCTTTTTGACTTCCGCATGCAGTCCCGCATCCAATCGATTGATCAATCGCGAAAGATTGAACGTTTGCGCTTTTTCAGCGATATACTTTGGATCTTGTCCACCGGTCAATGGAGTACCATCATCGTCTGTTAGTTTGCCACCAATGGATTTCTCAAGCTCTTCGGCAAACACAGCAAACGACTCAGCAATCTCCTTGTTGCCTTCTGTTTCGACTCGCTTGAGTTCTTTTTCGAATTCCTTTCGCTCTTCTTCGGACAAGCTCATCCGTCGAGAGAACTTCTGGGTATCGATAACGATGCCTTCGATACCAGAACTCACTTCGAGCGAATCGTTCTTGACGTCTTCACCGGCACGGCCGAAGATCGCGTGTAGCAGTTTTTCTTCTGGCGTGAGTTCCGTCTTGCTCTTCGGCGAGACCTTGCCTACCAAGATATCGCCAGGTTGGACATAGGTTCCAACTTGAACGATTCCGGTCTCGTCAAGATTTCGCAGAGCTTTTTCGCTGACGTTCGGAATGTCTCGTGTGAACTCTTCGCGACCCAGTTTTGTTTCGCGAATTTCAACGTCGAATTCTTCGATGTGAATGGATGTATAAACGTCTTGCTTGACGAGTTCTTCGCTGATGATAATCGCATCTTCGTAGTTGTAGCCATCAAAGGACATAAACCCTACCAAGACATTTCGCCCTAACGCGAGTTCACCCAAATGCGTTGACGCACCGTCGGCAATGATTTGCCCTTTTTCAACCTTATCGCCCACTTGAATGATCGGGCGTTGATTCAGGCAAGTTCTTTCGTTGAGCCCTTGGTACTTCTTCATCAAATAGATATCGGTGCCGACCTCGATTCGCATGGAGTCAACATAGGTAACTTTGCCAGCTTTCCGGGCTCGCACGACCATCGAACTATTGGCAGCAACCTCTCGCTCAAGGCCTGTACCGACGATAGGCGGTTCGGCCACTAGCAATGGAACGGCTTGGCGTTGCATGTTGGAGCCCATGAGTGCGCGGTTGGCGTCGTCATGCTCCAAGAAGGGGATTAGTCCAGCCGACACACCGATCATCTGGCTCGGAGCAATATCCATGTAGTGGACGGTTTCCGGCGTAACGATTTCAAAATCGCTACGGTGGCGTGCGATCAAACTCGGTCCAGATACGAGGGCGCCGTCCTTGACTGTCAAGTCTGCCGGTGCGATGTACGCATCGGACTCTTCGTCCGCTCTCAACCAAACAACTTCTTCTGTGACCTTGCCCTCAACCACTTTGCGATATGGCGTTACCAAGAATCCATATTCATCGACACCGGCGTAGATCGAAAGCGAACTGATCAAACCGATGTTGGTACCTTCAGGCGTTTCGATCGGGCAAATACGGCCGTAGTGGGAAATGTGAACGTCGCGAACTTCGAAGCCCGCTCGCTTTCGATTCAATCCACCTGGTCCAAGTGCCGAAAGACGGCGTTCGTGAGTCAGTTGCGACAACGGATTCGTCTGATCGACCACCTGCGATAGTTCGCCTCGACCAAAGAAGTATTCGATTGCCGCGCTGATGCTCTTGGGATTGACGAGCGATCGCGGAGTCATATCCTCAACTTCCTTGAGGCTCATCCGCTCTTGAACGGTCCGGCGCAACTTTAGAAAGCCTTTGCGAAGCTCTTCACAAGCCAATTCGTCAATGGTTCGTAATCGTCGGTTGCCCAGGTGGTCGATATCATCGAAGCGAGCTTCCGCTTCGGAATCGAACAAGTCGATCAGGTACCGAATCGAAGCGATCAGGTCCTCTGGTCGCAAGGCCATTTCGTCTTCGGCAACTTCCGTTCCAAGCTTGCGGTTCACGCGGAAACGACCAACGCGACCCAACCGGTAACGATTGACGTCAAAAAACTTTTCATGGAAAAGCACACGGGCTTTTTCCAACGCAGGCGGATTTCCTGGTCGCAGCCGTTGATAGATTCGCAACAAGGCTTCTTCGTGCGAGCTCGTGTTGTCCTCGGCCAGAGAATTTAGAATGTAAGGGACCTTAGGCGCTTCCATCACTTCGACACTTTTCACGCCGGCAGTGCAGATCGTCTCAGCGATCGCTTTGGTGATTTTCTGGCCACCTTCGACAATGATTTCACCCGCCCGCTCACTGTCGGCAGGGTAGACAACGTCATCGCCAGATATTTTATTTTCGATCTTCGGCACACTTCGACCGTCGGAGATTTTCTCCGAGCTCATTTCATAAAAAACCTTGAGCAAATCCTGGTCGGTGCTCAACTTCGGCGACATGGCCCGCAACAAAGTCATCACTGAGAATTTGCCGCTTTGATCAATTCGAACCGACAACGAATCCTTCTTGGTAACGTTGACTTCGATCCAACTCCCGCGCTCGGGAATAACTCGGCAGGATGGCATTTTCCTTTCCGAAGTGCCTTCGGTTTCTTCGACGAAGTCGACACCTGGCGAGCGGTGAAGCTGACTGACAACGACGCGCTCCGCACCGTTGATGATAAACTCACCACCCCCGAGCATGATGGGAATGTCGCCTAAATAAACCTCCTCTTCGAGCGGCTGATCTCGTTTGAGCCGAAACCAAACCTTGAGAGGCTTTCCGTAAGTAAGCCGCAATTGTCGACACTCATCCGGAGTGTACCGAGGCTTGCCAAGCTCAAAACGAAGATACTCAAGAGACACGGTTTTGTCGTAGCTCTCAATTGGGAATATCTCGCGAAAAACCGACTCAAGACCTTGGTTTTTCCGCTTGTCCGACGGAATATCCTCTTGCAAAAAAGCTTCGTACGAAGCGGTTTGCAGAGTTGTCAAGTTTGGAATCGGAAACTGACTTCGACCAGAACCAAAAACACGCGTGGTGGTGGTAACAAGTCGTCGCTTGGAGGATGTTGCCATGGAGACTAGCTAATTCTCAAAGTGGTCTAAAGGGAAGTGTAAGATGATTTGAATTCAGGATGCAAGTAGAACGCTGGTTGGACTCGAAGACTCAACTTGGTTCGACGCAACAGAATACATCTGCCGAAAGAGGGGTGTGGAGCAGCCAAGACGAAACGTTCGGCGTTTTTCGACGCCTCGAAACTGGCCGAAAGCAGTTTTGATCGGATAGAGATTGAATCTGAACAACAAAGTATCCGTCCAATGCTCTCCCCCCAAAAAAACGCAATGATTGCCCGAAGTGCTGCCAACCGAAGAATTGTAGGAGCACTCCCGCTAACAATTAAGGTTTCCACGCAAACAGTGTAACGTTCCCGTCCATCCAAGATAGTGGAACTGGGATCATTTTCGGATATTTTTCGAAGAAAAAGCGCCAATGGCACTCGGATAGCAGTTGTTTTGGTACGAACACGCGTTCTTAGTCGGGCGGCGGTATGGGATATACCCGTAGCACAGGCTGCCAGCCTGTGCTTTTCGACTATTACAGGCTGGCAGCCTGTGCTACGTGATCTGTCCCCGTTAACGAAATGACTTTGTACTCGATGTTGGAACGCAGGCATAAACGGTCCCCAAAATTGCACCGTGGGCATTGTTGATTAATTCAGCATGCCTGAGTCGCGATTCAAGGATTTCATTGCTGGGGGCTGGGCATGACAAATGAAGCCTCTCCCTTGCTATTTGCACGTCAATAAGCCAGCGGTCGCCTAGCCAGCGAACTTTCGCGATTGCCCCAACGAGTTCGATCGTGGTTTCGGAAAAAAACAGGCCAAATTCGGTTGGCGAAATGGGATCGGTTGGCAAACTGCGACAGTCCTCGCCGTGCAGTTCAATACGGTCAATGCGCCAGTCGTTGGATCGGATACCGCGGTTTGGTTGCGTTGAATTGACTCCAGTTCCTTTAATCCCCTTCATCCAATCCGTTGGGGCATGGACCAAGTCCATCGCGGGCTGGCCCAGCATTAGAGCTACTTCTGTGGTTTCGGGTGCTTCGTAAAGCTCGCGGGGAATTCCCAATTGATGAATTTGTCCCGAAGCAAGGACGGCTATTCTCGAAGCGAGGAAAAGGGCTTCATCGGAATCATGTGTTACGTAGATCAATGTTCGATTGGTTTCGGCATGCACTCTCGCGACGATGCCGCGCACTTCGGCTCGACTCGACTGGTCTAAATTCGACAATGGTTCATCTAGCAGAACAATGGATTTACCGGAAAGAAACGCACGGGCGATGGCAACGCGTTGAGCTTGCCCACCTGATAGTTGAGGGATTTTCTTTTTGAGCAATGGTTGTAGTTCAAGCTTACTGATCCAATGGTCGATTCCGGCGGAATAAGAGCGATCCGCCATGTTGTTGGCCTTCGCCGCCAAAATCAGGTTCTCATGAACCGATAAATGGGAGTAGCCATTGCCGCTTTGAAAGACAACAGCGATGTCGCGTTTGTGGGGAGGCACCTGGGATTGCTCAACACCTGCAACCTTGAGTTGCCCTTCGTTGGCCAATTCCAAGCCCGCGATGAGTCGCAGGAGTGTTGATTTTCCGCTGCCGCTTGCCCCCAGTACAACCAGGAGTTCCCCGGTTCGAACGGAAAGCGAGAGCTTGTTGAGAACCGTTTGGTCCCCGTATCGTTTCACCAAGTTCCCGATCTCGATGATCGGCTGCTCGCTCACTGTTGTTTAATCCATTCGATCATCACGTTGCCAACCTTGACCAAGGATACCCCCGAACATTTGTCGGGGGTGTCTGCCATTGTATGCCAATAGGCTTTGTCCTTTCGACCGCCACGCGGGAAGTAATCAAAGTCGATAAGATCGATAACGGGTATTCGAGCAATCTCATTGAGAGGCATGTGATCGTCTCGCACCGAATGCTGAATCTTGGGTTCGAACTCTTTGATTCGCAACTTCTTTGCGACCGACCAAACCTCTTTTACTAGAGCTGGCGCGAATTTGAACGAGTTTTCTTCGTAGTAAAGTTGCAAATCAGAGTCGCCGATCATGTCGAGCAGGATACCGCACCGGTAGCGAGTACCTGTAGGATCGTTCGCATAAGCTTGTGCGAAGTACGTTGATCCAAGAAAGTAGGAATCGCGTTTCTCATCGAAAACGAGCTCCTCGGCATCAAAGAGAACGAAGTCAACACCCACATTGGTTGGCAGGTCCTTCATCACATGCGCCAATTCCATGAACAGAGCTGTACCGCTACCGCCATCGTTGGCCCCCACGAACAACCCCTTCGGATTCTTGGGGTCCATGGCCGGGAAAGGTTTGGTGTCGTAGTGAGTGCAAAGAAAAACGCGCTGGGGGTTCTCCGGTTTCCACTGGACGACCATATTCTTGATTTCAACACTGACGCCCGTTTCTGGGTGGCGACTTTGAAACGGCTGCCAAAGCACCACGCCGCCAAGCTTCTCGAAATGCGCTTGAAGCATCTCTTGCTGTTTTTTCATTCCGATCGTACCGGTTGTTCTCGAACCGATCTCACAGATCTTTTCCAGATAGGAAAAGGCTCGCTTTGCGTTGAGTGAAGGTGTTTGTTGCGCAACAGATTCTTCAAAATCCATCGCTTCGTTTGCGTGTGCTAACCCAATTTTCGAAAGGGGCATTCTTGGTGAGAAACTTAAGAACGCAATCAACGCGATCGCGATTGCAAAAATCGAGAGCCTACGGGCGGTTCTTGACAATGGATGGCTCACTCTTCTAGGGACGAATCAAATGGAGATCGCATGATCGGTGAAGGGCCTGACTACCTCGACGCGATCCATCCACAATTAGATCATATCCGCCGACCACAAGAAATGCTTTGCTCAGGAATTCTCAACCGAACGAGCAAGAAGAAAATCGCGGCATCCTGCCGCTGCTCATGATCCTTCATGGATGGCATTGTTGGCACCTTTCATGATCGTGTCAATCAGGTAACCTGACAATTCTTTCAACTCGTGAAGGCTAGCAGCGGCCAGCTCGGCGAGAGGCAGACAGAAGTCAGAAGGTACCATGCAATCGGGTGGCACTCGCTCTAGAAAAGCCATTCAACTTTGGTAGAACATAGTGATGCCGCCAATCGCGCGAATTCCTTTCCACACTTTTGGAGATACTACTGATGACCAACGGACCACTTAACCGCAAACTCAAGATGGGCATCGTTGGTGGAGGCCAAGGTTCCTTTATCGGCCGCGTTCATTCTATTGCCGCTTGTTTGGACAATCGCGCTACACTCGTTGCAGGTGCATTCAGCAGCAACGCGGAACGCTCCAAAGCGTCGGCGCCCGATTACGATGTATCCCAAGAGAGAGCCTACCCGTCCTATCAAGCGATGTTCGATTCCGAATCGAAAAAGCCAATCGGTGAGCGAATTGATTTTGTGTCCGTCGCCACCCCAAATCACACGCATTTCGAAGTTGCGAAAGCAGCTTTGGAAGCCGGTTTCCACGTTGTATGCGACAAACCGATGACATTCGATCTCGCGCAAGCGGAACAGTTAGCCAAGCTCGTGGATCAATCGAAGTCGGTGTTTGCCTTGACGCACAATTACACGGGCTACCCATTAGTGCGACAAGCTCGCGAGATGATCCAAAGCGGTGAGCTAGGAGAAATCCAAGCAGTTCGTTCTCAATACATTCAAGGCTGGCTACGAACGCGACTTGAAGATCAAGATCAGAAACAAGCAGCTTGGCGAACCGATCCAAAACAAAGCGGTGTTGCGGGTTGTTTTGGAGACATTGCGACGCATGCATACAATCTTGGTCGCTTCATGACCGGCTTGCTTCCCGCAGAGATCAGTTGCCACTTAAAGATCTTTGAATCGGGTCGCAAACTTGATGACTACGGAACAGCCATTGTTCGCTTCCAAAATGGAGGACTTGGTACGGTCACCGCCAGTCAAATAAGCCACGGCCGCGAAAACGATCTTTCAATCGAAATTGACGGTACCAAGGGATCGTTGTCCTGGCGACAAGAAGATCCCAACGCCATGGTTGTTCGGCAAAATGGACAGCCGCATCGAATCTACACGCGAGATCCAAATGCTCCCTACATGAATGCAAGCGGTCGAGGAGCGTGCCGTTTGCCAAGCGGGCATCCAGAAGCGTTCTTCGAAGCCTTTGCGAATATTTATACGTCTGCGTTTGACGCCATGGTCGATGCATCACAAGGCAAGCAAGTCGAGCGAGTCAACACGCTTTATCCAAACGTGTCCGATGGAGTGGAGGGGATGTATTTCATTGAGCAATGCGTCGCAAGCAGTTCTCAAAACGGCTCGTGGCTCCCAATGAACCACCCGAGAGCTCGCAAATGAACGCCACAGGAAGAGCCTAAAAAATTTTGCTATTCGGAATCCTTGGCGATTGGAAGGATGCAGTTGCGTTGCTACCATGACTATGTGATCCGGAATATTTCAGTTTGCCGATCGAAAGGACCCCAATTAATGGATGGCGCAACCGTCTCAGAACTATTTGAGCTCAAAAACGCGATTCGAAAACAAGCCCACGAAAATCGCCGCGCCCAGCCCGATAAAGATGAAGTTTCGCAAAGAATCGTCGATCGGTTTATGCAACTGGAGGAATACAACGCCGCCAATACCATCATGTTCTATGTCGACGTGCGAGATGAAGTTCGAACGCGACAGGCATTGCCGGCGGCATTGGCCAGCGGCAAACGAATCGTAGTTCCTTATTGTGTTGATGGCGAATTGGAACTGTTTTGGCTCGAAGACATGAACGAGCTGGAGCTCGGTATGTATCGGATTTTAGAACCCAAGAACGAGTTGCGTCTAGTTGCCAGCAAACGCTTGCAACCGACTGACCTCGATTTGATCATGGTTCCTGGCGTTGCCTTCGATCGCAATGGGGGACGAACGGGACATGGAAAAGGTTACTACGACAAACTGCTACAACATGCCCGGCTGAATGCACCGCTCATCGCGTTGTCGTTCGAGTGCCAATTGTTTGAAAAAATCCCAGCCGAAAACCACGACATCTACATGGATAAGGTGGTGACAGAAGACGCGGTCTACGTTGGTAAAGGTCGGCCTGGGTAGTTCGATTCATTCGTAGGACAGGCTGCTAGCCTGTCAGTCTGAAATAGCAGGCTGATAGCGTGTCAATCTGAAAAAGACAGGTTGGCCGCCTGTCCAAATCGGTTTCCGTCATCATTTTGCCAAG
>JAIPFP010000003.1 GCA_021736575.1 Pirellula sp. | reverse complement strand
GCACAGGAATAAGCGAACGCAGAAAGGCTGCACCGGGTCAGGCCGCAAGCGATTTGGCCTACGAAGCCATCCAAACGTGCCTCAAGAACGCTAATGTTGCAGACAAAGAAGTCGATTTATTGATTTGTGCGACAATGACGCCCGATTTCCTCTCGCCATCCACCGCTTGCATTTTGCAGCGTCGGCTGAACTGCATTGCCCCTGCATTCGACATCAACGCGGCCTGCGCAGGTTTCATGTACGCGTTGATCACGGCTGCTCAATACGTGCGCAGCGGGATGGCTCGAAACGCTTTGGTGGTCGGAACCGAGGTTATGAGCCGAACTGTGGATCGCAGTGATATCAAGACATACCCGTTGTTTGGTGATGGTGCCGGTGTCGCACTTCTGCAACCAAACCACTCCCACGATGGATCGGGAAGTGGGATGTTGAGTTTCACTCTCGGTTCGCAAGGGGATATTGATGCGTTATGCATCCCAGGAGGAGGATCGCGTGAACCATTCACGCCAGACACGCTGGCCAGTGGCAGACAGTATCTGAAGATGGATGGACGGGCTGTATTTGTTTGGGCCGTGCGTGTCGTTGCGGATAGCATCCATGATGTTTTGGCCGCATCCAACAAAACCGCAGCCGACGTGGATCTCGTTGTATTGCATCAAGCAAATATTCGAATCGTGGATGCTGCCGTTAGTTCCTTTGGATTTCCGAAAGATAAGGTGTTTGTCAATCTCGATAAGGTCGGAAATACGTCGGCCGCAAGCATACCGTTGGCATTGGATGACGCGAATCGGCAAGGATTGATCAAGCGTGGCGACCTGGTACTGATGTGCGGTTTTGGTGCCGGCTTGACCTGGGGTACAGCCTTGATCCGCTGGTAGGCTTCTCTCTAATGCCACTCACTTGGTAGCGGAACAGCGCAAGCTGTCCGGTGAGGATGCGCAAATTAAGACACTTCGCGCGGATCGCCAGCCCTTCTCCCTGGAGGAGACTGCTGGTTTAATCTGCATTAATCGCAACCCGACGCGTTAGCGAGGGACGGTCTGCCCCTCGCTAACGCTTCGGGTTGTGATAGAACCTTTCCCGGCAGCAAATCCACTAAATCAGCAGTCTCAGTACCGGGGAGAAGGGAGCCCGATTCTATACGCGTGTTTATCAGAATTTTAATACTGTCGATTCATTGTTGATCTGATTGATTACGGCAACCGCGAGAATCGCTTTCTTCGCGAGACTTGCCAGCCGCACCCACTCTTGATCGCTGTGCAGCAAATCTCCTTCCGGCCCAAACGTGTCGATGTTGGATAGCCCTAGCGATGCGAGTTTGTTTCCATCGCTTGCACCGCCCGAAGCTTTCCAACGAATCGATTGGTCAACCATGGCTCCCGCTTGCTCAACCACTTGCATCCAATGGGAAGTCTCCCGGTCGATCGGTTTCGGTGCAGAAAGGAGACCGCCGTGCATTTCCACCGTATAGCCGTTTTCCGGGAAGTTGAACTCTTGGGCAATTTGCTGCACTTGCGACTCGACCCACTGCGAATCGCCCTTATCGGTTACGCGAACATTGACGCGAATAACGGCCATATCGGGGACGACATTCACAGCGTCCCCGCCTCGAATTCGCCCAACATTGAGTGTGACATCGGACCGTCGGCCGTTGAGTGAATCGATTGCAACGGCGAGCTTGCTCGCGTGGACAACTGCATTTCGTCCATCCAGGAAATTGCGACCGGCATGAGCTGCTTTTCCTCGAACCACGATCACGAAGGTGCCTGTTCCCTTTCGATTGGAAACGAGCGATCCGTCTGGCAGTGTTGGCTCAAAAAGCATTGCAAAATCGAATTGTCCGGCAATTTCCTGCCACAATCGGATGGAAGCGGGGGAGCCAATCTCCTCATCCGGAGTCGTGATGATCGTTAGGCTCGTCCGCGACAAATCGAGGAATCGCTGGGCGGCCATCGCAGCCCATCGCATCACGACGAGGCCTCCCTTGGCGTCGATGACCCCAGGCCCTCTCATTCGATTTTCTAAATGGCCATTCGCATCGCGCGAGGAATACCTAACGCATTTTTGGAAAGGACTTTCAGGTCCATAGACCGTGTCGTAGTGGATGGAAAGAAGGAGTCGCTTGGAACTCTCGGACGGCAGACATCCAATATCCCATCGCAAAGCGTTGCCCGTCTTGTAAGTGCGACGAAGTCCAAGATCGTCGACGGCTTCATACGACTGCAGTTCGATCGTTTGCACAGGCACCTTCAGAGGCGCAAAGTAATCGACGAGCCAGTCTGCAACCTGGGTAAGTCCGTCATTCGAGTGGGATCCGGAGTTGAGATTGCAAAGTTGCTCAAGCTCATCGGCCATCGATTCTTGATGTTGGTCTAGCCAGGACTGGAATTCTTGCATTTCTAGATGAATCCGTTTTTTGCTTCTAGAACGAAATTCCAGAAATCGAAACTCCCGCAAACGCACCTGCAACAACAGTCGTTACGTAAAGCCCTAAAACGAAACAGGCAATGACAACCATGATTCGCCAAAAGGATCGTTGTGCTTCGATAGCCAACGTTAATGTCCCAGTCCGTTTCGTCGCGAACTCTCGAATCGCACGGGAAGCTCGCAATAAAAAGATAGCCGGGACCGTGTAGATTACGAAAGCCACAAAAC
The DNA here is from genome assembly GCA_021736575.1 of Pirellula sp. GTDB lineage: Bacteria > Planctomycetota > Planctomycetia > Pirellulales > Pirellulaceae > JBKCUI01. The sequence continues at coordinate 57,659 of JAIPFP010000003.1, read as the reverse complement.
AGATATCCATTGTGAAAAACCAACGTCCGCTACCACCAAGAAAAAGTGCAATTAGCACTACCAATAAGGCAACGCCAATCACCATGAACCCGAGAGCGCACAAAAATATCTGCCACCTTGCTAACGACAAGAGCGCATCGAAAAGACTTTTTTCTGTCTCCAAGCCGCGCAATGTGCTTGCTGAATCATAGGGATTGGTATTGAATTCTTGAGAGTCAGAATAGTCGTTTGACATTTGCGATCGGACTTTCCTAGCGGAGCGCTAGGTGCACAGGCTTTAGCCGACGAAGCACTAATAGTTGGACGCGGCTGATGCGGCGACAATCTGGCCGATGGGAGGCAGGCCAAGTCGGTTACGCACTTCGCCCAGCATCTCGGAGGTTCGAGAGGAACCGACGCGTGTTACTCCCATGCTCCAAACCTTGATCAACGCATCGCAATCGCGAATGCCGCCCGCTGCTTTGACTTGAACCGGGGCCTTGACGTTGTCGAGCATGAGTTGCAAGTCTTCCATGGTGGCTCCCCCCGTGCCATAGCCGGTGCTTGTTTTCACCCAGTCCGCTCCTGACGCACAGCAGATCTTGCAAAGCCGGATCTTCTGTTCGGTGTTGAGGTAGCAGTTTTCGAAAATGACTTTCACGCGTCGATTGGCAACATGGGCCATCTTGACTATGGCATCAATTTCCTGCTCTACGAGTTTCCAGTTTCCGCTCAAGACAGCGCTGATGTTGGTCACCATATCCAATTCGAGGCAACCCTCCTCGATCAAAAGTTCTGCTTCGAAGAGCTTGGTTCGTGTCGCGTGTCCCCCATGTGGGAACCCTACTGTGCTACTAGGGGCGACGGTTGTTCCTGCCAAAAGTTCCGCGCATCGCTTGTGATAATATGGCATTATGCAGACACTTCCGACGTCGTATGCGATTGCAAGCTGAATACCGGCCTCTAATTGCTCGTTCGTCATCGTTGGGTTGAGCAACGAGTGGTCGATCATCTTGGACAAGTCGGCATACTGAAAACTAGACATTCGGAGCGGCTTTCATCTAAAGTAGGCAAAATGGTGGCTCACAAGTCTAACAGCAAACCGAGCGAGCTTCCAGTTGTCTCAGGCCTGGGTCTTTCACACACAATTGCAATCGAGGTTTTCTTTGGCGGCAGGTTTTTGCGTCAGATTCATGACTTCCAGTCGTCGCCGCCGCGGACCAAGGCAGACTGCACAGCTCCCAGTCAACTGCTCTAGATCCCAAAGATCAGCGGTAACAATCATCTTGTCAAAACAGTCGATCGCTCGTTCCAAGCAATCTTCAAGCTGCCCGAGGGATGGCGCAAAGAACAGTTTTTGTTCCGTGAGCCACTCCATGGACCCGTTGCCAGCCCTCGTCGGAATGATGCTGCAATGCCGCACTCCATTTGTGTTTGCAAACTCAAGAGTTCTGAGCACCCATTCGACGGACTGCTCTGGAAGAGTCCCCGGAGATTGCAACAACACAAAAGCCCGTCGATCGATTCCCAAGGCGTCCAAGTGCTGGCAAGCGTCCGAGAAATCGCGAAGCGAAAATTCTTTGTTGAGTAGAGTCATACTTGTCGGATGAATGGTCTCCAACCCCATTGCGACTTCAAGCGTTCCATCGAACATCGCGTCGAATTCCGCAATCGAATGGTTGAGGATACGAGGATGATTTTCCACAATGACACGCTCAAAAGCTTGGCAGAGTTCTGCGATTTTTGGCAAATCAACACGTGGAATGCTTCGGGAATCAAAAAAATTGCTTGCGTTATACAGCTTGATCCAAGGGCTAGCGGGATAGTGCTGCAATGCCCATTCGAGTTGTGTGACGATATTCCCAGGCTCGGTTGGGTTGGTAAGAGTGTATTTCCAAAGGTCGCACATCGTGCAACAAAAGGAACATTCGGCCCCAGTTAAAAATACGGTCTGCACCTCAACTTGAGTCCCTTTGCTAGAGGGTTCCTGCTCGCAAAGCACCGCGCTGGGTCGTCGAGGATCCAAGTTCAATCGCGCACCGCGACGAGCCTTGACTTGAAAACGACTCAGGCCCGAAAGAACCTCTTGACTTAGGTGCGTGCTATCCACTTGACTCATGAAGACACTCGACTCATGAGACACTGGGTCAAACGGTCGCCCATCGATCTAGAAACGCTTGGCGGTATTCCGCTTCGTCGCTGGGGAACAATTCTGCAAAGCGTTGCTTGTTGATCGCCCCGTGTTGGAAACGTCGTTTCTGAAAAACCGGCATATCGAAACCTGTTACCGACTTGATTCCGCTGCGGACGACTTCGCCCTTTAACGCATACAATTTTGCATGATCCCACTGAGTCAAATCAATGAACGGGATCGATTCGGCAACCTCGATCACTTGCGGCAGTGCAAACGGGCTAAAGCCGCTGAATCCGCAGGCGATTGCAGGTGCTGAGGTTCGTACATGCCCTCGGCTTTGGCCACCGCTATGCACGAGCGAATGCTTGATGGCATGAACCCCCCAGCCTTCTTGATATAGCATCAAGTTGTTGAGAACGCTGCGAATGGTCAGTTCCGGGTTATCCTCGATGGGGTAGTCCTTGAGATTCTCGTCCCCGCCATCTCCATCGACAAGGTACTTCCAGTCCGGGTAGCGTTTTCGAATTCCTTGACAGACTGCGATCGCCATCGTGGCGCTTTGGATATCGAGGGGCTTGTAGTCTTCTACGACCCGCACGGCATGTCGCCAATCCAAGTCCGATGCAGTGCACTCGATCGTTTCCCAAAGCATCTCCAACTGCATTTGTTTAACAAATTGATGCGCCTGGGCTGAATCCTCGGCAACGCCATCCACTTGCAACGTGAACGCCTTGAGTCGCGCGGGGGACTCTCCGCGTTTGAGCAAACGATCGTAGATTGCCAAGAGGACTGCGCCGCTGTCGATGCCACCTGAAAATAGCACACCGATGCCGGCTGCCTTTGGAATGCGATCTAGCCATTGATCGCACGCATTCGAAAGCTGGCCAATGTATTTTTGACCGATCCATTCAATATCGCTCGGTAACGCATTGCGTTCCGGCGTAAAAAAACGATCGTATCGAGGATTTGGGTCAGGGCAACCGACCAACTCAATCTGAACCACATAATGGGCCGGAACGGTGCGAGTGTACGAAGGGTGGAACTGATCCGACAGCCCCTCTTTGTCCAGTGCGTCACGAAGCTCTTCCATGCGTTCGGCAATGAACAGGCATGGCCCATCCACTTTCTTGGCCAAAAAATAACGCATCGTCCTTCCAATCGATCTGGCCATGCGGACAATGCGTCCGGAAGTGGCCGCGATGGCGAACTGTCCTTGAATCTTTGCAACTTGTGCAGGTTCGCCACTGGCGACAAGCTCGACGGCCTGTTCATACGATTGATTCAGCAAATGATTGCCGTCGGGCCGCATTAGATTGACGACACGATGCAGATAGGTTGAAGAAGTCATTTGGTGGAATAGCCTAACAGGAAAAGGATTCGCGGCGACGTTTTTAAAGTCTACATCTTGTCCAGCACGGTGCAACTGCACGAGCCGCTTGCGACTTCCTTGCCCCGGTCATCCACGATTTTGCATTGGACGTAGCCGATTCGCAAGCCGCGTTGGATCATCGTGCCTGTCGCCGTCAGCAACTTGCCGCGAACCGGACGCATAAAGTGGATATGCAGATCGATGGTCGAGAAATCTTGATCGGGTTGGAGAGTCCGTCCGAACGCAATACCCATGGCGGCATCCGAGAGTGCCGCCAGAACGCCACCATGCACGCGGCCCATTGGATTATTGAGCCGATCATCAATTTTTAGTTCGACAATGGCCCGGCCGACCTCTTTGTCGTCCGACGTTTCCGGTAAAACGTGAAAGCCAATGAGTTGTGAAATGGGAGCGGATGAGAATCTATCGGACATTCTTGCGAATCGTACTCGGAGTTGGTTCGCTCAAATTGAATTCTTCGAGCGCGAAGTCGGCGTCCATCCTTCGAACACTTTTGAGCAGGATATCGCCGCGGGTAGGGTCGACATGATAGACCGCCATCGTGGTTTTGCCATGATCGACCACAACAATTTGTTGAAATCCATTCGCAAGGATAACGCTGGCCATCATCGAATTGCCCGCCGTGGCGACCTGAGCAGGGGCAATGGCACCGTTCATCGGATGCTGCGTGACGGGCTGTGTCTGGTCGCTCCAATTCCCTGACTGGCTCCACGACGGGGTCATTGAAATTGCGACGAACAAAAGAAATCCCAAGCCAGAGCTTGACACGGCGACACGGGTCCATCGGTGGTAGTTCATTGTACTGAATCGGCTGGTTAAAGGTTTTTAAACATCCATGTCCGTAGACCACGGAAGATTACGTCCTGCCACGTGTTGATGCCAGACCGGATTCTGCGTGTCGTTCAGCCTGGAAGTCTAGGCTGTTTGGGGGAAGTTGTGTTAGTGTCCCGCTGGCAAATCCTGCGGCCTAGCGGGGTTCTCCCTAGCGTGAAGGGTAACGATCCCCTGGGATAAACCCAGGGGCATTCGAACCATGCCATCTGGCTTTACGCCAGTGGTAACTGACCTTCTCCCTAGCGTGAAGGGTAACGATCCCCTGGGATAAACCCAGGGGCATTCGAACCATGCCATCTGGCTTTACGCCAGTGGTAGCTGACCTTCGCCCTAGCGTGAAGGGTAAACGATCCCTTTGGATAAACCCAGGGGCATTCCGCAGTCTCGTCCTGCGGATCGTTCGCTTAATTTTCCGATGCGATTTCGCCACCGTTGCAACTGTGAAGTGCTTGGCAAATACTTTGATCCGTACTGCTGGAGAGAAAGCCAACCGAACCATCGGCCCGACCAACCTGCGCTCCGCCCGTGTGGTGACTACGTGGACCAAAGTATCCGGAAAAGTGCGTTACGATATCCGGAACAACGCTGTTTGGAGACTGGTATCCGTTTGTCAGGGAATTGATTGACCCACAAAACGCCCATGCGATTCCACGCCCTCGAAGCGCAGTACTCGTTCCTCCACGCCATCCCGAAAACGAACTCCAAGCGGTATTTACGTTCGGGTTTGAGAGCATTCCATTTGCATCCGCGAATGCGCCCCAAGGGCTACCGGTCGTCTTCAATCCAGGTGTCGCGTTGAGCCCTGAACTTAGACCTCCCGAACCGTTGAGTGTTGCTTGGTACGGAAACTTCGGCAGCTTGCCAGCGGCTAACGTAAAGTCATCACCCACGCTTCGAACCGTTTCACTCAAGATGATCGTGTTCGAAGTACCATCGGTAATGGCATTGAATCCACGTTTCGAATTCTGATACACGATTCCATCGGTTGGCCATCGCAGGTCATTGTTGGTTTTGGTTCCGCTTCCAAAGCTTACCATGTAGTTCAGTCCACCATAAATATATGGCGTACCACTCACTGTGATCGTAGTGGTGTTGGGGGCTGGATCGCTCGGGCAAAGAAAAATGGGAATCGGTTGGGCGAAGGTACCGATAAACAGCGGGTTTGGGATTTTCGCATTGAATGGTCCAGTGAATGCAGGCTTTGTATAGTCGATACCGTTGTGAATGGAGGACTGTTCCATGAACGGCAACAATCGAGCTTGAACGGAGAAGTCCTCATCCACGGTTCCCTGGGTAGGGAATCGCTTATTCGCCGATTCGTAGTTCATGGTCGCAAGCGACAATTGTCGCAAATGGTTGCTGCATTGCATTCGGCGTGCTGCTTCGCGCGCGGCTTGAACCGCTGGCAATAGCAATCCGACGAGGATACCGATAATGGCAATGACGACAAGCAGTTCGACCAGCGTAAATGCCGTTCGAATGCCATTGTTGGGTGTTTTAAAAGTTCGAACCATTTTATTCTCTAAGATTTTAAGGATTGAATTCAGATATGGATAGGAAATCAGGTTTCAGGCAAGTTGCCGCGATTGCTACTTGTCGATGGGATGAAACGCATCAAATGAAATGGACTTTGCGGAACTGTGTCCTGGCTTCCAAAGCGAATCGATGTCAAAACGTGCAAAGGATTTCATCGCGAGAATTTCTTCGATAGACGTCGTTGCATCATCCACGACAAGCCATTGCAATTCATATTTGCCATCGGGCAGCAATTCGCTCCAAGCGACCGAAGCACCTGTGTGCCGCATACGACTTGGCTCAATGAGCATAAGTGAGGATCCCCAACTGGTTCCGTCCTTCGAGACACGCCCCTCGCTGATCGCGACCGCGTTCTTATCGACTTCACCGTCAGCTTTCACGGCATACATGACGACCACGGCATACTGTCCCATCGAAAGCTTTTGCAAATCTGTGATTCGCAAATGATGGCCGGTTCGCCAAGTTCGGATCGAAGCATTTTTTGGAATGTCTGAAGAATTTGCGTAGCGTTCCTTTTTGATCGCTGCGTAGTCTTCAAGAAATCCCACCCATTCTCGGTCGGTTTGGCCATCCGCAGGGAACTTGATACCACCACCATGATCGTCGCGCCCGAGGGATTTTGTCCTGAGCAAGCTTTCGTTGGGTTTGTTGAAGTTGATCAAATCGCGATCTTCCAAAAGTTGCAACGTATCGCCAGGAGAATTGGGGACGATCCAGCTCATTCGCTCGCCGTTCTTTTCAACTTGCTTGGCGTTACGATCTGGAGAATGGCAGTTCGCGCAGCGTTCGAACTGCGACCAAACCGCATCGACAAACCTGTTGAGAACCCGGTCCTTTCTTGCGTGCCGAATGAGCGACTCGTCTAGTTTGAGGTCGTTCAATTCGGGCAGTGGTGTGTCGAGCGAGTCTGGATCGCGAACCGATGCGCGAATCCACTCTCCAATCGCTTTCAACTCGGAACTTCGCACTTGATCCATCAAGTCGTCGGAATGATCAGGCTTCTTTGCAATGAATTGCAAGAGTTTAGATTGATCTGGATTGTCGATATCGATCCAGCCGCGTGCGCGAAGCGAAGCGAAAGTAGCCTTGGGGTCGGAAGTAAGGAAATCGTCCAGTTTGACACCCTGCAGATGGCAATCCGAACAACTACTCGCTTTCGACGATTGAAGTAACGGGATAACCCGTCGTTGATAGATCTCCACCGGAGAGTCCGCATAGGCACTTGGAATCAACCATAAGATCAATCCAAGCCCCACGATTGCATGAGACGTACACATTGTTAAAGGTTTCTAATAAATAGAGAAGACAACGAGGTCGGACATGCGTCGAAATTCATCGGGCGCATGACATCGATGTCTCGAAAGGCACAGAAAGCGACTATCATCGGCAGTGTGGTATGCACACGCCATCTCATCGCAAACGCTGAGGTGCTCGCACCTTCAACCTACGTATAAATCGATCCGCAAACATCTGCTGACGAATGCGCTTTGGCCACCGACATACAAGATGGCAACCGACATACAGGATTGTCAGATAGAGCACAGCCCACATCTTGGCGGTGGCGGGTCGGGACAGGGCCTTTGACCATGCCAGCTACGCGATTGTATTCCCCACGGCTCGGTGGTCGGTGCATCGCAAGCAACAACGCTCATCGGAGGCGGGAGAATGAACCAAGGCAATGCACACAAGCTGGACGATTTCCCTTGGCATTTCATCGCAAACATGCTCACAACGAGCCGCCCAGGTTTTTTTTTCATTTGTTCTCGAACAAGTTCCTTATTATTTGCGTTGGCTTGTTTGGACTCGCAATAGGTTTTTTCGGTAGGTTTTTTCACTTTCTCGCAGGTGTTGGATGCGGTCAAATTGGAATCGGAATCGTCGGAATTATCGAAATCATTGCAATCATTGCACGCTACGCCTCGTTTGTCTGCGATTTTTTTATTGTTTGAACAGCACGATTTCTCATTCTTCGTTGCAGCAAGCTCGCTCGGCGATTTGGCTACATAGGCCGGAGGCGTTACGCCTTTTTTTTCGGCCCAGTCAAATCGCTCTTTTAACGTAGCACAACAGCAATGTGTCCAGCATTGTTCTGCGGAAGCACAACCGCATGGCCGATCTTGACAGAAATAAGATTGCCCGTCGATGCTCTTCACGGAGGGCAAAACTATCGGGATAGGCATGACAGATATACAAAACGAAACCAGCCCTATCCATCCAAGGACACTCTGCCAGCGTTTTGTTGCGAATATCTTTCTTTTAGGACTCATTTTCAACGACGCGGAGCTCAATCTGAGATTCTAAGTTACTGTCTTGATTCACCCTCCACGAGTGCAATGATAAGTGTGTGGATCAAAAGTACAAGTCCACACGTATTCCTGCGGATGCCATTTGGTTCGTTGAGCGAGGAGTCTCAAAAAACGTTAGGAGAGCTGTGCTCCTGGCCGACCCGATTCGACGGTAAAGGACGCACGCGTCAACGCCGCTCCACCTGCGGTTTTCACATCCTCGACGACGACGTAGTCGCTCGTCCATCGATCTGCGGTCACCTCACATCGAACGTAGCCACGTTCCTGGTTGTGGAACTTGACACCAGGATTGGCGGCTTTCAGTTGGTCCAAATTCTTGACCTCTTTGGTGCCGTTTCCGCCGCTCGAGATGCTGGTGCCAACGAACTCGGTAGCGACAATTGGACTATCCGCTTGCCGATCGTCGACTCGCAAATCGTTTACCCAATTCGCGTGAATATCACCCGTGAGCACCACTGGATTTGGTACTTTCCGATCGGCCATGAACCTCATCAATGCCATTCGTTCGAAAGCAGCACCGGGCCATTGGTCCATAGAAAATCCGCTGCGATCTCTCAAGTTGATTTCGACCATCGCAAACATGACTTGCTGAGCCAAGACGTTCCACGTTGCCGTCGATTCGAGCAAACTGCGATCGAGCCAACCGCGTTGTTGCTTGCCAAGCAGCGTGTTGGAGGGCTTCCAAGCCTCCTCACTCATCGGCTTGAGTCCATCTCCGTTGGGCTGGTCTGTTCGATATTGTCGGGTGTCCAGTACAAAGAACTCGGCAAGTCTACCGAACGAGGCTTTGCGATAGATGGTCATATCAGGACCTTCGGGGAGCGTCTGCTTGCGAAGCGGCATCATTTCATAGTAGGCCTGATACGCTGCGGCACGCTGAACCAAAAAATCGACTCTTTCCGTTCGGGGCTTGAAACCCCTTTGCTCTTCTTGTATGTCGTTGGCGTAGTTGTTGTCGAACTCATGGTCGTCCCAAGTGACGAACCATGGACACTGAGCATGCATCGCATTCAACAACTCATCCGACCGATACTGCATATGCCGCAGTCGGTAGTCGTCTAACGTTTTGATTTTGCCCTCGGTGGGACCACTGTGCTTTCGAACTTGATTTTCTTTCCCAGGATACTCGTAGATATAATCGCCGAGATGGAAGACTAAATCGAGATTGTCTTTGGCCATTTGGTCATACGCAGTAAACAATCCTTGCTCGTAGTTTTGGCAGGAAGCGAATGCGAAACGCAGCGAGTCAGGCTCGGCATTTGGCTCCGGGAGGGTGCGAGTTCTGCCGATCGGGCTGACTGCGTCACCCGCTCGAAAACGGTACCAATACCAACGAGCTGGTTTGAGGCCTTGAACCTCGACATGCACCGAGTGTCCAAGTTGAGGAGTCGCGACTGCGATGCCGCTAAAGACCACTTTGTTCATCGATTCGTCTTCGGCTATCTCCCAAGATACTGGCACCATCTCGGGATTCATCCCTCCCTGAGCCGTCGTCGGATCAGGAGCCAATTTGGTCCATAGCACGAGACTATTCGCATCGGGGTCTCCCGACGCAACCCCCAGCGTAAACGGATTGCTTTCAAAAACGATTTTCCGATCTGCCGCTGTGAGACGCGAGGAAACCAATGGCAGTCCAGCCAGTGCTGCGCCGTAGGCAAGTACCAGTCGACGCGAAACACTTCCTTCCGACCGAACAGCATCAGGGATCTTCGTGAGGTCGAGCATGGGAACTCCGCTTGTGAGAATCAGGGGGTGTTTTTTTAAAAAGTTGATATTGGCGAACTGCGATAGAAAAGCATAACTAGTTGTTTCTGCTCTTGCTCCCATGTCTCAGTTAATTATCGATGAATAGTTAGTGCACCGTGTTGGCCTCTTTGGCGAGTCTATCGAGCATGCAGGTCAGACGTTCGCGGAGTCGCTTCATGAGAGGATCCTCTTCGCCTCGCGGCGAACGTTCGGTCGGAACTTCGATGGCTTCATCCACTTCGATGATCACTTCGAGCGGGCCATGAATGCCGGCTCGGTCGGTGAGGTCCTCCTCCAATCGTTCTACGGTTTCGAGAATGCGGGTGTCGGTCGTTGGAGAGTTAAGATATTTTGGGGGGTAGGACGCTATCTGCTGCGAGAGGTAGATTCGCGAAAGATGCGACCATCTTCGTTCTCGTTCCCGTTCGTCCAACTCTCCCGTCGTTAGTTCTGGCACGATTTTCATTCGCAGAGCTTTGATTCTTGGGACAATGGTATCGACCGTCGTTTTGCCGAGCCATTCTTGTTCGAGTGGACACAGCAAATGATCGATGAGCCGTTGTTGTCGTTCCTCGATGGTTCCTTGCTGAGCCGCGCCTAGGTATTCAATTTCTTTCAGGCTCAACATGGCGAGGGTAATTCGGTTGATCCGATGCAGAGTGCTTGATTCCTTGAGTTGAGTCCATGCAAGTCGCTTCTCCAAGGCATCCAAGGTCGAATCGATCGCTTTGTCAAGATCTCCGTGGAACACGTACTTAATCGCCACAGGGTGGATCACCACTTTGCCGGTACCGCCATCCTTCGCGCGTCGCTTGGCGGCGGTTCTCGCCATAAATGCCACTCCATCCAACAGGGGTTGGAGCTGATCATTCGTTCGAAAAACCGTCCCTTCAGGAAAGACAACCAACGGGCGTTTTGGGTTGGAAAGAATGTCGACCGCGGTGTCCAGTGACATTCGATCGAGCCCTTCTCGATACACACTAAACGCTCCCACAATTCGGAGAGCCCAACGTTGAAGGCGGTTTTGTTCGAACAAGTGCCAACTGGCCATTGCGAACATCGGCACCTTGGCCTCTGCGGCCAAAAATGCCATGACGAGAGGATCTGCGTAACGACAATGGTTTGGAGCAAGCAACACTCCATGCCCTTGTCGCATCGATTCACGTAGATGGTCGACACCATGCAGTTGATGTGAGTAAACGCCTTCAACTTTGCGAAGGTACCACGGCACAACCCCAAGTTTGAGGATCAACCAAGGCAAAAAATTCCCACGATGCGGTGGGACGAATTGATAGGGCTTTTCGATGATGATGTCTTGCACGGTTCGGTCCTAACTACGTCGCGTATCCACGTGGATGCGACTGATGCCACCGCCAAGCTGTTTCGACGATACTTTCAATTGCTACGTACTTGGGGCGCCATTGGAGCGTTGCTTGGGCATGAGTACTATCCGCGATCAAGCATGCAGGGTCGCCAGGTCGACGATCCGAATAGATGGCTGGTATCGAGTGTCCTGTGAGCTTCCGGCAGGCGTCGATGACTTGCAATACACTATGACCAACGCCCGTTCCGAGATTCATTTGCATCACTGCGCTCGGTTGCAGTTTCAGCAACGCAGAGACGTGCGCCGTGGCTAGATCTTCGACGTGAATGTAGTCGCGGATGCAGGTGCCATCAGGTGTAGGATAGTCCTTGCCGAAGACGGAAATGCTCTCGCGTTGACCGAGAGCAACCTGCAGGACGATGGGGATCAAGTGACTTTCTGGGTCGTGGTCTTCACCGATAGTTGCATCCGACGATGCGCCCGAAGCGTTGAAGTAGCGCAGCGCAGCGACTCCGAAACCGTACGCATGAGCGTAATCGACCAATGCGCGTTCGACGACAAGCTTGGTAAAGCCGTAGGGATTAATAGGGTTTTGAGGCGTATCCTCTTTGATCGGCATCTTGTCAGGTTGGCCATAAGTTGCCGTCGTACTTGAGAATACGAACCGCCAAACTCCCGAGGACCGCATCGCTTCCAAGAGCTCGAAGGTAGCGGTCACGTTGTTTTGATAGTACATGGCTGGATGCTGCACCGATTCGCCAACCAGTGCATAGGCTGCAAAGTGCATGACCGCTTCGATCTCTTTCTCCTGCATGACCCGCATGAGCAGAGCGCGATCGGTCAGATTGCCCTCGATGAGGATCTCTTTTGGGACGCTTTCTCGGTGGCCGCGTGAAAGATTGTCGTAAACCCAAACCGTATGTCCCAATGACCTCAAAAGCTTTACCGTGTGCGAACCTACGTAACCAGCGCCACCGACAACCAATATCTTCATCCTGCATTCTCCAGAAAGACGGTATAATCAAAAACTTTAAACTGGGACCTTCGATTTGGACACAATCGTATTTTGTTTTGCCGGATAACGCGAGTGGACAATGGAATCATGGCCGTTAGCAAGCTCAAAAAACTCAAGCAATCCGCCCCGGAAACACCCAAACCGTTCGAAACAATGGCTGGATGGATTGACCGCTACACCGTTTATTTGCGCAGTGAGTGTCATTTGGCTGAAAACACCGTCCAAGCGTATCGTCGCGATCTAGAGCACATGCGGGAGTGGCTGAATGGTCGATCGCCAACCCTCATGGTGATCGCCGACTTGACGGAATTTGCGGCTTTTCTCAAACAAAAGCATTTGGCAGCCACGTCGATTTCGAGGCACATTGTCGCGATAAGGATGTTTTACAAATTCTTGCAACTAGAAAGTGCCATTACGGACAATCCTGCCGAACTTTTGACAACGCCGAAGGTTTGGCAGCGGGTTCCAAAAGTCCTAACGATCGCGCAAGTCGACCGCTTTCTGAGTGCTCCTCAACGTTACGACTCAAATGGAATGCGAGACCGAGCGATACTGGAACTCATGTATGCGACGGGTTGCCGAGTCTCCGAAATCAGCGATTTGCTGGTTGCGAATGTCCATTTGGCGGACGGATACTGTTTGGCAGAAGGCAAGGGGAGCAAGCAGCGGATGGTTCCACTCGGGGAAAGAGCCATCGAAGCGATCGAATTGTATTTAAAGGAGCATCGACCGTTGCTATCCGCAGGCCGCGAACTTGCAGAATCCCCATGGCTGATTTTGTCGCGTACGGGGCACCGCCTGCGACGCGAAGCGATCTGGGAGCTTATCAAACGCTACGCCGCGCGGGCTGGTATCGATTCGGAGGTAAGCCCTCATACGCTACGACATTCCTTCGCAACGCACTTGTTGGGTGGTGGTGCGGATCTGAGATTGATCCAAGAAATGCTCGGTCACGCTAGTATTCAGACCACACAGATCTACACCCAAGTGGAAAACAGCAAGTTGAAAAAGGTACACAAGCAATTTCATCCACGAGGTTAATTCGCTAGCGACGGTCTTTGCCGAAAAGCATTCCGTTGTAGACCGGCATCTTAGGGATCGCCATCGGGGCAGGCTTGAGATCGAATGCGACGGAGTATTTTGCTAACCACTCGCCGAGTTTCTTGCTTTCCCGATCGTTGAGTTCGGGAATGGTCCGTTGGTCCACTAAATCGAAAAGCAACGTTGGGGCTTGCGTTTGTCCGTATTGCGATCGCGTTACCTTTTTGGTTCCACCAAAGCGTGAGATGATCTCTTGGATGCGATCCGAGTACACGAACTGGTTCGCGCTGTTGGTTGTACCCAACTCATTGAAGCTGCCCACTGTGACATAGCTTTGGGATCGATCGTGATATTGGTAGGCTTCGTAACCCGCTCGTCGCAGCGCTCGAACCGTCAAAGCCGCACGCTCAGCGGCTAGGTCCAATTGGGAAACTTTATCTTCATCGTTTAGGCTACTCGTCGATCTCCCCCAGCTAACTGACTGATCATCGCCTCGAAAAACGGCCACTCGAACGGTGTACTTGCCAGCGCAATTGATCAACGAAAAATCCGAGAAGTTCTTTTCCTCATTGAGTTTTTTCACAAATTTGTCCAGCTCTGGCGCTTTGTAAAACTCGGCAGGCAGAAGCGGATTGCGTGTTACGAAGGCTCCGAACATGGGTCCAGGATTGGCAATCGCGTTCTCCTTCACATTTTCTTTGGACTTAATAACTATTTTTTGCAAATACTTTCTGTAGCTGCTAACCGTGTCACTGTTGGGATCGGACGGTTCGGCCCCGTTTGCCATCATGCTCGGCGTGATTCTTTTGATCTTGGAAAGCGTTTCGGTGATAGCTGGACTGTCAATTGAATCGAAGTCGCCGACCAGAACCGTATATCCCTCCACGACCTTATTATCACGAAATTTCATGCGTCGGCTGTTACCATTTTCATCGAATCCGATACCGTCAAGGCGTTCGGTGTAGTCGAGTTTTTTACTCACGCAATACGCTTTGAGTTGGAAATCCTTGCGCAATTCATTCGCAAGTTGCTCAGCAAGTTGCTTTGCCTCTGGGCCACGGTAGGACTTCGCCATCACAAACCAGGGCCCATGCTCGGGCTTGAGAACCAAGCGGTCCGGAATCCCGTCTCCGGTTTTTTGCCCATAGGATTCTGAGCAGAATAGGGAGCAGCTTAGTGCAATCGCAACGCAAAGCTTTGTAAGGAGATCAATAAACGGAAATTCGAATCGGATTCTCATCAACTTCATCCCTGAATACGATGTGTTTTGCGCTTTGGCACTTTGCCTACGGAACGTAAAAACCGAGCCGTGAATCGGCCTAGAGACGATCTAACATTTTCGGAACGGCAACGCTAGGCCAGATTGCGTCGCTCCGATTCGTACTTCTTTCGCCCCGACTGAGCATGTCCCGAGGGCGCAGGTTCGTTCGCCGCCTGGGAAGCAGTCTGCCAAACCCCACGGGCTTTAACTGCGTCGATAGATTGCAGTATCCCAACCCGAAGCGTGAGCGAGGAGCCGACTGCAATCCCTCACTTACGCGTCGGGTTATGATTGGTAGTTTTCAGTCTGCCGCTCGACTAACCATCTGGCGGTCTATCGCACCACCACGCATGGAACGTTGCTCAAGAAAAAAAAATGCTCCCGGAAGTGAACGAGTCCCAGGGGGGCTGAGGACTTAAGCTTCTGTTCCGGGAGCAATGGTTTGGAGCGAGCAATGACAACATCCGTTTGCACTGCCCGCAAAAATCTGCATTGTCTTGGCACCAGGCAACATCACATCCATGTGGTGATGCCATAGTGTGACTTGACCATTTAAGAATCAAATCCGACGCCGCAGATCAAGTGATCGCTTCGATGCACGTAAGATAGACCCAACCCTTTGTTCGGGTCAATCGCGATTCCAAAATAATTTTGGCCAGCCGAACGAGGTGACTGTAACCCTTTGCAAAACCCTTTGCAATTGCATTGAAAATAGTTCGTGCGTTTTGTAATTTTGGGACTCGAATAATCGTATCGCGAATGATGTCAATCTTGGTATGCAGCATTCCGCCTTGTCTTGATGCTATCCGACCGCGTATAACTCATGATGTAGTCAGTTGGCAGGAACCATGCGAGCATCGTTGGCACGGTTAATGCATTGGTAGATCAACCAGTTGCAGTCGTCCGATCAACGATCAAACGTTGCATAACCGCTAGGCCGCAAAATCGCTTTGGAACTTGCTGCCTAGTCATTCATCAAATATGGAAGGAGATAGGATTCATTGGTTTTCGAAGGTGGACGTTCCGATAGTCAGGTACGCTTTCGCTCGAAAGCAGCTTCTTCGCAAAGTCGCATGACCTGTTGGATTCGAACGGTTTCATCTGTGACACGGACTGCGTTGCAAAAAAAGGATCGAGCACGAGATTCCAATCTCTACTTGTCAGCACGGTTGCAGTCCATGTACGTTCCGATTCTTCGATCGGACCAAGAGTCCTAGTTAAACAGGGAGTAGTAAAAACATGCAAATTTCGGGAAATTTTTCGGTTTCTGGCGTTGATGCGTCGAGAGCCGCGACCAAATCGAATGCTCCGGCACCGGCACAGGCCGCAACGCAGTCTGCGATCGCTACGCCGGTCGATCAATTGGAATTGTCCGCCGAAGCGTTAAGCATTGGTCAATCCGAGCCATCAGGCCAAGCCTTTCGAGCAGAAAAGGTCGCAAGCTTGCGTGAAGCGATCGCGCAAGGCACCTACGATACAGATGAAAAGATGTCGGCTGCTTTAGACAGTTTCCTAGACAAACTCGGATAATTAGGAACTCAAGGCGAGCGTCAGACTGCCGTATCCCAACCCGAAACGTAGGTGAGGGCCCCACGTAGAACAGGCTGCCAGCCAGTCATAGTCGAAAAAGCACAGGCTAGCAGCCCGTGCTACGGGCTATTCCGCATGCGCCGCTCGCCTAAACGGGCAACTTATCTACGCATCGTCGCTATGCCAACAATGGTTGTATGACCTTGGCTGGCTCCACGCCGGTCAATCTCAAGTCTAAGCCTTGATTGCGAAACGACAAACGTTCGTGATCGATGCCAAGCAAGTGAAGTATAGTCGCGTGGAAATCGTGAATGTGAACAGGATCTTTCACAATGTTGTACGAGAAGTCATCCGTCTCGCCGTGAATCGTGCCCCCTTTGATTCCGCCACCAGCCATCCACATCGTAAAGCATCTCGGATGATGGTCACGCCCGTAGTTGTCTTTGCTTAGCCCACCTTGCGAATAGATGGTTCTTCCGAACTCACCACCCCAAATGATCAAAGTGGAGTCGAGTAAACCGCGAGCTTTGAGGTCTGTGATCAAACCGTAGTTGGCCCTGTCGACATCTTTGCATTGCGATGGCAATCGACCATTTACGTTTCCATGATGGTCCCAGTTATTCAAGTAGACTTGGACAAATCGCACGTCGCGTTCGACCATCCGACGCGCCAGCAGAACCGAGTTCGCATAGGAACCTGGTTTCTTTGCTTCTTGGCCGTAGAGTTCAAACGTGCTTTCCGGCTCACTTGCGATACTTGTCAATTCCGGAACGCTGGACTGCATTCGGAACGCCAATTCGTATTGTTGAATTCGCGTATGAATTTCCGGATCGCCGACAGCTCGGAAATTCATTTCGTTTAACGCTTTAAGGCCATCGAGCGTTTTGCGTCGCACCTCACTTGGCACACCGGCCGGGTTGTTGATGTACAAAATCGGATCGCCACTTGATCGGAAACTAACTCCGGCGTGTTCCCCTGGCAGGCAACCTGACGACCAAAGCCGAGCTGAGATGGCTTGAATCTGCTCTGTGTTGGTTGGCTGAGCCACCATCACAACAAACGTCGGCAGATTGCTGTTCATCGAACCAAGGCCATATGACATCCAGGAGCCGATACAAGGTCGCCCGGTTACCATGTTGCCGGTTTGCATCAAAGTGATGGCCGGTTCATGGTTGATAGCTTCGGTGTGCATCGAACGTACAAAGCACATCTCGTCCACTACTTTTGCGGTCTCTGGCAACAACTCCGAAAGCCACATGCCGCACTGTCCGTGTTGAGCGAACTTGTACTTCGACGGAGCGATCGGAAAACGTGTCTGTCCGCTCGTCATGGTGGTCAGGCGTTGGCCGTTTCGCACCGACTCGGGTAGATCTTTGTCGTACCACTCGTTCATTTGCGGCTTGTAATCGAACAAATCCATTTGAGATGGGCCGCCGACCATGTGCAAATAGATAACTCGTTTTGCCTTGGGCGGAAAGTGAGGAAGTGTTCCTAACCCACCGATCGGCTCGGAATCGGAGCCCTGGGCGGCGAGCGGCAAGCCCAACGAAGCCAACGCTGCCGCACCGAGCGCGTTGCCTCCGCGGCGAAAGAATTGGCGACGTGTTTCGCTTCGAACGTATTGTTCAAAAAGCGGATGAACATTGTGTGATTGCATAGTTTTTTGGATATTCTGATTGTCGGGATTACTTGGTGAGCATCTCATCTAGGTTCATTAATTCGTTGACCAGCATGGTCCATGCGGCCAATTCGTTAACGTCAAGAACCGCGTCAGGCTTACTATCGCCGATCGAAATGAGTTGCTTGGCTTGTTCCGGGTTCATTTGGTAGAACGAAAGAAGTTCATTGGCGCTTGCGATGACGACGCTGAGCTCTTCCGCTTGGAATGACCTAGCGATCAACTTGTTTGCTATCGATTGAATTCTTGCGTTGATATCCCCTTTGAGTTTTGGATCCGAGAGGGTTTTTGATGCCAAGACGCGAGCTGCCTCTACAAACTGAATGTCGTTTAATGTCACCAAAGCCTGGAGCGGTGTGTTGGTTCGTTCTCGCTTTACCGTACAAACTTCACGAGCCGTCGCATTGAACACATCCATATTCGGTGGTGGTGCAGATCGCTTTAAGAAAGTATACATGCTTCTTCGATAAAGCCCTTCGCCTTTGTCTGCAACATAATCGCGAGTGTTGCTTCCAGGCATGGCGACCGCTTCCCAAACTCCAGGTGGCTGATAAGGTCGAACGCTTGGGCCGCCGATCTTGTTGACCATCAAGCCGCTTGCTGCCAACGCACTATCCCGAATCATCTCCGCATCCATTCGAAATCGAGCCCCCCGGGCCAACCATTTGTTCGATGGATCGATAGCCAATTTTTCTGCGGACACGCTCGAAGATTGTCGATAGGTAGCGCTGGTAACGATGAGCCGAAAGAAATCCTTGATATTCCAATTCTCCTCTCGGAAGTTCGTTGCCAAGTAATCGAGTAGTTCTGGATGCGTCGGAGTTTGTCCAGTTGCACCGAAGTCGCCGGAGGAGCCGACCAGCCCATTGCCAAAGAGTTCCTGCCAGAAACGATTCACAGTGACCCGTGTTGTGAGTGGGTGATTTGGTTGCAATAACCATTTTGCAAATCCGAGTCGATTGGCCGGCAGACTTGCATCCATCGGTGGAAGCACTTTCGGGGTGGCAGCCACCACTTCCGTCGACCGTTTGTCATAATCGCCTCGCATCAAGACAAACGCCTTCGGCAGTTCCTTGGTTTCATTCATGACGTGAGCGACAGTACCGCGTTGTTTGAGCTGGCTCTTTTCAGCCGCCAGGCTCTGCGCATTGGCATCAAGCTGTTTGTATTCCGCATCGATGGCATTCAGATACCAAGTGAACAACTCCTCTGTTTCCTCGGCTGACCGGTTGGGTTTCTGCGCAAGGAACTGTCGTCGGGGCACTTCGGAAATGACTTTGATTTCTGCAGCATCAAGCGATTTCCGGTAGATTCGAATATCTTGAATTTGTGCCGCTTTTGCGTCTGCGCCCGTCGAGCGGCGACCTATCGTAAGCGGTACTGAGGTTCGAGTTGTTTCGGTTAATGTTTTGGCCATGATGTTCGTACCCGATTCCTTTCCGTCAATAAAAATCTTGAGGCCCTCGGGTTTGGACGATCCATCGTAGGTGATAGCGACATGTTGCCAGCGAGCTGATGTCAGCTTCGTTTTCGACATCGCTTTGAGAGCATTGTCCGGCCAATTGTGAATAAAGTGCATTCCGACTGTCCCTCCCTCCGTCCAAACATCCCAACCGCGATGGGAGTCGGCTTCGTTCATGCGTGCGATCAAAGATCCAGCTTGAGAGTCCGAACCGGGCTTTACCCAAAGTCCGACTGAAAATGCTTGGTCTCGCTCGAAATCGCCAGCGGGCAAGGATGGAAAAGACTTGTCGACTTGCCAAGCTGAATCGGAAATGTGTCCAGATGCCAGCGTTGCAGCGTTATCCAATGGAATTTGGCTCCATTGATTTTGATGAATTGCCGTAATCCACTTTGTGTCAGAGCCCGCCAAAGGGATGTGAGTTTCAAGGGAATCTTTCGCTGGCAAAGTCTGCCACGCGAGCCTTTCACGCTCTTCGGGTTTGGCGATCATGGCATCGAATGGAAGACGAGCAACCGCTCGACGAGCCGTGACCGCAGCGTTGGCTTGACCTATCAACGCATCGAGCTCAAAGAAACGCATTCGATCTTCGTTGCGGGGAACAGGAATGATTGGTGGAGTATCTTTGATGTTTCCGTCCATGGCCGCTTGGCTGGTGTTGTTGAAGAACGCCGCAAGCTGATAGAACTCTTGTTGACTGATTGGATCGAATTTGTGGTCGTGGCACACTGCGCAACCCACGGTCAGCCCTAGCCAGACTTGGCCGGTGGTTTCGACTCGGTCGCGCGTGTACAAAACCTTGTACTCCTCCGCGATCGATCCTCCTTCGTTGGTGGTGATGTTGCATCGATTGAAACCGGTCGCGATGTTTTGATCGATATCGGCGTTGGGGAGCAAGTCACCGGCCAATTGTTCGATCGTAAATTGATCGAAGGGCATGTTGCGATTGAATGCATTGATGACCCACTCGCGGTACGACCACATTTCGCGGAAGTTATCGAAATGGATGCCGTGCGTGTCTGCGTAGCGAGCATAGTCGAGCCAATAGCGACCACGATGTTCGCCCCATTCCGGTCGTTTGAGCAATGCGTCGACGTAGTTTTCGTAACGATCGGGCGAACTATCCGCGAGAACTTGTTCAACCTCTTCGGGTGTCGGCGGCAGGCCGGTCAAGTCAAGGCACACACGCCGAACAAGCGAGCGGAGTTCCGCCTCTGGAGACGGCTCAATTCCTTGCCGCTCTAACTCTGCAAGCGTGAAGCGATCGATTGCATTTCGAATCCATGACACGTTTCTTACTTGCGGAAGTTCGGGTTTGGTGGGTGGCAGGAACGACCAATGACCTTGATACTCGGCCCCTTCCGAAATCCAAGTTTTGAGAAGATCTTTTTGTTTTGCGGTTAGGGTCTTATGGGAGGCGGGGGTAGGCATGATCGTGTCAGGATCGGTCGAAAAAATGCGACGGATCAATTCGCTCTCATCCGGTTTGCCCGCCACGATTGCCCCTTTTGCAACCGCTTCGTCGCGTTGGTCCAACCGGAGTTCAGCCGCTCGTTTCGTAGCATCCAGTCCATGGCAAGCGAAACAGTTCTCGGACAGAATGGGGCGAATGTCGCGGTTGTATTGAATCATTCCGCCTGCCTGAATCGAAGTGACCCAGTTGCAAAACAACGAAAAACCGACAACGGTAGCGGAAAGAAAACGGGGGGATACGAGCATCGGAACCATAAATCTTGGAGAAATCCAGAGGCTTTGGGGGGAAATTGAGGCGGGAGCGACTTGTTCAGTCGCTGCCAATCATTTTAACGTGAAACCTCGGAAAGCAAGATGGATTCGTTCCTGTGGCTAACTTTTATCGATTACGGAGTTCGGTGAGAATGCTCGAATTGCCGCAACCGCATCTTCTGCTCGCATGCGATAAGTGAGTCGCGTTTCAGGATTCACGCAATATTTTGATAGTATTGCATTCCCCATGCTTGCCAATCCTCGAAATCTTTTTTTCGTGATGTTTTGGTAGCCTTCACGGCTCAATCGCTCGATGTTGGCGACCGCTTGCTCATCGGTCTCCGCACAGAGAATGTCCGTCAAATGGGTGGCGTTGATCTCGAACATTGGGGGGCGCACCAAGAGGATGCGACCAGAGTCTAGCAATGGCCGCATCCACCGATAAAAGAACATGAGTACCAACATGCTGCAGTGGATGCCGTCCGCATCCGGATCGAAAATCAATACGATATGTTGGTAACGAGCTTGATCCAAGCAAAAGGTGTCGCCCCATCCAGCACCGATCGCTTGAATGATAGCAGCGTAGAATTCGTTGCTCGCGACTTTGGCTCGATTCGCCTTCCAAGCATTCAGCGGTTTGCCTTGAATTGGCAGGACCGCTTGATAGCTTGAATCTCTAGTAATACCGACAGCCGTGGAAGCCGAATCCCCCTCGACGATCATCAACTCCGCAGCGACACCGTGTGGATGAAATTGGCAATCTAACAGTTTGATTGGGAGCGGTGGAAACATAGCGTAGCAATATTCGCCTTTGCGAATTTCTAAGAAGGCTCGATGAGGGCGACCAAAAGTTCTCGCATGGCCGATACGTCATCGAATCGAGACTGATTTAAAAGTACGGACTGCAGATTGTTGAGAATACGAGCCAACCACTGTCGATTCGTGCACGGTCTCAAAAGTTGATCGGCTACGGAGATATCGGCACCACTGATTCCAGAAACGAGTTCAATCGCTTCGCGAACAGTAAGAATTCGCCCTCCATGAAAAGCGTCCACGATCATCGACTCCGTTGACGAAAGGTGCACTCTTGCAAGAAAGTGCCCAGGACTGTTGATTCCATCCACGCGCAGACCGACCTCGTTCGCGACCAGCTTGTAGATTAACGACAGGGTAATGGGAATGCCGAATCGAGTTTCCATAACGACGGGTAGCAAACTGTTTTCGACGTCGTAGTAATTCGCTGAATTGCCTTCAAATCCATTCGTATCGAAAAGGACGTCGTGAACGTGTGCCAATAGCGTTTCATTCGACTTATGAGTCACTCGGTCCAAAACCGAATTCGCCAAAGCATCGATGTTCCACGAAACAGACTCGCAACGCGGTCCATCTAAAAAATGCCGAGAGATCGCGATGGCACCATGGAGAAGTGATTCGTTGGTTTCAAGCGAGTCCAAGCATTCCAAGAACTGTTCGAAAGCCTGGACATTGCAGAAATGAGGAAGTTGCGGAGGCATTTTCGATCTGCTCGGTAAAAATTCAGCACAATCGCGCGATCCATTTGGGATGTCGCTCATTCCGAATTATTATTACATGCAAAACTCGCCGTGGTCGGCAATCTTCCCGCAACGAGAACAATTTATCCGAGCAGGCAAAGCTACAGGCGTTTCCCGCGTCGCGAAGCACCAAGGCAACACGGATGTGCTGTCCTTTTAACGATCGACCGCGTTTAGGGAAAAGTTACGCCGCGCTTTTCGGCCAGTAGTCGCATCACGGCTTCGAAATAGGGAAAAGGAATCTTGGGGTTGCGTTTTCTCGACCAGACAAAGACAACGTTCACCATGGCCCGAGAAATTTCGCCGCTATCGACTTTCGCAATGACATTATCAAGAAATTCTTGCTGTTGAGGCAGGAAAGTTCTAAGCCCAAAATAGAGCTGATCCCTCAACTCGACTTGGTTGAAGGACATCATGTTTTCGGCTTCGTTGAAATCGGAGCTTTGCGCATGAACCGACTCAGTTGCGGGTGATGACAATGCGAAAACAACCCCGCTGAGACCACTGAATAGAATTCGTTTCGAGTAACGCATTGTGATTCCCTTGATAATATAGCCGTAGTCTGGTCAATCGCCGACAATCTTGGAATAATACTATTTTCGACCTTTTGACATCAAGGTAATTCGGGAAGGCTGTGCGATTTGGGGAACCCCGACGGAAGAAACTTTGACTGGCCAGATTCCGGTCGATTGGCTGGCGTCGACTATGGGACCGTCCGAATCGGTATCGCTCTTTGCGACCCGAGCAGGACATGGACAAGCCCCTTGGAAACCTATACGCGACGCAATCCAGCCCTAGATGAAAAATACTTTGAGAGAATTGCCAAGGAAAATCAGATCCTGGGTTGGGTGGTCGGTTTGCCGATCCATTGCGACGGTCGAGAGAGTCAAAAGTCTGGGGAAGCGCGAGAATTTGCACTTTGGCTCAACCATATTACCGATCTTCCCGTCCGTTTCGTGGATGAACGTTACACGACGGCCCTTGCAAATCGCATGTTGCGAGACTCCGATATGACTTACAAGCAGCGCAAGAAACAAGTTGATAAGATAGCGGCTCATTTTATCCTGGAAACCTATCTAGAATCTGCCAAACAACCTTCGTTCCAGCCCTTGCCGCTGGAGGACTAATCTATGAACCCAAAGCATTCGTCAAACTCTTGTAACACCGAACCTTCTCGTCGATCGCCACCCACTGGTTCCGAGGCTCTTTCAACTGGTTCCAAGGCTCTGCCTTGGAACCCACGGAATTGCAGGCTCCGCCTGCCGTTCCACCAAGCGTTCGCGTTTCGCGTGTTTGGTCTGAGCCTTCTATTGGCAGGTTGGGCACTCGGTTCCACCGCAACGGCTCAAGAAAAACAAGATGCCGACAAACCCTCCAAGGCGGGTGAGCCTCGTGGTTTGACCAAATACATGGGACGCAGGATCGCGTCGCCGATGGGTTATCAGCATATGGATTGGCTTAGTCGTCCAGAGAGGATTCAAGAAGAGAATCCACAGGAAATGCTCGACCAGTTGAAGCTCAAAGACGGGATGGTTGTTTGCGATCTTGGCTCCGGCGATGGATATCACACTTTGCAAATGGCACCGAAAGTAGGCCCAAGTGGCAAAGTCGTTGCCGTAGACATTCAGCCTCAAATGCTGCAAGAGTTGTCACGACGCATGGCTGCCAACAAAATCGGAAACATCGATACCATATTGGGTGATCTCTGGGATCCGAAATTGCAACCGGAGTCGATCGACT
The DNA here is from genome assembly GCA_021736575.1 of Pirellula sp. Taxonomy (GTDB): domain Bacteria; phylum Planctomycetota; class Planctomycetia; order Pirellulales; family Pirellulaceae; genus JBKCUI01. Next base: position 33,405 of record JAIPFP010000003.1, on the reverse strand, counting down.
TGGTCTTGATGGTCGACGTCTATCACGAGTTTTCACACCCCGTACAAATGTTATCGGCCATTCGCAAAGCACTTAAGCCGACTGGCCGAATTGCACTCGTCGAGTTTCGAGCCGAAGATCCAACGGTCTTGATTCGCCCAGAGCACAAAATGAGCAAAGTGCAAATTCTGAAAGAGTACAAAGACAACGGTTTCCGAGTTGCCAGCGAGTACGACAAGCTGCCATGGCAACACCTGATGTTTATGGAAAAAGACGACACGAAGTAGCTATCTCAAACTACATGCTCCGCCAATTCGCCATCACGATCGCTTACGACGGGACTCGCTACGGAGGCTGGCAAATCCAACCGAACGCTCCAACCATCCAGCAAGTTCTGGTTACTGCCATCTCGAAAGCAACTTCGGAGCAAGTGCATGTTCAGGGGAGCGGCCGAACCGATGCGGGCGTTCACGCTATTGGACAAGTCGGCTCATTCAAGCTTCATAACTGGAATCCACCACCCGATCCACTTGTTCCGGCCATCAATTGCTTCCTGCCATCCGATGTTATCATCAGGGATTGCCGAGAAGTAGTGACAACGTTTGACCCTATTCGTCATGCCAAGAGCAAGCGGTATCGTTACACCATTCGCAATTCGCCTGTTCCGGATCCTATGAGCCATCTCTATCATTGGTGGATTCGCAAGCCGATCGACATCGAAGCCATGCGGACGGCAGCCGAGTCGCTAATCGGCACTCACGATTTCAAGTCGTTCGAAACGCAAGGCTCACCGCGAAGAAGCACGACGCGAACCGTTTATGATATCTCCATCGCATCGAAAGATTCGATGGATGGAACGGATCTTTGGATCGAGATCGAGGCGGATGGGTTCCTCTACAACATGGTACGAAACATTGTAGGAACGCTCTGGACCATAGGATCCGGGCGGTACGGTCCACGTCGGATGAAGACGTTTCTCGAGTCGAAACAGCGAGACACGTCGGACTTCACCGCTCCGCCACAAGGATTGTGTTTGCTAAAAGTGAACTATCCCAATCAGGTTTATAGCGACAGTTAGAAATCCCCACCGCATTGACTCATTGAAAGCGCTACCGAACGATTGTGGTTGGCTTGTTAGTATGTTACCCAATGGTTGAGTTTCGCTATGGAAATGCAAGCAAATCACGCGAGCCCGTCGCATCGTGGCTGCCAAGCTAAAGCGAGAGCAAACCGCAAGCCAGTAACCAACGCCCGCCTCACTGGTTGTCGTGGACGCTTACGTACCAATGCCAAAACAGCGCCTTTTGATGTACAGAACCATCAAAACCTCGTGACGTTGTTGCGTCGAATCATCAACGCTTCAACCTAACCTCCGGATGACGCTGAAACGTCAGCTAAGTTCCGGGATCGGCTTTCACGACTCGGTAGCAATTGTTGTGACAAAAGGCCCAAAAACATTACAGCAACAGCGGAAACACTCAGATAAGAAACATCGTGACTACCAACCCCGAAACATCCGCAAGAAATAGACTTGCCCGTCGCGAGTGCAAACGACTGAACAAAAACAAAAACACCAAAAAGAAATGTTGCCACAAGACTCGCTGCTTCAGCATATGAACCAAACAATAATAGTATGCCAGTAACGAGCTGCAGTGCCGGTAGTCCAACCGCCACAGTGACACCAAAAGACCTTGGCAACAATTCATATTTATCGATTACGGACGCGAAGTAATAGGGATTCATTTCATGCACCCACCCAGACCAAGCGAGCGTCATCCCTGCAAAAAACTTTACAATGTTCTGAAAATATTCAACTGCTGGTCTTAACATTTTAGTTCTTTTTTGTTTCGCCTAACTTCACCCACCCGGGCACAAATACCTTGACGTCCCTGAAGCCGTCCTTACTGAGTCGATTTGCCACAATCTCTGCGTAGCCACATCGCTCAGTTTGGCAGTAAACGATCATAGGAGTTGAAGCGGGAATATCACTGGTTATTTCTTTTCTATCACCGAATGAACAGTGGATTGGGATATTAATTGCGTTACCGGCATGCGATTTCGCAAAGTCCTGTGGCATCCTTGCGTCAACAAATACAACGTTTTCAGTGTTGCACAATTCCTCTAGATCCGCCATTTCAACTATTGTGGTTAAAGACCTGCTTGGGCGGAATAAAATTTCTGAAGCGACCCGGCTTCTGAAAATTCCGTCGCCAAAAAAACAGTTTCTTCCAATACAAAGAATGAGGCTTGAGACGCAGATAAGAGCAACTCCTTGAAATCGGAAGCTAATACGATTTTTAATCCGATTCAGGATTCCCGTACCTAACGCAAAGGAAACTGCAACTAACGCGATCATGGGCAGAACCTGCACTACAAACCAAAAGACCAGGGGCCAAACTTGCCAATTCTCATCTCGATGAATGACGATGGCGCTCCCGTCCCAAATAGCTTGAAGCTCTACTTCGCTAATCTCAAACGCTTCGCCGGGCAAATCCGCAATTCTCACCTCTCCAGCTTTAGCTCCCAAAAACAGTAACCAATGCTCAAAATTTTCCACATCGGTGTCTGACTTTACGTGCAAAATCGCAGGTGTATTTAGTGATGACAAGAATGCTGGGCTCAAATTGATTAGCCAGTCTGATTTCAAGCCGTTCTCGAACAGAAGTCGTCGAATATCTTCCGCAGTACTTCCTTTATCGCTACTGATAAACTTAGTGGAAATCAAATCGTCCAGGCTTGAAGGACTCTGCTTTAATATGGAAATTGCTCTTTCGCTGCACAATACGCCGCACAAAACGCCCTTGTCGTGCTTCCTAGGAAATGGAACTCCGCTGAATCTAGACTCTACACCAGTAAATGAGCATCCAATGGCTAAACAAAGGAACAAATGCAACATTGGCTTAACTCCTCTTTTTGAGATACCAGATAGAGAGAAGAAATGCCGTAACTGCCACACTAGCCCCAAAAAGCCAATAGCCTCTTGTCATCATTTGAACCGTTGCTGGCGTGGTGTATGCAGGGCGTATGCGGTCGTCTCGCCAAACGCATATGTATGGCGCGTCCTCTACATCAACCTTTCTCTCATTGGCCGGCGGGCGGAAAAGTGCAAGCTTTTTCGCGTCTACGTCAGGACGGCCTCTTGAGGTGATGGCAAACAAAACAGTACGGTAATTTTGTCTGCCACCATCGGTATCAGTGTTCTTAACCCGCAAACTCGATGGCATGCCATCGTCAGTCCAAGTGAGAACATCATATTCAACTTTTCTTGCGACAATATGGTTTGCGTCACCGTTAACCTCCTCGTCAAACGACGCCTCTATTCGCGATGGCGATTTGGCGTTAATGTCTCGGAAATGAACAAAAAAAGCACCTTTTCTTGATGCTGAAGAAACCGTAAGGTCTTTTAATGATGTATTCTCGCTTAGCATTTGATTACAAAGAAGGTCCGTGGAATTCGTTCGGTAGTAGCCAAGTAGATAGCGGACGTCCCACATATCTGCGACGTGCACTAGGGGCAAATCAGCTTTAATAGAACCAAAGACCTGTAGCGTCGAATAGTCCACGTCCTTTGAGTTCTTCCTTGATGAGCAGAAAATCGTTTGCCCAAAGGCTCGTCGCAACTCAAAAATAAATTTAGTGGTTCCGATATCTCGCTTAACCGTCGACAACCATTCACCGCCTATTCGAGTGAATCGCTGCTCATATCGAATATCCGTATCCTCACCCTCGTATCCTTCAAGTTTTGTGTATTCCTTTGCATTGACAACCAATTCAATTTCGGCGAATACCGCACCTTCAACGAAACTTTTCCAATTTCGGAGCATCTGCTTGCCATCCTCAGTGGCGCTTAAACTTGCATTACTTAGCAGACCAGTAAAGCAACACAAGAAAACAAGGCAACGCATAGTGCACCACTGAGGATTGATTTGAGTTAAGGACAAGAAACACGTCTCAACGAAAGTTCGAACCTCACAACATCTCGCTTCAAAGCCTAATCGCAGTCTTCGGAGGCCGCATCTTTGTTACTTCCGCAGTTTAGATTTGACCCTGCAAGCGTGCATGGTGTCCCTGTTGCGTCAGGAACGCATTTGATAACCTTAGTTAGACCAGTTGTGTTTTCACATTTCGCGAAATATAAACCTCCGCATCCAGCCGCAGTGCTACACACATTGTTTTTAGAAACAGAGGTGTGCGTTGGCCCACCCTCGCACGGTACTGCGCCTCCAACTCCACCTCCCACAACCGAACCTGGCTTCATCGTCCAAGAATATGGCGATACCAAAACCGTCAGCAGAACTGCCTTTGCAAAGAACTTCATTGCTATATCTCCGTTTTAACACAGTCGCTTTTGCAGACCGCACGGCCCACACGGAACTTAACGATACCAGTTGCAAAAGACAATCACAAGAATGGCAGGCAAGAATTTTTTGAGTTTTTCAACGTAGGGATAGCGAAGTATTGGCCGCATTGCTACTCCGAATGCAAAACCTCTCCGTTTTGGGCTGTCGACATTGCCATCAAGATACTGCTTTCGATGGACTCACTTACACAGGAGACAGAACCATCGGTCTTGCAACAAGTCAACAAACCAGGGTGTGCAGAATAAGGCTGACCGATGACATTCGAAAAATTCATCACTGCCCCACTTTCCTCAAAAACAACACCAATACGAAACCCCGTCCATGAGAAAATATAAGACTTATATGAAGCCTGCGTCACTGAAACTAGGTTGTTCGAAGCTGAGCTATCGATGTTGTACACAAAGTTTCTCGGTGCACTAAGGTCCACAGATAGTTTTTTTGTTTTTTTCATCCGTATTGAGTCGCCAACACTTTCCCAAAAGAGCAGCGTATTTGAAGTTCCGTCTGACACCTCATTCAATCGTCGCTCTCGAACGATTGTTCCAACTCTCAGTCGCACTGTTCCGAACAAAGGATTTGTAGATCTCGCAACACCATCGTTTCCCATGTAATCACAAGTAATGCCATCAATTCCATCGATGGGAGGCCCGGAGAATATGCCAGACATTGAATGCAATATTTCCGATTCGAGACTACTTGGACACTTTAGAATTGAAGGCCGCAGCTTTAATAGCGACTGGTTAACAAGCGAATTACTCGGTGAATTCGTAGCGAATCTGGAATGCAAGTTTTGTTCTTCAAGGTATGGGAGCAAAGTGACAAACAAGCCGACATCCGTAGTATAAAAGCGAGTGTTTGGATGCGCGTTCATTCGAGGGCCGGGCAAATGCTTGGTTGAAGATTCAAAACACATCGATGCGATAGCGATGTTCTTCAAATTATTACAGCACTGCATTCTCCTTGCTGCTTCTCTGGCTTGTTGAACCGCCGGCACGATCAATACCGCGAGTAATGCGATAACCGCGACGACCACTAACAACTCTACCATAGTTATCCCTGGGCGATGTTGAGAGGTCATTTTTGTTCCTGTCGCTACTGGATAGAGTCGAGACTGCGGCGGTGCTCGTTTCGCATTCCTGCATGTTACCTCGCCTTGGTGTGAAAAGCGAGGCTTCGATCCAATACTCCATCAGAGAGGCGTGTGACGCAGCCTGACTAGAATCGACTTTACATGAATTCATGTCCTAAACTTAGGAATGAAAACTCTCGAAGCAATCAAAAAAGTCGTTGATTGACCTTAGGGGCCAACCAGAGCAAGATATACAGACTTTTGACGACGCAGCAAAATACCTGCGGAATGCCAATGATCTAGCTGTCCGTCTAGGCATTAAGATTGAGCCTGTTGGGCAAGCTTGTAGCCCCGCCGATGCTTTCGCCTTAGTCTCAAGGTACTTGCTGGCTTTAGACTCTCAGGCCACCTACCTAACAGCAACAGCCCTTGCGAAGGCTCTTGGCTGCCGACGGCCAACCATCATGGCTCATATTCGTGCTGGTCGAATTCCCGCAATGACAGCACCATTCGTGCCAGGCACTTATGTTTCCTAGCCACAAAAAATCACAAAAGCCACAAACCGGATGATCTGTTGAATCGAACTTTCAAACTTTTTGTGGACTTTGTGCCTTTTAGTGGCTAGCGAGATCGGTCGGCTGCGAATTAGTTCGAAAACCGGTACTTCACGATGCACCATATCGTGCTGAACAAATCCTTGATCCCGATCTTCTTGCCCTCTTTCCATGAACGACTCGAGTAGCTGATTGGGACTTCGCGAATAATAATCCCTCTCCTTGCAAGCTTGGCAGTTATCGGACTCCAGGCACTTTCTACGTACATAATGCCTCAGCAATGTAGGAAAGAAATCGTTCCGTGTTTCTGATATCGCAAGGGATCGGAATGCCTGTTTTACCAGACTTAGTCCGGTAAAACGGAACGTACCGCAAGAAGCGTTTAGGGGACTAAGCACATCCGCAACTGTTTTTCAACCCAATTAGCCGTTGGGCGATAGCCCCGGTTTTCCAATTGCTCGACATTCGTCGAGAACCGGGGCTATCGCCCTTCGGCTAACTTCCGGAGAGTTACTCGCTTTCCTCCATTGGCTGCTTTGTAGATGCTCGTAATGAGCTCGACGCTCTTCCGGCCTTCGTTGCCGTCGATCGAACAGGGTAGTTTCTTTTTTACTCCAGACAAGAAATCCGCGAAGAGATCTCGGTGAGCTTTGTGTCCGATGGCAGTTGGATCAGCCGCCCCTCCACCTGTTACGTTACCTTGCATTTGATCCAGTATTTTAGCATCCGACTTAATCGGCTTCGCAAACGACCATTGTTTAATCGCTTCTTCTTCCAATGTAGCGGACCCCATTGAGCCCGCGATTTCGATTCGTTTGAGCGACCCTGGAAACGCGGCTGTGGATGCTTCGATGGTCCCCAACGCACCGGATTCAAATTCCAGAATAGCGGTAGCGGCATCCTCCACTTCGATTCGTTCGTGAGCTCGCAGCGCCGTCATTGCCGATACCGACTTGACCGGTCCCATCAGCCACAATAGCAAGTCGACACTGTGAATCGCTTGGTTCATTAGGGCTCCACCGCCATCGAGTTGCCATGTGCCACGCCATTTGCCGCTATCATAGTATGCTTGCGTGCGAAACCACTTTACATAGGCGGCTGCTAGGGAGATGGTTCCAAAACGCTCTTGTTCGACTGCATTCTTGAGCAGTTGCGCCGATCGATGGAAACGCGATGGGAAGATTGTGCCGAGCTGCACTCCCGCCCGATCGCATGCCGCGATCAGTCGGTCGCAGCGAGCCGTCGTGACCTCAAGCGGTTTTTCGACCAGAACGTGCTTACCTGCCTTGGCGGCGGCCACTCCTGGTTCTAAATGCGCACCACTCGGGGTGCAAATGGTGACTATATCCACCTTTGGATGGGCGAGCATCTTCGTCAAGTCGTCGAAGCCTGTGCCTCCAAACTCTTTGGCAAACTCATTTGCCTTGTCCAGCGAGCGGCTATGGCACGCGACCAAAGTCGAGCCTTTCAACTCAGCAATGGCTCGTGCGTGGAATTTGGCAATCATGCCGCAACCGATAATGGCCCAACCTGTCATAAAACTTTGCTTTCTCGAGATGAATGAAACGGGTGGTTAAATTGTACATGAGGGTTTACTCTATTTCGACGACCTAAATTCCAGACAACGCAATAGTCTCCGGCACCCACCCACCATGACATTGAAAATCCCCGCTCCGCTGGAATCAACGAAGGACTGCATGCAGCTCTGGGGTTGGGACGAACAAGCTGCATTGCCGGTTTCGGCCTACGTTCATATCCCATTTTGCCGTCATCGGTGCGGATATTGCAATTTCTCGCTCCTCGCCAATCGCGATGACCTTATTGATCGATTTCTCAACGCTCTAGAGGTCGAGCTGTCAAAACTCGAAATCCCAAGACAAGTCGAAACCCTTTTTCTCGGTGGCGGCACCCCTTCGATTCTGCCTCAGGATCGGATGGATCGGTTGTTAACCTTGCTCAATCACTGGCTGCCGCTGTCCTCGCAAGGTGAATGGACGATCGAAGCCAATCCGCTCGACATTTCGGATTCTTTTTGCGAGCACATCTGCTCACGCGGAATCAATCGCATCAGCATCGGAGGGCAATCCTTTCAACCGACCAAACTGATTCGACTCGAACGGGACCATTCGCCGGAAGAACTCATGGAATCGGTGGAGCGTTCACACAAGTTTTTTAGCTCGGTGTCGCTCGATCTGATCTTTGGAGCTCCAAACGAAACGTTTTCAGGTTGGCAAACCGACCTCCAGACAGCGATCGAATTGGGCGTTCATCACCTTTCCACTTACGGCTTAACCTTTGAAAAGGGCTCTCGCTTTTGGGGAATGCGAGAACGCCACGAGATTGAATCCGTTCCCGAGGAGCTCGAACTGGCTATGTACGAGGAAGCCATCGATCGATTGAGCCGTGCCGGCTTCGAACATTACGAGATCTCTAATTTTGCAAAGCCATCGCATCGTTGCCGGCACAATCAAAGCTATTGGCTCGGAGAATCATGGTGGGCATTCGGCCCGAGCGCAGCGCGCTTTGTTGGAGGGACTCGAAGTGTCAATCACCGAGGCACATTGGAATACATTCGCAGAATCGAACAAAACAGATCTACAATTCATGAGATGGAGAAACTTTCCAACGCACAGCGTGTTCGCGAGAGATTTGTCTTTGGAATGCGTCAAATGGAGGGGGTCAACTGGACCGCCATGCGATTGGAAGCTGAGCCTAGCGTGGCGATTGCGATCGACGCCGCGATCGAGAAACATATCGCTGGCGGCTGGTTGATGCGAGACAGAGAATGGATTCGACTTACCCGCGCTGGCTTGTTTGTGAGTGATGCATTATGGGGTGACTACTTATGACTCCGTTCGTATTGCAGAAGGTTAAGGCATATGAAGTTTGGTGCGACGTCGGTGGTACCTTTACGGATTGCTTTGTTAACCAACCCGATGGATCACGACGCTGTACCAAAGTTTTGAGCAGTGGGCTTGTCAAAGGAACGGTTTCGCATTGGATCGATCAGAACACCTTCATCGATCCCTTGCGCAGGAACGACCCAACGGAGTTTTGGATCGGCGCCAACGTGGTTTGGATCGATCCTCTCGGCGAACCTTTCGCCTCGCAAAAGTGCCTTGGTTTCGATCCAACCGACGGTCGAATACAATTGGCGGAAACCTATGCAGTGGCGTCTGAACTCGGGAAACCGGTGCTGAGCGGAACGCTCGACCGAGTCCAATGTGTGCGGTATGAACTCGATTGTGGACTAGAGGCCCCCGTGTTGGCGGCGCGATTGATTTTGGGTTTAAACTCAACGCAACCACTACCGCCATTGCAAGTTCGGCTTGGAACAACGCGCGGTACGAATGCGCTGCTGACGCGTACTGGCCAACCGTGTGCTTTGGTAACAACGCGTGGCTTTGGTGACTTGCTACGTATTGGTTATCAGGAACGGCCCGACTTGTTTGCGTTAAACGTCCGCAAACGAACGCCGCTTCACGCGAGTGTTGTTGAAATCGACGAACGCATGGATGCAAGTGGTTCCGTTCTGGTACCGTTGGATGTTGAGCAAGCCGAAAACGAACTCCGCAACCTGTTTGCTACCGGCATTCGTTCCATCGCCGTTTGCTTGCTTCACTCCTATTGCAATCCCGTTCATGAATCGATGGTCGAGAAAATCGCTCAAAGAATTGGGTTTACCTGCATTTGTATCAGCAGTCAAATTGCTCCCAAGATCAAAGCGGTCATCCGAGCGGAGACGACACTGATGGACGCTTACTTGACTCCGATTGTTCAAGGGTATTTGCAAACGGTTGCGAACCAATTCGGTTTAGACAACCGAACGCATTTGCGAGTGATGACCAGCAGTGGCGGTCTCGTGTCAGCCGACTCGTACCGGGGAAAAGACAGCGTATTATCCGGCCCAGCGGGAGGTGCTGTTGCAATCGAGGCGTACTCGCAGGCGATGAACCAGCCCCGCTGCATAGGCCTCGACATGGGCGGCACGAGTACGGATGTCTGTCGAATCGATGGCAAGTTGCAATTGGAAAACGAAACCATCAAAGCAGGTGTACGAATGATGGTTCCTACGCTTGCGATCCATACCGTTGCTGCCGGCGGCGGAAGTGTTTGTTGGTTTGATGGCGTGCGGTTACGCGTTGGCCCCCAAAGTGCGGGTGCCAATCCTGGGCCAGCCTGCTACGGTCGCGGTGGACCACTGACGATTACCGACCTGAACTTATTGACGGATCGAATCGACACGGTCACGTTTCCATTCTCGCTGGATCGCCGCGCAGCCGAGCAGAGGCTAGAGGCGGTTCTTTCGCAAATGAATGGCTCGGGTGACTTGTCCATAGAGCGATTCACGTCCGAGCAATTATGTGAGGGTTTTCGGCGAATCGCCAATGAACACATGGCGGCAGCGGTTCGAAGCATTTCGATTGCACAGGGAGCAGACCCACGCGAACACGCGCTGATTGGCTTTGGCGGCGCAGCCGGTCAACACATATGCGAGATCGCCGAACTGCTCGGCATTCAACATGTGATTGACCCGCCGGACGCGGGCTTGCTGAGCGCACTAGGAATGGGAATGGCCTCCGTCAAGCGATCGTTTTCCAGAGCCATTTACCGACCGCTTGAGGATGTTGACTCTCTCGATGTCGCGCGGTTGGTGGCGGACATGAACCGTGAAGCATTCGACGAATTCGACCGCGAAGGCATCGCGAGCAAACAAGTATCCGCCACGTTTGAAATGGAATTAAAGTACACCGGAACCGAGGGCTCGATGTTGGTTTCACTCAACGACACGAGCTCCAACAATCTTGGTCCGTTTGACAATTTGCGATTGCATCGTGATTGCATCGATCGATTCGAGGCGATGCATCGAACTCGATTTGGTTATGTACGCACGGGGAAACCTATCGAAGCGGTTTCGCTCAAAGGGGAATACTGTGCGAAGTCGGAAAACCAACTTGAAGGAATCACTTTGGTTGAGCGACCCATCCCACACAATGACACAACGCCGGACAAGCGAGTTCATTTACGAGGCGAACTCGCTCCAGGCCAATCCCTAAGCGGCCCCGCATTGATTGTTTCGAGCGGCAGCACAACCGCCCTTGAAAAAGGTTGGAGAGCAACTGTTTTGTCCGATCACACTCTTTCGCTTCGACGAATCGATGCGGTGAAAAAACTTGCACCAGAACGAGCCCAGGCTTCGGTTTCCGAAGCGGTCGATCCTGTTCTTCGGGAGGTACTGGCTCAACGCATCGCAGCGATCGCAGATCAGATGGGGATCGTGTTGGAGCAGACCGCGATTAGCGTCAACGTCAAGGACCGACGCGATTTTAGCTGCGCTGTGTTTGCTTCGAATGGAGACCTCATTGCCAATGCACCCCATGTTCCAGTCCATCTTGGGGCCATGAGTGAAACCATCCGCTGCATGCTCGTGAAGTTTCCAAAAATGTTTCCTGGCGACTGTTTCATTACGAACGATCCCTATGAGGGTGGTTCGCACTTGCCCGATGTCACCGTGATTACGCCCGTTTTTGCGGACTCGCAAAGCGTGATCGGCGTTCCCGATTTCTTTGTTGCATGCCGTGCCCATCACGCGGAGATCGGTGGTATCGCTCCGGGTTCGATGTCGCCGACATCGACGCGTTTGGGTGAGGAAGGAGTCATTATTCCACCCATGCACTTGGTCGAACAGGGAAGCGATTGCTCTTGGCGAGTCGAATCGTTGCTCCGCAATGCGTCTTATCCCTCGCGATCCGTCGCGGAGAACATGGCGGATTTGGCTGCCCAGCAAGCGGCCAATCAGCAAGGACTGCTCGCAATGCAAGAATTGTCCCTTGACTATGGACTCGATACGCTGAAACGATACTTAGAATACATCCAACAAGCGTCCGAAGCCAAGACGCGAGCCTGGATTAGAACACTTGGGAATCGCGTTCGCAGCTTTGCGGACAAAATGGATGATGGTACAGAAATTCGCGTCTCGATTGCACCCACAACCAACGAAGCCGATGAGCCCGTTTTGCAAATCGATTTTGCAGGCACGGGCATGGTCTCGAAAGGTAACCTCAACGCAAATCCAGCCATCGTCGCGGCCGCGACGATGTACGTAATACGATGCGCGCTGGCCGACTCACTGCCCCTCAATTCTGGCGTATTGCGTTGCGTTGAAATGAAAATTCCCCAAGGGATCCTTAATCCGAAACCAAGTGGGAATCAAGAGGATTGGCCAGCCGTTGCAGGCGGCAATGTGGAAACCAGCCAACGTGTTGTGGATTGTTTGCTGGGAGCGTTGGGACTAGCGGCTGCGAGCCAAGGGACGATGAACAATTTCTTATTTGGCGACTCGACGTTTGGATACTACGAAACGATCGGCGGGGGAACTGGGGCAACGCATACGTCCAACGGCGAAGATGCGGTTCATTCGCATATGACCAACACGCGCTTGACAGACGTGGAGGTATTGGAAAAACGATATCCTGTACGACTGGTTCGGTTCGGAATTCGACAGGGGAGCGGTGGGTATGGTCATTATTCGGGAGGCGACGGTATGATCCGACAGATACAAGCCCTGAAGCCCTTAGTTGTGTCCCTCGTCACAAGTCGCAGGACGATTGCACCCTTTGGATTGGACGGAGGAGCGGCTGGCGAAGCTGGCGAGAACTGGCTTATTCAAAAAGATGGCAAGCAAATTCGATTGCCAAGCTCGGCGCACTTAAGCATAGCTGCCGGCGAGAGTATCTTGATCGAAACCCCTGGCGGCGGCGGAGTAGGGTAGGCTACCAGCGCTATCAGCCAAAGTGAGTTCGATGGGGGATGGTTTATGGCTTTTTTGGCTGCCTGGATTCGATCAGTGTTTTTCTTTCGCGGAGCCGTTCGATCATTTGCTTGAGAATGACTTCTCCCTTGCTTTGGCGTTGCAAGGACTCAATCATTTGAATGGCTTGGTCCATCGTTTCCTTGGCTTTGGCTGGCTTTTTCAAAGTCATCTCGAGTTCACTGAGTTGTACTAACGATTGTCCCAAACTCAAAGTATACAAAGCGATATCCGGATAGCGGTTTGCTAAGTCGCGCTGGACGCGGATGGCCTCAAGCAGCAATTCTTCCGCTTTTTGAGAGCGACCAGTCGTCAATTGAGTGGTCGCGCTTAACTTGACCAATACCGAAGCTTTCAATGCCAGATACTCGGGAACATATGGCTTGTCGATAAGAATCTCTTCGCATATCGAAAGCGATCGCTCGGCTCGCTGCATATCAATGGTTCGCATGCCGACGTTGGTGCCGAGCGTGTTTGCTAACTCGTATTTGAATGCGGATGAATCGGGGTGGGATGCACAAAGCCCTTCCAAAATCTCTACGGAACGCATCATCGCCTCGTCTGCGCGCTGGGTGTCGTTGAGCAACTTCGCGATTCGGACCTCATCCTTTAGCGCCCGGGCAAGCACAATTTTGTAGGGAGTGTTTTCAGGTGATTCGTTCGCAAGTGTATTGAGCAGGGCTAGCGACTCTGCGTTTAGTTCCGATTCTCGCTTGAGTTTTGCGGCTTGCGCAAGTTGTATCCCATCTCCGAAAGTTCCAACTTTACCTAATGGACCGCCCAACCGCATTCTCGGCTCTCGCCCAAACCTCGCCCCTAATGTGCCAATGCTATTGAGCAATTTTGCTAGTGCAAACCGCCCATCAGCAGAGGAAGCTATTTTGGGTGATTGTTCGAGTAATCTCCGTGCATCTTGATAAAGTCCAAATGTTTTTGGGATTTGGCCGCGTTTGGCATTGAGCACGATCAGTTCGTTGTAGATCGCCATTTGGGACAACAAAGTGCTAGATTGCTGCGGTGATTGTTTGTAGAGAGTCTGAAACGAATTGAGGGCCTTGAGATACGATTTTTCAGCTTGGTCTACGTTGCCGATTTTGTGTTGTATGTCGCCAACTCGTTGCATTGCCGTTGCGGTCTCAACACGAAGATCTTTGTCGTTCTGTTCGCTGAACTGGTCGAAGAAATCCAACAACGATTCAAGCAATGCGACGTCGGCTTGGCTGAGGGACGCGCCGTTGAGTTCAAATGTTTCGTCTTCACCAAGATCGCTGCTGAGGGCAAATGTACTGCCTCGCGAGGCGATGTTGTCCATGATCTTGTCGAACGCTTTGATAGCAAGCTCAAGATTCATCTCGGCTCGCATTTGCTCTTTGCGTACCGACTCCAACGCCTCCGACTTCTCTTTCAAGTTCTGCTCGGCGCGATTGTATTGCTTGCCGATCTCGACAAGCGAACGCTGTTGCTGGCGATTCCAAACAGCGAGCAAGCTGGCGATAACCAAAAGCATTCCAATCGCTACCGACGCCAGCGTTGCAATCGCTGGGTTGCGTCGAGCCCAACGCATGAGTATTTCCAATCGCGACGTTTGCCTTGCTAGGATCGGTCGATCCTCTAAAAAGCGCCGCAGGTCCGCTTCCATATCGCAAGCATTTTGATAGCGATGTTCTGGCGCGTACGCGCAGGCTTTCAATGTGATGGTCTGCAGGTCGTGGGGAATATTTGGGTTGATCGATCGAAGTGTTGGAATCACGGAATTGCGTTCCGGGTCCAATAGTCGCAGCTTGGGAGATTCGATTGCTGGCCTTAGCGTCAGCATTTCGAAGAGCGTTAACCCCAAACTGTAGATGTCAACCCTTGAGTCCCCGTGGCCAGCGATTTGTTCGGGAGCCATGTACCGTAGCGTTCCCAGGATCTCGCCCGTTTGCGTCGCCGCATCCAAGTCGGTTCGGCGAGCCAATCCAAAGTCGGTTATCCAAATAGTCCCCTCGCGATCGAGCAGTAAATTGGCGGGCTTGATATCACGATGAAGGAGGTTCTGATGGTGGGCGTAGTCGATCGCATTCGCAACGTTTGCGATGGTTCTCGCAACGTTGCGAAAATATCCCCTTGTCAGTTGCGCTTGCTTGGATTTCTCCGTCCATTTATTCGTCGGATTCGTCAACAACACGGCATCGAGTTCCGTGGCTAAATGGGGACTGGTATGCGTTTCCGCTAACTCCGATGTAGCCACGGTCGCCACTTCTGGAGTTGCGGCTCTACTGTTTGACGACTTAGCACCCTGGATTTCTGCGGACTCATTTTCTACGTTTGGCAAAGTCCAAGCGCTTTTTAGCATCAGCCTGGCAGCATGCGAGGAATTGAATGGCGGCTTGGTGCGAACGATGTTGGATGAGAGACTGCTTGAATCGACTTGGTTGGCGGTTTCCGATGAAGTGGGCTTCTTGAAATCCACAAAATCATGTCGGAGGCAATCCACCACGTCTTGCAGTGTTACGCCGTCGATCAATTGCATTGCGTAGTACTGCAGATCTTGGTCTTCGCCGATGCCGTAGATCGGAACGATATTGGTATGGTGAAGGCTTGCTGCCGCTTCGGCTTCGCGACGAAAACGGGCACGATGCTGACCATTGCCAGAGACTAAGGAATTGATCACTTTCAATGCGACACGTCGATTGAGGGAACGTTGAACCGCTTCATAGACGATACCCATTCCACCGCGTCCTATTTCGCGAAGGATTTGGTAATCACCAAGCGAGTCCGGCACTCGATTCAGCGTCGTCGCCTCGGGCAGGTTCGGATTCGATTTGCGTTGCTGATCCTCATTGATCGCGACCCGCTCCACCAACGCGATGGAGGGGAAGATCGAACGGATCAGTTCGGCAAATTCAGGATGCTTGAGGGCGTATTCCTCGATCGTAGGGTGCTCACCCCTACGAAGCCGTAGGGAAAATTCGTCGGCCAGAATTTCGATGGGATGCCGTTCATTGGATTCGGAGTCGATGGTCACGGAGATCCATGCCTTGATGAAAGAGATTTAAGAATCTCGCCGAGTTTGGCTGCAGCTCGAATGTATCGATTGCTCGCAGCGGTTGGTGATAGCCCGAGTACTTCGGCTACTTGTTGGTTATTTAAGTGTTCGAAATGCCGCATCGCGAGTACTTCTCGGTCGGTTTCGTTCATGGATTCTAGCGCCGATTGAAGCTCTTGAATTTCCTCCACGCGTACTGCGGCCTGACTTGGCGAGGTCATGTCGTCCACCAATAAACTGGCTATTGAAAGACTACTTGTTTGACCGTGAGACGGAAGAGCCATGAGAACCTCACGGTTGGCATCCCGTTTTTCACGCAGTTGATTGCGTTGAATATCGATCAGTGTTTGGACTGTTTTCTGTCGAATCCAAACGAAGAAAGAGACTGGAACGCCATCGATGTACTCTTGGATACGTCGGGATATTTCGAAGTAAGCTTCTTGAAGAACGTCGGCCGGATCGATTCGGCTGCGGAGAACGGGGGCTAAACGAAAGTGCACGATCCGTTCTAGTGGAGCTTGGTATTGCTGTAACAAGTCCGCTAACGCGTCCGCACCGCCCGCCCGTAGCAACGCTCGTTCGTCTGGGCGATTGGGTTCTGGATAATGGAAAGGCGAGGAGTCATCCATCCCCCGATTCTACCACGCCGGGAGCTCGAGCACAGCGTGATTTCACCGACCCTACGGTCGAATCGTGACTGGCGAACCTCGCCCAAGCATTCCGAAAACATCGATCGCGTCTAGGGGCGACAAACTGATGCACCCGAGCTTTCCCTCAGACGGACCATCTGCCGATCCGTGGATACAATAGTCGGAACCGAGATCAATCCACCAACCCCCGTACGGGTTGCGAGGATCGGTGGCAGGGATCTGGACCCCGTTACCGTAGTAGTTCTTGTTCTGTTGTTTGTCGACAACTTGAAAAGTTCCGGCTTTCGGAGAGGGATCGTTGCCAAACGACACCGGGTAACGGCCCGCGTACAAGTCACCCAAAAACACGGTCAGCTCGCTGCGAGTAAGATCGACTTCTGCCCGAAACGGACCTGGCACCACCTTCAACTTGGAGCCGCTTGGCAACTGTGTGTTCGTGTCGATGGCGTTGATGCGTGCCAGAATATCGGCTGGAACATCATTTCGCTTTGCTATCTCGGCAAGTGTTTCTCCTGGAGCTACCACGTAGACCATCGCCAGGAAATGCCGACGCGAGAAAACAACTTCGCGAGCTAGCGCATCGAGCAAGTCCAAGAGATCGTGTCTTTGCTCCGTGTTTAATTCTGGCGCATTGTAGAAGACAGACAGGGTTGCCAGCCCCTCTTTGAGCTGGCCTCGGTCGATCTGTTCCATCGCAAGGTCCTTGGCGTTTTCAAACGACTTGCTTGAGGAATTCGATTTGGGAGATTGTGCTTCCTCTTTCGGTAATTCCGGCAAGCTTTTCGGGACGCTGTCGCTCTGGACAACGGCGGGTGGCGCAGAAAATGGAACAACCGCATTGGAGTTGAAACTCGAGTTTGAAACAAATTCAGCCGGGATCTTGGGGGAAGAATTCAATCCAAAGTTGGGTGTATTGGTGGGAATTGGGATTACCCCGTTCTTTGAAATGATGTTGCTCGAAACTGAGGCTTCAGGCAGCGGTGGGAGCGTGGGGATGGGGCTGCTACCTAGGGGTGACAAAGACGGCGAGGACGGAAATGAATTCGTGGGATTGGATGGAGATGGTGTCGAACCTGGGGAGGACGGGATTAGCAATGGAGCGAAACCCGACGTTGCGTTATCTCCGTTTGGCGCACTAGACGGAGGCAAATTTGTTTCGAAATCCTTTGAGACTGGAAACTGCGGTGTCGACGACTGCCCGAGTGGAGAGGCATTACTATTCGATCCGAAAATGGGATTTGGCGAGCTACCAAAGGAATCGAAACCAATGGACGAATTAACCAAGTTGCCCGTTGCAAGCGGCCCACTAGGCCCAGAAACATCCGGCAAGTTGTCAAGTCCCATGAAACCTTCAAGGTCGGGGTTCATAGGCTTTTCTGTACCGTTGAGCGCGACGTATCCGCCGTACAAAACGAAAAGCAACAACACAACCACAACGGCAGTTTTTAAGGTTTGCACCGCGGTCCTCCCTGACCGAAAGTTCTACAAAATACTATTCACGGATGCCTGTTTCGTCTGAGCTGATTGTCCAGGCACGCCGGATGCTAGAATTGATCACTCTGGCAAGTCAACCTCAATTGTCCCGCTGGCTTCCTGGATTCCAAAGGTTTTTAGCATCGGCTTGCAAGTGATCGCATGATTTCCGGTAGAAAGGTCATATTGCCAGCCGTGCCATGGGCAAATCACGGTTCCGTCGACCAATCTGCCGCGAGCCAAGGGCCCCCCCTGATGCATGCAAACTCCATCGATTGCATAAAGCACACCAGCATGTCGGTAGACGGCGATTACGTCTCCATTGTGGACGACTTCAACCGATTGTCCCTCGTTCAACTCTTGCGAGGCACAAACTTTTTTCCAGACCATTGGTTTACCTTTAATTTATTCGGCGGGTTCGAGGCGACCCAATCTACTAATGGTGAAAATTGTATTACAATCTCGTTCCTCTTTTGAACCCAACCTAGTATTTCGTGAATTTCACGGAGCTTTAAGATGCAACCTTTATGGACTATTGCGGGAATCGGCTCCCGAATCCTTCGGATGTTGATGTGCTTGTTTCTCATTTTTGCCAACGGAATCGCGGACGATAAGATGCCAACCAAGATTGGTGCTGTTGAAGGAATCACGGAATACACCCTTGATAATGGACTCAAAATTCTGCTCTTTGCAGACAAGAGTCAGCCCAAGGTGACGGTCAACTGCACGATTTTTGTCGGCTCCCGTCACGAGGGTTATGGCGAAACGGGAATGGCTCATTTGCTCGAGCACATGCTGTTCAAGGGGACAGATCTCCATCCTAAGATTCCCGAGTCGCTCCGCGATCGGGGTGCATCCTTCAATGGTACGACCTGGCTCGACCGCACTAACTATTACGAAACACTAAACGCCACGGATGAGAATCTCGAGTTTGCGATCCGACTAGAAGCGGATCGCATGATCAACAGCAAGATCCTTAACGAAGATCTTCAAAAAGAGTTTACCGTCGTGCGGAGCGAATTTGAGCAAGGTGAAAACAGTCCATTCAGGGTTCTTTTGCAACGCATGTTCTCCTCGGCGTTCCAATGGCACAACTATCGCAATTCAACCATCGGAAACCGAAGTGACATTGAACGAGTCCCCATCGATAGTCTTCGCGCTTTTTATCGCAAATACTATCGACCGGACAACGCGATGTTGATCGTTGCTGGCAGCTTCGATGAAAAGAAAGCGCTCGCGTTAATCCAAAAATACTTTGGTGTATTGGAAAAGCCCAAAACGCCTGTCAACCAAACTTACACCGTCGAGCCTCCGCAGGATGGCGATCGTACAACCATGGTTCGCCGTGTCGCAGATACTCAAATGGTTGGAGCAATGTATCACGTTCCTGCGGGCGGTGATCCGGAGTTTGCCGCCGTCGATCTTTTGGCCAACATCTTGACGGACGAGCCAAGTGGCAGACTCTATAAATCGTTGATTGAGACCAAGAAGGCTACGAGCGTTGGTGGCCGAAGCTTTGCTCTGCATGATCCAGGCGCCGTGTTCTTTATGGCCCAAGTACCGAAAGAAAAGCCGATCGAAGATGCCCAAAATGCAATGATCGAGACACTTGAAAACCTAGCAGCCAATCCCGTCACCAAAGAAGAAGTCGAGCGCGCGCGACGCCAAATCCTCAATCAACGCGAAATGGCCGCTTCCAAGACCGATAGCCTTGCAATCAGCTTGAGCGAGTGGGCTTCGCAGGGCGATTGGCGATTGTATTTTCTCTATCGTGACGCCATCGAAAAGACCACCCCAGAGCAAGTTCAATTGGTCGCCCAAAAATATTTGGTGCGAAACAATCGGACGGTTGGCCTCTACCTACCTACCGATCGATCGGAACGAATCCAAATCGCCGATCGTCCGGTGATTCAAGATTTGGTTGCAGGCTATCAGGGCCGAGAGGCAATCCTCGATGGCGAGCAATTCGACCCTACGCCAAAGAACATCGAAGGTCGTTTGATTCGTGGTGAACTAAAGACGGGTGTGCCATACGCTTTTCTCCCAAAAAAGACTCGCGGCGCGACCGTTAATCTCGCCATCGTGCTGCGATTCGGGGACGAAAAATCCTTGATGGGAAAATCGGCTGCGTGCGACATGCTTGGTAGCTTAATGGAACGAGGTACGAAGTCACTCGATTTCCAAAAATTAAACGACCGCAAGGATGAACTCAAGGCTCCGATACGAATTGGATCGAGCCAACAAACCCTTCGCATCTCACTCGAAACGAAACGTGAGACGTTGATGGATGCAATTGCTTTGATCGGAGATATCTTGCGAAACCCTGCTTTCGATGAGAACGAATTCAACCTATTGCAAGAACAAGTCATTTCGAATCTTGAGGAGCAAAAACGCGAACCTGGGCTGCTCGCCTCACTGGCTGTCAGTCGTGCCCTCAGCCCATACAAGCGAGGGGACGTTCGATACGTTGCAACCATCGAGGAGGAGCTCGAGGATTTCAAGAAACTTAAACTTGCCGACATTAAAGAGATCCACACCAAATACCTTTCTGGCACTGAAGGCGAAGTGTCGGTCGTCGGCGACTTCGACCCAGAAGAGGTAGAAACGCGACTATCGGCCTTGCTTTCCAATTGGAAATCCAAAATCCCATATCAACGCGTTGCCGATTCCGCAAAAACGGACTTGAAGACTCAAATGATTTCAATTGAGACGCCGGACAAAGCAAACGCAAACTATGTGGCAAGCCAACAATACGCGATTCGAGACGACCATCCGAAGTATCCAGCATTGCTTGTCGGCAACATGATATTAGGAGGTGGGTCTCTCGCGTCACGCTTGGCTGACCGCGTCCGCAAGGACGAGGGGCTCTCGTACGGGATTTCGAGTAGTCTCGCGGCCAGCACACTCGACGAGAAGGCTTCCCTTTCGGTGAGAGCCAATACGAATCCCGTGAATCGTGACAAGCTGGTCAAAGTGATTGACGAAGAAATCCGCAAGTTTGTCAAGGACGGGGTGACAGAAAAGGAACTCAAGGACAACATTCAAGGTTACTTGCAGAACCAACAGTTGACGCGTGCTCGCGACAGTTACTTGGCAAGTTTGTTAGCCAACAATTTATACACCGGCAGGGATATGTCTTACTATGAAAAACTTGAGACCGCAGTGTCGCATTTGACGGTCGAAAGCGTCAACGAAGCCGTTAGCGAGTATATCTCGCCCGACGCGTTTG
This sequence comes from Pirellula sp., assembly GCA_021736575.1. GTDB lineage: Bacteria > Planctomycetota > Planctomycetia > Pirellulales > Pirellulaceae > JBKCUI01. The sequence continues at coordinate 12,251 of JAIPFP010000003.1, read as the reverse complement.
TTATCGCAACCGCTGGCGACTTCGCTCAACCAACCCAAGCCAAGTCCAATTCAAAGCCAAAGCAATAGCTGTCCGATTTGACCGCAGCGAAAGTCGCCAAGACTTTCGGAACTTGGGGGCCGCAGAAACTCTTGACGAGTTTCATTCCGACATACATTGATCGAGCGGTCCTTAGTTTAATTCGGCGTATGACAATTCCTCTCCAAACTCACCAAAACAAATGCCGACCATTCGAAAACTTCTCGCAGCCAATCGCAGCGAGATCGCGACTCGTATTTTTCGCAGCGCACATGAACTCAAGATCCGGACGGTAGCACTTTACTCGCACGAAGACCGTTTTGCTTTGCATCGTTTCAAAGCGGACGAAGCATACCAAATCGGAAAGGCGGGCGAACCCATTCGCTCTTACCTTGACATCGAAGGTATCGTTCGATTGTGTCTCGAAAACAAAATCGACGGCGTCCATCCAGGCTACGGTTTTCTGTCTGAAAACGCAGAATTTGCAAAAGCTCTGGCGGCGGCCGGTATCATCTTCATCGGACCGAGTGTTCGCGCACTCGAATTGCTTGGAGATAAAGTCGCCGCCCGTGCGATTGCCAAGAAAGTTGGCGTTCCCGTCTTGGAAGGATCTGCCCACGCCGTCAATTCACTTGAGGAAGCGAAAGCGACTGCAAGTCAAATGGGTTACCCGATAATGCTCAAGGCATCCAAAGGTGGTGGCGGTCGTGGAATGCGCGTGGTGGAAGCCGAAGAGGCTTTGGCATCCAATCTCGAACAAGCCCAACGTGAATCCAAAAATGCATTCGGCAGCGACGAAGTTTTTCTCGAAAAGCTCGTTGGCAGAGCTCGACACCTCGAAGTTCAGATATTGGGTGACCAACATGGGAACATCATTCACTTGCACGAACGCGATTGTTCCGTTCAACGTCGACACCAGAAGGTCGTTGAAATCGCCCCGTCGCCGAATTTGAGCAAGCAGACGGCAAGCGAATTGCATGAAGCGGCCATCGCGATTGCCAAGGAAGTGGGTTACTACTGCGCAGGGACTGTGGAGTTTTTGCTCGACACCGACACAAATAAGTTCTTTTTCATTGAAGTCAATCCGCGCATCCAAGTTGAGCATACCGTTACCGAGGAGGTAACCGGCATCGATTTAGTGCGGGCTCAGATTTTGGTTTCATGTGGCGAAAGGCTAGGCGATGATTCGCAGGGCTTGCCGCTACAAAAAGATGTTCAGGTCGTCGGTTCAGCCATCCAATGTCGCGTAACCACGGAGGACCCCACCAATCAATTTCGTCCAGACTATGGAAGAATCACGCACTATCGCAGCGCGGGTGGCCTTGGCATCCGCCTGGACGCAGGCAGCGCGTTTAGCGGGGCGGTTGTCAATCCGTTTTACGATTCACTCCTTGTCAAGGTAACGGCCCGCGGACGCAATCTTGGCGAAGCGGCCGGACGAATGGAACGGTGCCTTCAAGAGTTTCGGATTCGTGGAGTGAAAACAAATATACCATTTCTCATTTCGCTCATCACCCACAAAACCTTTTTGGCCGGTGATGCGACGACGCGAATGATCGATAAGACGCCAGAGCTGTTCGCGATGACACGTCGTCGAGACCGAGCAACGCGAATGCTCAGTTTCATCGCAGAGACGTTGGTTAACGGAAATGTTCTTGGCAGTAACTCAGCACAGTCCATACGTCGAGAACCTGCCCTGGTTCCCAAGGTTGACATTACGCAGCCTTTGCCGTGCGGGTACCGAAATCAATTTCTCAAACTTGGTGCCAAGAAGTTTTGCGACTCGTTGCGAGGAAACAAAGAGTTGCTGATAACCGACACGACGATGAGAGATGCACACCAGTCGTTGTTGGCTACCCGCGTCCGAACATTCGACATGATGCAAATCGCGGACGCGTACGCCAGACTGACACCTGAGTTCTTCAGCTTGGAGATGTGGGGCGGTGCTACTTTTGATACTTCCATGCGATTCCTCAAGGAAAGCCCATGGCAACGACTTGCCGATCTGCGATCGAAGATTCCGAACTTGCTTTTTCAGATGTTGCTGCGGGCATCGAACGCGGTTGGATATACGAACTATCCGGACAACGTAGTACGGGCCTTCGTGAAAGAAGCTGCAGAAGCAGGTGTCGATATCTTCCGTGTTTTTGATGCGCTCAATTGGACCGAGAACATGCGTATTGCAATGGATTCGGTAGCCGAATCAGGCATGATCTGCGAAGCCGCGATTTGCTACACCGGTGACATCCTCAATCCGAATCGTCAAAAATACTCGCTCAAGTACTACGTAGACTTGGCTAAAGAACTCGAACGCATGGGTGCGCACATTCTGGCCATAAAAGATATGGCTGGTCTTTGCAAACCAGCCGCAGCCAAGAAACTGGTTGCGACGCTCAAGCAAGAGATTGGCATTCCGATCCACTTCCATACGCACGACACGGCTGGGATTCAAGCCGCTTCGATTTTAAACGCTGCCGACGAAGGACTCGAAATTGCTGACGGGGCTTTTGCCTCGATGTCGGGAGGAACCTCGCAGGTCAATCTGAATACGCTCGTTGAATCATTGCGATACTCGCCTCGGGAAAGCCGTCTACAAACCGACGCTCTTACTGAAATTTCCGAGTATTGGAAAGCGGCACGGCAGTTCTATTCTCCATTCGAAAGCGAGTCTCTCGTTGCAGGCGGAGACTTGTATCAACATGAAATGCCAGGTGGCCAGTACACCAACTTGTATCAACAAGCCAAAGCGTTGGGATTAGCCGATCAATGGGCGAAAGTTTGCAAACGGTATGCTGAAGCAAACCAGTTGCTAGGGGATATTGTTAAAGTCACTCCGACGAGCAAGGCGGTCGGCGACTTAGCATTGTTCATGGTCGCGAACGAATTGTCGGCCAGCGATGTCGTCGAGGGGACCCGCGAAATCGCGTATCCTGGCTCGGTATTGGACCTGGTTGGCGGAATGATGGGCCAACCACCGGGTGGCTTTCCAGAACAAGCCAAACGATCCATTCTGAAGAACAATCCGGAAGTCCTCGAACGGCCTGGTGAATCGCTTGCCCCAGTGGATTTCGATGAAATCGGTTCTCGACTAAAAACGAAAATGGGTCGCGAAATGACCAGTCGCGAGGTCGTTACGAGCGCACTTTATCCAAAGGTGTTTGATGAGTACCTGACACACGTGCGGACCTATGGCGATGTTTCCTTGTTGCCAACCTCGGTTTTCTTTTTTGGCCCAGCCATCGGTGAAGAATTTTACGTCGACATCGAACCAGGAAAACGTCTGATCATCAAGTTTCTGGCGATCGGTGAAGCTCGCCCCAATGGAACCAGAACCGTTTTCTTTGAACTCAACGGTCAGCCGCGCGAAGTCGAAGTCATCGACAGATCGATCGAGTCCAAAGCGGCGAAACGCTTGAAAGCGGACGCAGCGGACCCAACGCACGTGGGTGCTGGTATGCCGGGAATGGTGATCGGAGTGGCCGTCGTCCAAGGTGCCAAGGTAGCAAAAGGCCAAAAACTACTCGCCCTGGAAGCTATGAAAATGGAAACCGTCATCAATGCGGAGCGAGACGGCGAGATAACTCAATTGTTGGTTCAATCGGGTAGCCAAGTGGAAACCGGCGACTTGCTCTTTGTGTTAAAGTAAGGATCTGTCCGCCGGTTTGATTTCCTTTCGACTTTAAGTTTTAGTTATTCTATGAGTTATCCACACAGTTCTGCAGTTTCTTTGCCTGAACCCTCAGTCGTACCGATTCAAGGATTGCACTGCGGTCACTATTTTTATCGCTGGCGGCGCGATGTGTTGGCCGGCATGGGTGCTTCCGTGGTTCACGCTGCCAAGGCGGAATTTTCGGCAGCCATCGATCCACTTAAGGACGCGCGTCCAATTCGACTTCAATCCTTTATCGTGAGTGGACACAAAGCCGACTTTGCGACGGTCATGATGGATCCCGATCCTCTGCGAATTGATCGTGTTCATCAACGAATCATGAGCTCAAAGCTCGGGGCGGCAATCGAGGCGGTTTATTCGTTTGTTTCGATGTCTGAAATTAGCGAGTATCTTCCAAACAAAGATCAGTATGCAGCTAAACTCATTCGCAGCGGCGAGGATGCCCAATCAGCAACCTTTCAAGCCAAGGTGGCTTCGTATGAAAAACGGTTGCCAGCGATGCATGCTCAGCGGATCGCACCCGAGTTCCCTCTTTGGCCAGCCATGTGTTTTTATCCAATGAACAAAGTGCGGAACGTTGGGGCGAATTGGTTCCTGGAACCTTTTTCGTCGCGCACGGAGATGATGGCGGAACACGCTCAAAGCGGGATGGCTTTCGCAGGTCGAGTGACTCAATTGGTGACCGCGTCTGTGGGGCTTGACGATTGGGAGTGGGGAGTCACGCTTTGGGCTCGAAACCCACAGTACTTGAAAGAGATCGTTTATACCATGCGTTATGATTCAGCTAGCGCTCGCTTTGGGCAATTCGGATCGTTCTATACTGGCTACTTGGCAGGCGCACCAGACATCTTGGACCACTGCTGCATCTAGAGCTTTGTCCAGATTAAAAATGGAGTCGAAGAGTGGAGCAATTGTCCTCAATTGCTTGCAAAACGATTGAGGACAATCGTTCTACAATTTTTCGCCAACCCCAAAATCTAAGTTGCTCAAAGCACTAGAGTTTCCAGTCAAAGAGCTCGATCGTTTTCTGCGATCGAATGGCGATTTGGTTGCCGGAAACAGCCACATGCGCCCATGCTTCGTTCTCAGTAACCCGCCGTTCGGATAGGAGCTCGAACTCCGACGGGTTGTGCGCGATCAATCGTAGCTTACCACTTTGATCGAGAGCCAAGATTCGTTTGCCGTTGGAGACCATGCTCCAATATTCGCCAAAAGGTTTAGTCACCCAAAGCTCTTTACCGGTTTCCAAATCCATACAAGCGAATCGTTTGTTCTTTAAATGCATGTAAACGAAATGATCGATCACGATCGGGGAAGACATATAGCCCTCTAGCTTGTTTTCCCAACGGACGTTGGTGGAGGCGTTGTTGGGGACATTGAGCAGCAGCGATCGACCGCCGTAGCTGCTTGTAAAGATCGCGTTGTCCCATATCGTCGGTGTGAGAATATTCATACCTCGGAAGGCGGTCACCTCGTAGGTCCAGAGGGCACTTCCAGTTGCCAAATCAAGTCCCGCTAGCTTCGTTCTTGTTTGGACGACAAGTTGTCGTTTGCCGTTGATCGTTTGAATGATCGGCGACGAGAATGCACCGCTGCTCATGATGTCGCCGCTATCGCCAAGCGATGACCAAACGATGGAACCATCAGCAGCATTCATTTTATGGACCCCTTTGCCTGCCTGGATATAGAGGTCGCCGCCGTCGACGAGCGGTGAGCAGACCATGCCGAAGTCGGGCACTTTACCTGCAGTTTTGGCAAAGTCGACTCGCCAAATTTCAGAACCCGACTCACAATCGAGCGCCACTAAAACGTCGCGGATCCCTCCCACGAAGAGCCGCTTTCCGTCGGTTGCCGGCGTCGATCGGATCCAACTGCCGTTCCGGGCTGCAAAGAAAGGGACGCTATGAGTTCCATCCCAGTCATACTGCCACTCGATTTGTCCGTTCGACCGAGCGAAACTCAATACGCGTTCTTTGCCAGCCTTGCTTTCGGTAGTGAAAACCGATTTCAGCGTAAACACTGGACCAGAATAACTATCGCCAAGCGGATGGACCCAGCGACTCTTGAGCGTGTTTTCGTCAAGAGAATCCGGCCAAACGGCCCCAGACAACAGACCGTCGCGATTGGGTCCCCTCCAATTTTGCCACTGAGAAGCATCTTCCCCGAGGCCATTGCTTACCAAATTCAACAATCCGACCGCGCAGGCAGAAGCCACAAACGAACGACGATGCATCGAACCAATCCTTATCTGAGAACGCCAACCGCTCAAAAGAACACCAGCCAATTTCAAAGACTTAAGTGGGATCGTAGCGCGATAGAGTCAGTTGTCAAGGATCCGATTTGGAACTTTTGGCAACAAATAGATTATTTTCAGGGAAACCTAGTTCCGCGCGACGTCCCAATCAAGATTCCAGGTGGACGGCACATGGAATGTGCCTACTACTTTGACGCAGTTCTTGGAGGGCGGAGTTCGACAAAGGGGGGGGCGAGTTTCTTGTTTGCCCTGGATTTGCGAAGGCTATCATAAGAAAATGGTCTAGAAGTACATTGGCTTCAAAACCTTTGGTGCTCAACCGGGTTCAATTTCAGGGATAACCTAACTTTTGCTTCGAAGAATACTTTGTCCAACTCGCCAAACCCATTGGAAAACGCAGCTTTAGATCCTGACGTTGCCTTGATGCTGCGCGTTCGCGACGATGATGCCGTGGCGTTTGAGATGCTTGTCGACCGGCATCAAGGCAAAATTCAACGCTTCATGCAAGGGTGGGTGAACAACGTCCAGCAGTCGGAAGATCTCGCCCAAGACGTCTTTTTACGAGTTTACAAGGCTCGAAAAACCTACATGCCAACCGCCAAATTTACCACTTGGCTCTATCGAATAGCCAACAACATCGCATCCAACCACATTCGCGATAACGCAAATCGCCGAGAATATCAGCTTTCCAGAAACGAAAACACGACATCAACCGGCGTCATCATCGAGAGTATTGCGATCGCTCCGAGCGGTTTTCAGCCATCGCGAAGCCTCGAACATGCCGAGCGTTCCAGCATTATTTTGCAAGGACTGCAAGCGTTGGGTGAGCGTCAACGGACAGCCTTAATGCTCAGCAAGTTTGAGGGCATGAGCTACCAAGAGATTTCCGAGACGATGGGGCTAAGCGTCCAAGCAATTAAATCGTTGCTCAGTCGCGCAAGAATCAGCTTGAAAAACCTGCTGGATCCGTATTTGGCTGAGGGCTTGCTGCCCGGTAGTTCCAAGCCAGGAGACGAATCCCAAACCGATAAGCCCGGTAGCCGCAACTCCATCCACAAGGGTGAAAAGGAATGAATCCCGCAGATTTGGAATCCGTAGACGAACAATTGACAGCTTACCTGGATGGCGAACTCTCCGCAGAAGAGGCATCGAGGATCGAGAATCGCTTAGTGGACGACGAGGGGCTTCGTGTGCGGTTGGCCGAGTTGCGCAAAGCATACGATCTTCTCGATGAGCTACCCGAAACGCCGCATAACCAGCGTTTTACCCGGAGTACTTTGGAATTAGTCATTAAGGATCTTTCCGTCACTCAATCGCACGTTGTCAATTCGATCGTCAAGCCAACGAACAAGGCCGATTGGTGGGCGTTGCCGCATGTGCTAATCTTGGTCGGTCTATTCTTGGTAACCGGCATTGCGTCTGGGTTTGGTTTGCGATGGCTAAAAACGAATCAAGAGCTGCGGGACCTCGGTTTGATCGCTGGTCTGCCCGGCATGAGCGGCATTAATGAACTCAGCATTGCCATCAAACTGAGTGAACAGAAAGCTGCCATTGATATCCTGAAAAATCAGAATCGGGACAGGCTCGTACCGGCCGTTCCAAAATCGATCGCGGAGCGAAAGGCTTGGATTGAGAACCTAACTCCTCTTCAAATTGGCAAACTTGCCAATCGGCGCGAAGCCCTAGATAAACTGGATCGGGATACCTACGCCCGGCTTTCGTCGATTGAATCCCAAATCGAAAACCGTCCCGATAGCGAGCAGATCCAAGAGACGATCCATGTCATTGGTCTGGTGATCGACAGTTTTTCAAGTGCGGATCGATCGGATTTGGATGTGCTGAATCAAGACCAGAAGACGGCGTATCTTAAAGAAAAGCTTTGCTTTGCCGCAGCACGAGTCTACGCAACGCAAATCTCACCCGAGGACGCAAAGGCGCTTGACGAATGGAATAACAAATTTTTCCGCCCCGCACTCTTGGAAGAGCTACAACCTACGCGTTCCTTTGAAACAAAGGATTTGCTATCGACCCTTTGGAGTCGGCGCCTATTGGAACGCGGTTTCCAAATGGAAAACCAAAGCGATCTTGTCGCCTCACTCGCTCAATCACTTTCCGACACAGGCAGGAGCCTTCTCGAAGGCGTCAGCAAGAATGATCAGCTCAAAGTGCTTAGCTCTTGGCTCGACCCTAGTCGCACGAGCAGTACCCAGATGTTGATCGACGCCTATGACAAGATGGATCGCGATTTTCGGGAACGCCTGGATCTTGCCGATCCACAACAGACCCGCCGAAATGTAGAGGAATTCATTCTCCGATCGCGTCCGCGTGGGAATCCAAGACCCTAGTCGGTGGCTGGCCCGTAGACCAGGCTGCTAGCCTGTGTTTTGCATGGCAATACAGGCTGGCACCCTGGTCTACGTGGTCGTCTTTGCGCTGCCGATCGCCTTAGAGCAACGAGGCCGCAAATGTCTTCTGAAGACAAGCGAGTCCCACGTCGCCATGCCTGCCATCGATGACGACGTTGACGCGCAACTCGCTCGTGTTGATCATTAGGACATTGATACCCGAGTCCGCTAGCGACTTGAACATCGCGATAGCCACGCTCGTGTGACTTCGCAAGCCGATGCCGCTGACAGAAAGTTTTGCGATATCCATCGATCCGCTTATTTTGCGGAACTTGCAATCCATTGCTTCCAAGACTTTCATGCAGTGGTCCATTTGCGATTCAGGTACGGTGAAGCTGATGCTGGTTTCGCCCTGATAGCCATCGCAACTCTGAACGATCATGTCCACAAAAACGCCTGCATCCGCAACGTGCTTAAAGACCTTCTCTGCAAGACCTGGAGTATCAGGAACGCCTGAAAGGGTTACTCGCGCTTGATCTCCAACCATCGAAATGTCGAGCAGTGTCAACTGTTCCATGTTGGAACTGCGAAGCCTCTCGATGATATCGCTAGCGCTGAGATCGTTGTTCGGTTTTTGACCGATTTGCCATTGATTGGCATCCGAGGGCTTTAGATGAAGTCCGAACGCATGGTGAACGGCTCTCAAAGCTGGCGTCGCTTCCGATCGTTGAACGAGCACGCTGATTTTGATCTCGCTGGTGGTGATCATTTGGATATTGATGCCTGCCGCTGCAAGCGATTCGAACATGCGCTGAGCGACTCCTGTTTGAGCGGCCATGCCAATACCAACCACCGAGATTTTCGCGACCGCATCATCGTGAGTTACGCCCGTTGCACCGATCACCGAAACCGCCTCCTTGACCGCTTTTAACGCATCTTTCAATTCTTCGTTTGGAACCGTGAATGAAATATCGGCCAAGGCTCCTTCACCAATGTTCTGAACAATCATATCGACCGTTATTTTACGATCGGCGAGTCGTTTGAAGATTTCGAAGCTGGACCCAGGTTTGTCGGGCACACCCAAGATCGTTATGCGAGCTTCGTTTTTGGTCAGAGCAGCCCCACAAACAGCAACCGTTGAGGACTCTGGTTCCGACACGATCATCGATCCAGGTGCATCCGAAAAACTGCTTCGAACTCGAATTGGCACGTTGAATTTCTTGGCAAATTCGATAGAACGATTGTGCATGACGCCGGCCCCCAGACTGGCTAGCTCTAGCATCTCGTCGTAACTGATCTGTCCCATTTGGCGAGCCTCCGGCAACAACCTTGGATCGGTTGTATAGACTCCATCGACGTCCGTATAAATCTCGCAGGCGTCCGCCCGAAGAACGGCCGCCAATGAAACTGCGGTTGTGTCGCTCCCTCCGCGCCCAAGCGTGGTGATGTTGAGGTCATCATCCACGCCCTGAAAGCCAGCCGCGATGACAATATTTCCGTCGTCGAGCAAGCGTCGAATGCGCTCGGTTGAAATCGTCTTGATACGAGCCTTGGTGAACGAGTTGTCGGTTCGTATTCCCATCTGTGCACCGGTGAGCGAAACAGCCTTGTGACCGAATCGATGCACGGCCATCGCCATCAGTGCAACACTGACTTGCTCACCCGTGCTCAAGAGCATATCCATTTCGCGAGCCGGCGGATCTTCGTTGACCTGCTTGGCCAATTCGATCAGGTGGTCGGTGTTGTGTCCCATCGCGCTGACTACGACGACAACTTGATTGCCCTCTTGCTGTGCCCGAATCGCCTTTCGAGCTGCAGCTTGTATCTTCTCTGGAGTGGCAACGCTTGTTCCACCAAACTTTTGAACAATTAATGGCATATCTTTTTCTACCGTTTTCCAAACTGATAACTAGTTGGGGCCTAAACTACCCAAACACTCGACAGGATCGGCTCGAGCCGTCAACTCAACTCGCCTTGAATGAATTTGGGAATCAACTCCCAACCACGCTCAAACCTTAATCCAGATTTTTCGGCTGACAATTCATCGTAGGTCGTGCTTCCGTCTTTCTTAATACCGGTCCCGCAAGCCGTAAACGGAACCCATCCATGCGAGTGTTTCTTCGTGTTGACAGGTGTCGGGTGATCTGGCATGACAAAAATGCGATACTCACCCTGCTTTTGCAAGGCCTGATGGATTGGGCCAACGATGTGGCGATCGATGGCTTCCAACGCTTTGACTTTTTCATCGACTCTCCCTTCATGGCTGGCTTCGTCCGTCGCCTCGACATGAACGCAGACAACGTCATGCGTCTTTAGAGCTTCGATCGCCGCTGCCCCTTTGCCAGCATAGTTTGTATCGAGATAGCCCGTGGCACCCTCGACTTCAATGCGATCCCAGCCCACAAGAGCGGCCAAGCCACGCAGCAAATCGACCGCCGTAATCATGGCACCGTGAATGCCAAACTTGGAGTGGAATGAAGCCAATTGAGGCGTTTTACCGAGCCCCCATAGCCAAAGTGTCGTCGCAGGTCGTTTACCTTGCATCACTCTCGCCTTGTTGACAGGATGATCGGCAAAAAGGGATTCGCTCTGAGCCATCCAATTGCAAAGCAAATCGCAACCTGGTCCTCGGGCAAAATCATCGATCACGCTTTCATCTGTCAAGTCGTGCGGTGCGCTCGTACGGGTATCGCTTGAGAACGGCGAAGGCGTTCCCGGTCGTCCTCGATAGATCAGCAGATTGCGATAGCTAACGCCTGGCACAAATTCTAGCGTCGAATCATTTACGTTCTCCTGCATGGCTCGCAGTAATTCTGTGGCCTCAGCGCTACTGATATGATCGGCTGTGAAGTCGACCATGACTTGATTCTCAACCGTAACGAGATTGCATCGAATCGCCCAATCGTCGGGCCCAAGCACTATGCCTTGGGCTGCGGCTTCGATCGGGGCACGTCCGGTGAAAAATTGGTTAGGATCGTAACCCATCAACGACATGTTGGCCACTTCGCTACCCGCTGGAAAATGCAAAGGTACGTTATCGCTTTGCCCGACCAAACCCATTCGAGCGATTTCGTCCATTGCGGGTATGTTTGCAAACTGGAGTGGCGTCTTGCCTCCCAGCGACTCAACCGGGTAGTCTGCGCATCCGTCCGGTATGATGATGACCCATTTCATTTCATTGCGTCCTTATTGAAACTTCATTCGATGATTAATGTTGTGATCGACACAGGAAGAGTGGATAGCGTTGCGATCGAGTATTATTTGCTACCTTCGGCGACACGCAACTTCACGCACTCATCACCAACACTGGATAGCTTGCGAATCTCTTCATTGGCCGCCGTCGCGGCTTTTTCTTTCGCTTCGTGAGACATGATGACCAACGGCACTTGTCTCGGATGTTGTTCACTCGTTGGCTCATGCTGAATAATCGAAGCGATTGAAATCCCGTGCTTGCCCAAGATGCCGGTTATTTGCGACAAAACGCCTGGCTCGTCCGCCACAAAGAATCGCATGTAGTAGCGACTGGTTGTTTGCTCGTAAGGGAGCAATTCCACCTTGGATTCGCGATCGGACCACAACTCAAGTCTACGGAATGTGATATCCGTGCGTCCCGAGGCAGTATCGATCATATCCGCCACAACCGCCGAAGCAGTTGGCATCTGGCCAGCCCCTTGTCCATGAAAGAACATATCTCCAACCGCATCGCCCACGACCGTCACGGCGTTGTAGGCACCGCGCACTTCGGCAAGCGGTCGCCCTTTGCGAATCAACGTAGGAGACACGTGCAATTCTAGGCCTCAGTCTCGAAGTTGAGCCGTCGCTATGAGTTTGATCCGATAGCCTAGTTCGGCAGCATACTGAAGGTCGGCAAGATGAAAAGCCTCTAGTCCACGTCGATAGATTTCGCGCCATCGAACACGAACTCCAAAGGCAAGATGCGCCAAAATCGCCAGTTTCTGAGCAG
>JAIPFP010000138.1 GCA_021736575.1 Pirellula sp. | reverse complement strand
GCCCATGACGCAAGTTTTTCGTCTTTGAGCAGCGAGGCCAAGTCTTGGACTGCCGCGCCGGAGCCTTCGACCGCCAGGTTCTTGCATGTCATGCCTTTTTCATTGTCTGCCGCATTGGAACGGAGGACAGCGATCAACTCTCGCTCTTTGTCTGGCGACAATTTCTGGCCAAACGCAGTTTGGGTTGATACCAGAGCAGCGGTTAGAAGGGTAGAACGTAGAAGTACAGAAAATAAAGATCGTCGATTCTGAATCATAATTTCGTTACCGATAGTAAGCGTGTTCATGTGAGATACGTTCGAAGGCAGCGGTTGTACTCTGCTGCCGAATCGAGAATTTTTGACCGACTAGAGAACGGTTGTGACGCCGTGTCTTACAGTCGCCATGGCTCGCGAAGCGCTTCCGATCGAAGACGATTGGCCTGCTCATCGTTGATGAATTCTTGTTTCGCCAAATCGTATTTGACCTGCCGATTCAGGAGCAACGCTATGTTGGCGGCATGGCAAGCGATGTGAGCATTGCAGGCTGCGTCCGCATTTCCCTTGGTCTGGCCTCGTGTTTTAACGCAATCCAGGAAATCACGGACGTGGAATGTCGCTGGATAACCGCCGATTTCTTGGACCGTTCGACCAGCCAGTAGTTCTGGTGAACTCAACACCAACTTGCCGCTGTCACCCGCTTCGACCCAACCTGTCTCTCCTTCGAAACGAACGGGGCAGGAGCCCAACGGGATCCAACCCTTCTCACGAAAGATCAGTTCAACCCCATTTTCATATCGCGCAACCAATTCGCCATCTTTGGGGGCATTGTATTCCACGGGAGGAGGGCAATCGCCAACGGCCCATTGGCATAGATCGACGCAATGCGAACCCCATTCCAATACCCCACCACCCATAATCTTGCGACCATTTTCGACATTTAAGGCACCGACGAATCCGCCCCCTTTTTCGAAATTAAAGCCGTCGAGCAAGGCTGGGTGGAAAGGACGCCATGCAGCTGGGCCAAGATACATATCCCAATCGACAACATCCTTGTTAGGCTCGGTCTCGGGAATCAGCCAGCCGCTCATCATGGCTTGCATCCCTGCCGGATGCGCAAAAACTTTCTTCAGTTTGCCGAGCTTCCCAGATCGAGCGAGTTCGCATGCGAAAGCAAAATGCGGCAGATTTCGACGTTGCGTTCCCGCTTGAAAAATGCGACCGGTACGACGCATCGTCTCGGCGAGTATCAGGCTTTGGGCGATATTCTTGGTACAAGGTTTTTCGCAATACATGTCTTTGCCCGCTTTGGCGGCAGTCATGGCAGCGGTCGCGTGCCAATTCGGTCCCGTTGCGATGAGAACCGCATCGATACCCTTATTGTCCAGAAGCTCTCGGAAGTCTTTGATCATCGCGCAATCTTGATTGCCATTTTTGTCGTCGATGATCTTTTTCACCGCGACCCGTCGAGCTTCTTTGATGTCGCATACAGCGACGAACTGAACGTCTTTTTGCTCCATGAAGCAGCCTAGGTCATAGGTGCCTCTGCCCCCGATGCCGATTCCTCCGACAACGACGCGCTCACTAGGTGCAACTGCGCCGTCGCGTCCGAGCGCCGAACTTGGGATGATGGTGGGTGCCATCACAGCAGCGCCTGCCGTAGCCAACGAAGTCTTCAAGAAACTTCGGCGTTGAAATTTAGGAACTGTTTTGGACATGGTTGGTCTCCTAAGTATTTGGAAGGATCGGTCGCCAGAAATCCGCACATGGGATTAGTCAAATTGCGATGTAGGCAACCTAATACGCTGTTAGCATACCTTCACTGGTCGATTAATTCCACTAGGGATGCAAACTGAGAAAAAAAGGACACTTCTCGATGATCGGTTGATCGCCATCATGCACTATCGGCGAGCGGCAGGATGAGATGTACCCGTAGAACAGGCTGCTAGCCTGTGTTTTGCGTGTCGAACCAGGCTGGCAGTCTGTACTACGTGGTGCGGATTAACCCAGCACTTGGGCTTGGACTATGTCTTCGTCAGGATGCAGGCTGCTGAATGCGGGGGTTCCGCCTCGCGAGACAAAGATATCGTGGAGTTGAGCCAGAATATCGGCGTACATGAGATAAGTGAACGGTGCAACGGCTAGAACTCCAACACAACAGGCCAGAAGCCCAACCAAGCTCAACAACGTTGAAATAAGAGTAAATACAAACCCAACAAAAAGGGTGGTTGCTCCCATTTTTTTGACATACGAAAGAATCCAAGGCATGTCAGCCCCTTTCATAAAATCATTCCCTAATGCGGAACTCATCAAGGAGGCAGCCATGAAAATCATGCAGAAAATGAAAGCTGCGATCGCAATCGACCCTCCTATTACCCCAACCATGGTTGCTGAGACTTCTTGTTGGTTTTCCCAAAGGACATTGGAAAGCCCCATCGTGATCACGGTCGGCCCGCCCACAAGCAACGCCATGGGGACCGACCAAATGAGGTACCATAGAAATGGCCATAACCCTCGCATAATGTAGTCGCTCAGCCGGTCAATTGTAAAATCCGGCCAATCCTCACTCTTGCCGCCGCTACGGGCTTCCGCAACCTCCGCAATATAGCCAAAGATAACTAGACTCCCCACGACCATAGACGAAAATATCGCACCAATGAACACCCACAACATGTTCATCATCCAGTTGGGACTCTTGAATGGTGAATAGAACATCCTTTGCAAGTCGAAATTTTGGATTGGCTGGTTGTATCCTTTTGGGTACGCCGACTGCCCCGGACTTCGAATTGAACTCAAGGTTGGAGCCGCGAATGGATCGATCTGTGACATTGTTTTCCCTTGATTTTTGTTCGACGGCCTCGATGAACAGCATGCAATAACTCGGATTCGCAATCCGTTCCGTTCTCTTGGCGAAAATCATTCATCTGGCTGTCGCTCGGAACAGCGATCGAGCAAATGGAAAATACTCCGCCAAGGTTTTCCGGTACTACTACTGAGCGAAATCGAGCAAGATCGCGCGTTGATATATCCCGTATCGCATTCGTCATGAGTCATTTGATCGCCAACGTCCTTGGTCGCGCTCAGTGCAAGCTCGGGAATCTCAAAGCCCCGGTCGCCCCCCATTCCACAACATTTTCCTTCGTGCGGCGCGTGAACTTTCTCCGCGCATGCTTTTGCCACTTCCAAAAGTGGTGATTCCCATCCGTGTCGATGATTCGAGCATACCGAATGAACAGCCACATTAGCGAATTTGTTGGTCAGCTCGAGTCGAGGTAGAATGCGGACCGCTAACTCCAGAGAGTCGAGGATCGGCAATCGAGCCAATCGATCTTTGCGAACAGGATCAAGGTAAGGCAATCCGGTCTTCAAAAATGAAGTGCACGAGCCAAGATCGAGAACGACAGGTCGCTCGCCATGCTTGCTCCACTCCCAAATGGCGTCCAACAACTCGATCTGTTTCTCGAGTGCGACGTTCAAATAACCTTTGGACGAAAACGCTTGACCACAGCACTTACCTGTAGCATCTTTCGGAATATGGATCGGCACATCGGCTTTGGCAACCACCCGGACCAATACATCTGCCGTCCCACCCATCATGCGGGACATGCACGTCGGCCAATAGATAATCTCGGCGCTATCGTAATCGCTGAGCAGTGATGCATCGATCCCTCCGTTGTCGTGCGAGAGTGCGTCATGCCACTGTGGAAAGCCTTTGAAGAGCTTCGCCCCCGTGCTCGTGATGCGGCGCATATTCCGGCCCCCAAGCACCGAGCTTGCGCCTCGACCGGCGAGCAAACTAAACTTCACGGCTCGCTCCGCGATTCCAAAGTTTTTACCAAGGATCGATGCGATTCTCGAGTCGATGTTTCCCGTGGAGGACCGTCGAAGTTGTTTAATCAGATCGCCTGTGTTGATTGCGACGGGGCAGTCAAGTGCGCACAAACCATCCGTTGCGCAAGAGTCCTTGCCCGCAAACTCGTATTCTCGATCCAATTGTTTGGCGAGTTCCACTTTGCCGCTTGCAATCATTCGTTCACGAGCTCGGCGCAAAACAATGCGTTGCCTTGGTGACAAAGTGAAATCTCGGCTTGGGCAACGAGGTTCGCAAGCCCCGCACTCAACGCACTTGTCGACGACATCCTCAATGACCGGCAGGTCTTTGATATTTTCCAGGTGAAGTTTGGGTTTGTTCGTCAAAATCACATCTGGATTCAACAAACCATCCGGGTCGATGACTCGCTTGAGTCGTCGCATAACTCCGACCGCCTCTGCTCCCCATTCCGTCTCAACGAACGGAGCCATGTTGCGGCCAGTTCCATGTTCCGCTTTGAGCGCCCCATCAAATCGATGAACAACCAAGTCGACCATATCATCAATGAACCGAGCGTACTTGTCTGTATCGTTGCTGTTGGCCATCGGCTGCGAAATGACGAAATGTAGATTGCCGTCGCGAGCGTGTCCGAAGATGATACCGTTTGCATACGCATGTTTCACAAACAAGGACTGCAGTTCGCCAATGGCGGCCCCGAGCCGTTCCAATGGAAAAGTAACGTCCTCCAGTATGGCCGCTTCGCCTTTGGCACGAACGGCAGCCACTGCAGGATACATTCCCTTGCGAAGCTTCCACAAGTTGGCTTGCTGTTTTTTGATCTGAGTGAATTCGATGGGGCTAAGGGATTTTGCCCGAGGCTCGCAATGAGTCCGGAACATTTCCAGTTTGTGCGCGAGCTCATCTTTGCTTGCCGCTTGAAATTCAAACAGCAAACCCATTAAATGTTTGTGTTCGTTTAATCGTTGCGGCAACTCGTTGGGAACCCCTTCAAGATTTCGGATCGATTCCATGGATGCACGGTCCATGAACTCCACGGCATCGCATTCGATGTCGATGAGTTGAGGAATGATTTCACAAGCGGTCTCGGCATCTGCGAAAAAGGCAAGCGAGGTGGCCTTTTCAGGCAGCTCAGGCATGGTCTTAAGTACCGCTTCTGAGATAAACGCTAGCGTCCCTTCTCCACCGATCAAAAGGTGAGCCAAGATATCCAGCGGACGCTCGTGGTCAACAAACGCGTTCAGTGAATACCCTACCGTATTTTTCTGCTTGTACTTTCTGCGAATTTTTTCTAAAAGCTTGGGTGAAGCTAGGATCTCAGTCCGCAGTTGGGAGAGCTCGCGGGCAATCGCAGTCTGTTCGGTTTCAAATCGGCGTGCCTCTTGCTGCAGCGATGTGTCCCATACGGAACCGTCCGGTAGGATAAATCGAATGGACTCCATCGTGTGATATGCATTGTTCGCAACACCACAACACATTCCGCTCGAGTTGTTCGATAGGATGCCACCCATCATGGCGGAGTTGATCGAGGAGGGATCTGGACCGATTTTGCGACCGAGTGGCCGCAACGTCGCGTTCACAATCCCACCGATCGCGCCCCCTTGAACACGCACTCGCAACCCTTGATCGAGCGGCTCAATTTTTCGCCAGTGCCGCCCGACATCGACCAACCAACCGTCCGTCACCGATTGACCAGAAAGGCTCGTTCCACCTGCCCGAAAGGCAACAGGGATCCTATTTGCCTTGGACTGTCGAAAGATCGCTTGGACTTCACTTTCGGTTCGCGGTTGCATGACTGCATCTGGAATGAGCAAATACGGTCCTGCATCGTTGGCGAAAGCGTAGCGTTGCCAAAGTTCCGTCAGCACATCCGCACATGGCAAGGGAGCCAGCGGAGAAGTTATCGCATGAGGTTGAGCCACAAAATCACGATTGCAAAAGGAGGGATGCCTAAAACTTGTGTCCGCGTTTCGGGCCGTTGATACATTGCGTCAAAATCTCAGGCCCATCCTCACGCATCAAGACCGTATGTTCGAACTGAGCGGAAAGTCGTCCATCCCGTGTTCGCACGGTCCAGTTGTCTTTGGTGTCCAGTTTCGTAAAGCGAGTTCCAGAATTGATCATGGGCTCGACTGTGAAGCACATGCCAGGTAACAGCCTTTCTTGTCTGCTCTTTCGATCAGGGACGTGCGGAATATTTGGATACTGATGGAAACGGCGACCAAGTCCGTGCCCAACATATTCACGAACCACCGAAAAACCGCGTGCGGTCGCTTCGGCTACCACGTTATCACCAATGACGCTAATGGGACAACCCGGATGCAAAGCTGCAATCGCTCGATGCATCGCATCGAACGCACATTGCGTTACCGTTTTAGCTTCTTCCGCAACCTGTCCGATGAGGAACGTTTCGGATTGGTCGCCATGCCAGCCATCGACAATTGACGTCACATCGATATTGACAATGTCCCCCTCCTTGAGCTTGTATTCTCCTGGAATACCATGACAGATTATTTCGTTGACGCTTGTGCAACAACTCTTGGTATACCCTAGGTAACCTAGTGTTGCAGGAATATGCTTGTGCTGTTGAGTGTAATCGAAAACCAACCGGTCGATTTCCTCGGTTGAAATACCTGGAAGGATGTAGTTGCGTACGTAATCCATCAGTTGGGCGTTGAATCGACCGGCAAGCCGCATCCCGTCGCGCTGTATTTCCGTCAACTGGAGCTTGCGAATATTCTGCAGCATGCCTACCTCGAACCATTGCCTTTATCAGAAAGTAATGAGATCCATGAAAGACCATATTGGCCTTAGATCGCGTTCGTCACAGTGTAACCGCTGTCAATCTTTTCTTCAAATGAACACGGGTGGTTTACAACGAAGGGAGCGGATTCTTGGCAAATATCCAATCCTCGATAGGCTCGCCTCGAACGATTTGCTGCTCGATGAACGCAGGAATGCGATCCGCAGTCATCCCGCCGTACCAGTTTCCTTCGGGATAGACAACCAGAATTGGACCACCCATACAGATTCTCAAACAGCCGACCTTGGTGCGGTAACATGCAGTCGGTCCCGTTGAGAGCGATAGATTTCGCTCCTTCAATTGATCCTTGAGAGCTTTCCATGCCTCTTCGCCTTGTTCTTTGGAACAGCACGAGTCGCCAACACAGAGAAAAACATGACGGCAAAACTCCCCAATTTTAAGTTTACTCGCGACTTCGCGAAGTTGTTCGGCTTCCATCATTACTCTTACTTTTCGACAATCGGGGACATTTTGGGAACTTCGTGGACCACCAGAAGATTGTGCGTGTTGTTCAAAACTCCGGTACCAGTAACATAGACAACCCTGTCACCTGGACTGAGCATACCTCGCTCAACCCCCCACGCCGTTACTTCGTCAAAGAGCGCCTCGGGGTTTTCCAGATTCGTGACTTTATGAGGCATGATTCCCCAGAACAAGCACATGCGACGAAGCGTATGGTCCGAATCACTAACGCCGAGTGTTGGAATGTAGTTGCGTTGCTTGGCTTTGACCCAAGCAGTTCCTCCGGTTCGGCTTGCAACCACGACAAGCTTCGCGTCGATCGCCTCGGCAATGTTGGCTGCGTTGTGGGTCACCGCCGAAGTGACCGGATGAACCCGAGACGAAAATCGTGCCTTGGCGTCCTGTGGCATCGTCTTGAGCATCTTCTCTGTGCTGAGCATGATCCTATTCATCCTATCGACGGTGATGATTGGAAAATCTCCGATTGCCGTTTCGCCGCTGAGCATACAGGCATCCGCGCCATCCAAGATGGCGTTAGCAACGTCGCTGGCTTCGGCTCGCGTTGGTCGTCGGTTGTGGTGCATGCTTTCTAACATTTGCGTTGCAACGATGACTGGTTTCAATTTCTCGCGACAAACTTGAATGATTCGTTTTTGTGCGACGGGGGTTTCCGCGACGTCAATTTCAACGCCTAAGTCGCCGCGAGCAACCATGACCCCATCTGCAGCATCGACGATCGCCTCTAGATTCTCGAGCGCCTCACGTTTTTCGATCTTGGCAATGACCAGCGCCTGCGCATCCAACGATGCAAGCAGGTTCTTGAGAGACGAAACGTCTTGAGCCGACCGAACAAAAGATAAACCGATAAAGTCGATCTGGTTCTTGGCTGCCCACATCGCGTTATCGATATCTTCTGGACGCATCGATGAAACGGAAAGCGAGGTTCCCGGCAAATTGATACCTTGTTTCGATCGAATCGTTCCTTTGACCGAAACTAGGCAGCGTGCAAAATCTTTCTTCTTCTCGGTAACCTCCATCGAAATCATTCCATCGGCAAGCATCACAAGGTCACCCACGGACAACTCATCGATCAGTTTCGTGTAGTTGCTGGTTAGCTCGAGTGGACTCCCAGAAACATCTCCACGTATGAAAGTCACCACGGTTCCGACGTCTACCTCCAACGGCTCTTGGGTTAGTTTGCCCAACCGAATCTTGGGTCCAGCCAAATCCAACAGAACTCCAACCTGAAAATCTGTCATTTCCCGAACGCGTTCTATTTTTGCTAGAATGCGGGCGTAGTCGGTTTGCGTTCCGTGGGCGGCATTAATCCGGAAGATATCGACTCCATGAATCACCAACTCCGCCAAGATGGCTTCATCCTCGCAGGCAGGTCCAACCGTTGCGATAATCTTGGTTCGAGCTTCGCTTAACGTATTTCTAGGCATCATGAGGTCATGCTTTGCAAGTGAGAAAAAAGGCAAGAATCCATCCCAAATTCGATATCATTGTCCAGTGTCTCCGTCGATTTGGCTATGGCAGGTTACGCAATTTGATTTCCGAATAATGATGGTAAACTAGCGTGCCGCGCAATTTTGTGCGGACGAAATCCGCTCCGCAACTCTTCTCAATGCAAGTACCCATTGGAATGGCAAAGTCTCTGCCTTGGTTTGGCCGTCAGGTCCTTGTTTGTGGTGGTTCGTCCGGGCTTGGGCTGCAACTGGTCATCGCTGCGTCTCGACAAAAGGCCAAGATTGCGATAGTTGGTCGAGACGCGAACCGACTTAATGCGGCACGTTTGGTCGCGTTAGAACAGGGGGCTGGTTCGGTCGAATGTTTCTCAATCGATCTCCGCCATCCCGATTCTGATACCAGCCATGATTCCGCCAAGCTCCAGCAGTGGCTTTCGGAAAACAATGTCGATCTGCTCATCAATGCGATCGGTCGATCGGACCGAGGATTTCTCGAGCAATTGAATTCAAAGGATCTGATGTCGCTATTTGAGGACAATGTCCTTTGCACCTGGAACATGATCCGTATCGCATTGCAATCGCTGAAACGCAGTAAAGGATCCATCGTCAACATCGGTTCGCTGGCGGGTTTAGTTTCAACGCCAAATATGGGCGGGTACTCGATTGCCAAATATGGCTTAACTGCATTGTCCAGGCAGCTCAGGCTAGAACTTGCCAAGGATGACGTTTCTGTAACGCTGGTCTCCCCTGGACCCATCGAACGCGACGACTCGGGCAATCGCTATGAATCGCTCGCAAAGTCGCGTGGGCTTTCGGACAATGCAACAGCACCGGCTGGGGGAGCGAAGCTTCGATTGCTTGATCCGGAAAAGCTGTGCGAGATGATACTCGATGCGGCAAGCCAAAGACGCAAAGAGTTGGTTTGCCCTGCCAAGGCAAAATGGATGGCTGCGTTAATGCCGGTCTGGCCAAACTTGGCAGATCGCATTCTTAAACGCTTTTTGAAGCCCTAGAACCGCGTCGCGACGTGGCAGACACGAAGCGTTGCGGTTTGATTTCCACTCCATAAACGGTAAAATGTGTTCGCATAATCGAACCGGTAGAAAACCGGTAGAAAACCGGTAGAAATCGACTCGGCGAAGCAAGGTGACGAATGGATTTTATTTGGAACGATGGTGGTCGAGCGGCATGCGGATTCGTTGGTCTAGCAGGGGATTGTGTGACGCGTGCAATCTCCATCGCAACCGGAGTCGTCTACCGCGACATCTATGAGCAATTGGGCGTTCTTTGCGAAAAATCGCCTCGCTCTGGGGTTCGGATCGATGTCGCAAACAAGTACTTGTCCGAGCGCAATTGGCAGCGCCAATCGGTATTTGACCAAGCGTTTGATCCCCAAGTTTTACCGATGGGGAAAGTCATCGTTCATTTGTCCAAGTGGAATGATCGGTCGCCGCATTTCTGTACGGTGATCGATCGTGTCGTACATGACACTTGGGATGCGAGCGAGGATGGCGACTATTTCATCCATGCTTTTTGGACTTCCGCTGAACATCAAACGGAGTGTCCGGTTCCAGGTACGGAAAGCAAGGGGCGCGCAAGTGCAGAGCAAGAGCTTACCCAGTCTGAGTTTGACAAGATTCTTAATCGATTGCGGGCGCTCGACAACACAGCCAGCAATGGCGCAAGTACCGAAGCAGAAAAACACAATGCCCTTCGGATGATGCAAACGTTAATGCTTCGTCACAATCTCAGTCGTGACGACATCACGGACGACGATAATGTCAGTAACGTTCAATTCACTCGCATTGCATGTCCCGTCAATGGTCGTCGAGCATGCAACTGGGAGAAGTCTCTTGCGCATTATGTCACCGCAGACATATTGCCTTCAACACAGTGGTTTTCATCGACCAAGGGACACCGTACTCTGTTTTGGTTTTACGGCCCATTGGCAGACGTACGCAATGCGATTTCCTTGTTTCGGGAATTACTTTTAACCATTGCAACGGCGGCGCAATTGCAATTTCGCGGTTACTCGCGAGGGAGCGGTGCGTCGTACGCCGAAGGCTATGTCCTCGGTCTGCCGCGAACCGCATCCGCATCTCCTGCAGAGAGCAACTCGACACAGATTGTGAGCGAGAGGGCTTTGATTCAGACTCGGACGATCGCCTTGCAGACCGCAGCAGAACAATGGCTTAAAATCGAGTGCAACATTACCCTTGTTTCGACGCGAGGAACAGGCAGATTTTTGCACGATGATGTCGCGGCAAATCGAGGAAAACTGCATGGATCACAACATGAAGTCGCTATTCCAAATGCCCCTCGGCGCATCACCCAAAAATAAGCCTCAGCCCATTTTGCTTCGCTTCGGAATCATCCATCCAATTGTTCCCTCGTCACGCTTCCATCAAGTGGTCGTTCGAACCGCCGTTGGTTTGACGTGAATGAGAGTCTGGCTCACGGTCCAAATGGTAGAATCATATCCGATCGTCGCGACACAATCCACAGTAGAAGTGTTCTCTCTCCCTTTGGCTTTGGAAAGGGAGAGAGGTGGCACAGCCGGAGTGAGGGTTCAGAGTCTCAATCGTGTCACGCAAAGGCGCGAAGTCGCAAAGTCATGATCGCTGTGACTCAGTGCTATTGAAGTCCCAACCAACTTCCTGATTTCATCGCCCTATGCACACGTGGTGTTTTGTTTTTGGGGTGTCTTTTAATACATGCTGCGAGTGGCATTCACTCGAGCGCGGTACTCCCTCGCTTTTCTTGAGTTTCCGAGTTCGTCCGATATTTTCGCCAGAGCTTCTAGTGTATCGATGACTCTTGGGTCGGTTTCAGCGACAGTCTTCAATTGAATTTCCAATGCGCGTTGGCAATACGATTCCGCAAGTGGGAAGTTTGAGCGTTGGTACTCCAGCCCACCCATGTTGAGGTAGGCCAAAGCAAGCTCGGGATGACTGCTTCCGCTTCCGAGGTGATTGTAAGCCACTCGAGTCGAGCGAACAATTGAGTCATTGCGGGAAGATAGCCTAAAGCCCAGTTCGAATGTAGAATGAGTGAGACAAAGGAGCTAATCATGACAAAAGTTATAATAGGCGAAGAAATCGCTGAGCGAATCCGCCGCAGCGAAGGCCCAATCGAGTTAGTTGATTCGCACGGTCAGACAATTGGCGTCGTCCGCCGGCCGCCAAGCGAGGCGGAAATTGAACGAGCACGAAATCGAGCAAGCAAAGACGGGAAGCGTCTTTCGTGGGCACAAGTGGTGGCGAAGATCAGGGACGGAGTCGTTGAGTGATTTACGATGTCGAGTTTTCCCTGGATGCCTCAGCAGAGCTTTTGCGAATCGCGGAAGTAGTGGGATCAGCGGTGCTGGTGCTGCAAGCAGCAGATAAAATCCGACATCAGCTGGAGAATGACCCAAAGGAGAAAGGCGAGTTTCTATCCGAAGGTCTATACTACATTGACGAGCAACCTCTTCGTGCGTTTTTCGTCATCGACGTTCAGTCGATGGTCGTTGAAGTTACGGACTTTCGCATTCTTTAGTCGCAGCTCCGAGCGGACGGTTTGTTCTAACACGTAACTTGTTCTTATCCCGCTTTAGAACTGATATCCCTGAATTTTAGGAGTTATCCCTGTTTTGTCAAATCTGGCAACATGAGGATCCGATTCTCCTGGAATAATCGTTCGCTTCGGTAAACTTGGATATCCTTGACCAAAAAGATGGGTTGGGTAAGTTATTCCGACAAGCCAAAGGGTTTCGCTAAGGTATCTTTTGGGCACAACTTCCCGAAGTCTTCCGTTAGACTTCTAAGCCCCTTTTTTAACGCTTGATCGCGATCCTCTATGCTTGGATTCAACCGGCTGAGTATTCAGTCCAAAATGATTCTTCTTTTGCTGCTCGTTGCCCTTAGCGCCTTGGGCGCGATGGCTTGGGTCGGCTACACATCGGGGAAAGCCTCGATTGAAAAAAGCATCAAGAATCAACTCAAAGGGATCCAGGTTGCCAAGACCTCGGCTTTGCGTATCAGGCTCGAATCGCTTCGAGATCAAGTTGTCTCGATATCCGATAGCCGCATAGCCATTGAGGGCATGAAAGCTTTTACGAGAGCCTACAACGAATTGAAGTCGATTCAGATCAGCCAGTCTGAGTCCGAAAAAATCAAGGAGTTCTATACAGGCACGTTCCTTCCCAAGATGCGGCAGATCATCGATACCCAACCGCTCGTCGAACAGTACTTGCCGATGAGCCCTGAAAGTCGCTATTTGCAGTACCACTACTTGGTGGAGAATCCCAATGAGTATGAATCCAAGGGGCAGTTGCTGTTGGCCCAAAGCGACACGAGCAACTACCGATTGGTCCATGAGCAGATGCACCCGAGTTTTGCGCGTGCGGTGAAGATATTTGGATTCGACGATATTATGCTCGTCGATCCCGAAACAATGAATATTGTCTACAGCTACGCCAAAACCACCGAGTTTGCAACAAGCCTCGAAAACGGGCCTTACAGCAACACCAAGCTCGCCCGCAAAGCCAGGGAACTACAGTTCGCCCAAGACCGGGACGTCTACAAAATCTCCGACTTTGAAGCCTACCGCCCAAGTCTGGGCAGACAGATGGCTTTTGCCATGAGCCCCATTTTCGATGGGTCCGACATGATCGGTATCCTCGTGCTCCAGTTTCCTGCCGATAGCTTCAATGCTTTGATGACCGGAGGAGGCAATTGGCGTGAAGAAGGCTTGGGGGAGTCAGGGGAATGCTATCTGGTCGGACCAGACATGACGATGCGGAGCCGCAGTAGGTTCATGATGGAAGACCCCAAGAAGTTTCTCGGTGAACTTCGCAGCATCAATTTTCAAGAATCGATCGTTAGTCAAATCGAGCGACATGGAAGTGTGTTGGGTGTGCTTCCTGTGGATACCAAGCCAGCTCGCGCGGCCTTGGCCGGTGAAACTGGGATCATGGAAGAGCTGGATTATCGCCGCACGAAAGTCATCAGTGCTTATGGCCCTATCGAACTCAACTCATTGCGATGGGGTGTGTTGGCCGAGATCGATGCCCATGAGGCTTATGGACCGATCCGTGAGTTCGGACAGAAAGTGGTCATGACCGCTACTGCCATGGCGCTGCTCAGTAGTTTGCTTGCGTTACTATTCTCCCATTGGCTGATCAAACCGCTCAAGCAGCTGATCGAGGGGGCTCGTCGCCTCGGGGCTGGAGAAACCGACGTCCAAGTTCCAGTGGCCACCAAAGACGAATTTGGGGAGCTCGGTACAGTCTTCAACAACATGTCCCGAAGCATTAAGTCGCAAACAGAGAAACTCGAGCATCAAATCCGAGAGAACGAAGAACTCCTCGGGAGCATTTTGCCAGCCTCGGCCATCGCCCAGCGTCGAGACGGCGATGAGCATGCCAGCCAGCAATTCGCCGACGTGTCTGTCATCTTCGCCGAGCTTGTAGGCTTGGAGGAATTCAGTCGCGAAGCTGGGGAAACCAGAGCGCTGAGCGTGCTTGGGGAACTGATTGTGTCCCTGGACGAAGCCGCCGAGAAATTTGGGATTGAAAAGGTCAAAACCATCGGTGGCGCCTATTTGGCCGTATGCGGTTTGTCGGTCAGCCGACCCGACCATGCGCGACGGATGGCCCAGTTTGCTCAAGAGGCCGTGCGCATTGTCGCCCTCTCTCACCGCGAGTTCAAAGCGGCACTCCACGTCGCGATCGGCATCAACTCCGGACCGATCGTCGGTGGTGTCGTTGGTCGTCGCAAGTTCCTTTACGACCTTTGGGGAGACACGGTGACGATCGCCAAGAAACTCGCTGTAGACAAAGGTACTTCTTCGATCCGAGTTACCCAATCGGTACGAGACCGTATCGGAGAGCAATTCCAGCTCGAAGGCCCCACGCAGGTCGAGTTCGAGGGACGATCACCAATCGAAGCTTGGCAGGTGTCGGTATGAATGCCCTTAGCGATTTGTCTCAATTGCCTCTTTGGCAAGCCATTGGACTGGCGATCGGGTTTCCTATTGGACTGCTGTTCCTCAACGAGTTGATCAGCTCTCTGGAGCGTCGATCGAATCCTCTTGCGAAAAACTTGCGAACCATCAGAAATCTGGTTTTACCGGCACTTGCACTGCTGCTGTTTGTCAACTGGATTTTGAATCTCCCGAGCGAAAGCAGCACGTCGCGTTGGATTGAGACGGCCTTTTGGGTTGCACTCCTGTTTGCCTTGTTAGGGTTTGTCAACGACATCGTCTTTGGAATGGGTCGCGCGCGTTCGATCGGTGAGCGTGTGCCCAAGCTTTTTCGAGATTTGGCTCAGGCATTGCTCGTGGCGGTCGGCGCGATGGTCATCTACAGCAAGGTTTGGGGGATGGAGATTCAAGGAGCCCTAACGGCACTAGGACTCGGTTCGATCGTGATCGGTCTTGCACTCCAAGAACCCCTTGGAAATATCGTCTCGGGGTTGATGCTATTGCTCGAACGCCCATTGAATGTCGGCGACTGGGTGAACGTCGATGGTGTCATCGGCCAAGTAACCGAGATAAATTGGCGGTCGGTGCACATCGAAACCCCAGCGCGCGAGGTTCGGGTTGTGCCCAACGTCTTGCTCTACAAAGGAGCCTTTAGCAATCTCTCGAGACCGACCCCGGAGCGTACTGAGGTCGTCGAAATGGGCTTCAGCTACGATGATCCCCCCAACAAAGTCAAAGAGTTACTCTTGGAAGTCCTCCGCAGTACCCCTGGGGTTTTGAGCGATCCAGAGCCCCTGGTTCGAACGGTCAACTATGCCGACTTTTCGATCATTTATCGGATGATCTTCACCGTTGAAACGCAAGAAACGGCTGGAGCAGCACGAGACGATGTGATGACCAGACTTTGGTACATGGCGCGTCGCGAGGGATTGACGATCCCGTTCCCGATCAGAATGGAATATCGTCCTGGCGAGAATCCTGGCAAGCCAGAAAAAACGACCTCGCAGTGGCTTAATGAACAACCTCGCTTCAAAGCTTCCTTGCAACCTGCCGAACTGGCGAACCTCAACATACGCGAGTACACATCAGGGGAGATGATGCATTCCCCAAAGAAGCCTTTCGAGGGTGGGGCATTGATTCTCCATGGCCAGGTTTCGCTGTTGGCCCAGTCCAACGAAGGTCAAGAAGTGGTCGTATCGAGACTCAGTGCAGGAGAGTGTTTTGGGGACAATTTGACCGCAGGGTCGTCCACCGATGCGATCAGCTTGAAAGCCGATACCGATGTGACATTGTTGTGGCTGCCAGCTGAGCAAATGGACCAACTTCTGAGCCGCTCGGCAAGCCTATCCTCGGAGGTCGGCGACGCAATCGAACTTAGACGACTGGCTGTTCAGGCTATCAAACGGCATCGAAAAGGGCAGTCGCTACCCGCGAGCTAATGGTGTTTAGCGAAGCCCCATGAGCCACGCCAATAAGTCGTTCCCGCGCAGGCGGGAATCCAGTGGAGTGCGCGTGATGACTGGGATCCCGCATGCGCGAAATTAAGTCCGTTCAAGCTCTCAGAGCATTTTCGGCAAGTGAAAGATCTCGGCAACACGGGTCCATCGCCCCGAATGGTGAGTTTATTAGGTGCCAGGAGTTTATTAGGTGCCAGGGGAGTTTATTAGGTGCCAGGCACCTATCTTGACAGGGCGACTTGCCGACGGTACAATTGCTGCAAAGGAGATTGGAAATGCCTCGTACACCCCGTGCTGAACAGTTTGACCCGAACGAAGTTGGTATCGTCCACCTCATCCAGCGCTGCGTTCGAAGGACCTTTCTGGCTGGATTCGATGAAGCGACCGGAAAAGACTA
>JAIPFP010000137.1 GCA_021736575.1 Pirellula sp. | reverse complement strand
CCAACTCCATGTCATTCCCGCGCAGGCCGGACCCCAGCTCCATGTCATTCCCGCGCAGGCGGGAAACCAGTCATCACTCGCACTCCACTGGATTCCCGCCTGCGCGGGAACGACTTATTGGCGTGGCTCATGGGGCTGGCGTGGCGCATGGGGCTGGCGTGGCTCATGGGGCTGGCGTGGCTCATGGGGCTGGCGGGGCTCATGAGGCTGGCGTGGCTCATGAGGCCATCCACCCTAAAGCTTCTCTACGAAGACGCGATCGACAGCTCGGTATCTTTCAAAAGGTGTTCGAGTCCGATTTTTCCGACCGGAGGGTCAATCTGCCACGGTATGATCACCGTTCGATGCGACTGCTTTTCCACAACTTCGCGAATGTAAGATTGTTCGTGCCGTTGGCGTTCTTGCAAAAGTGGATCGGAAAATGATAGTGGCGACAAACATTGATTGATGACCCATGCATACGGCTCGATCTCGGCTCGACGCAGGTCTCGTTGTAACGAAGCCGCTTCGTGCACCGGAGTCGCTTCCGGAAGTGTAACGATTAGGACCCTAGTAAAATCCGGATCGCGTAACCTCGGCAATAACTGTTCTACGGATTCCGGCATTTGATTCGATTGGCGGGTGACTTCACGGTGATACGCCAAGGCTGAATCAAGAAGCAGTACCGTGTGTCCCGTCGGTGCCGTATCGAGCACCACAAAGCCGTCGCTACCCTGGGCAACCGCATCCGCAAACGCGCGAAAGACTGCGATCTCTTCGGTGCACGGCGAACGCAAGTCTTCCGCAAGCAGCGACTTACCTTGTTCATCAAGTCCGCCACCAGCGTTGCTCATCACCTCAGCCGAGTACTTGGCGGTCTCTGCAACTGGATCGATTCGACTAACGGATAGATTCGCAAACGTTTCACCCGCGACTGCGGCCGCGATGTGGGCCGCAGGATCTGTCGTCGAGAGATGGACGGTGAATCCTCTTTTCGCCAGTGCGACCGCAACTGCGGCTGCGACCGTGGTTTTCCCAACGCCTCCCTTGCCCATCGCAAGGATCACACCATGTTTCTTTTCTGCTAACTCAACGATTAGTTCACCGAGAAGTGGCGGAAGGAAAGTAGGGTCGGGGCTTTCGAGTTGGGAAGGGGTCGTCGCAAGCTGGAAGCTTACGCCACTTGCTGGCCGGTGGCCGAAGCTTCGAAGCGCCTCGACGCCAAGGATTCCGCCTCCCGTCAATGGAATGATCGTTCTTGGTAAACTCACGAGCTCCTTAGGAATGGATTCCATCGCGGTTTCGCCACGCCTCTGCATCGCCAACGCATACGGATCGCTTGTGTCGGTTGCTTGAAAGACTCCATTCACAACGAGATGCTGATTCTCTACACCAAGACCTGCTAGCTCGTTGCTCGTCCGAGCCGCTTCTCGCAAGGCTGTCTCTTCGGCGCGAGCGACCAATACAAGCGTTGTTATGTTGGGATCGCCGAGCGCTATGACCGTGTCTTTGTAGAGATTTTGTTTTGCTTGCAAACCTGCGAGAGGTCCGAGACAAGAGGTGCCTGTCGTGTTCTTGTCCATGAAGCCAGCCCAAGCTGACGGCAATGTCAACAATCGCAATGTGTGACCTGTTGGTGCCGTATCGAATATCACATGGTCGAATTCTCTCGTGGCGGATGCATCACCCAAAAGTCTTGAAAACTCGTCGAACGCCGCGATTTCCAAAGTGCAAGAACCGGAGAATTGTTCTTCCATGCTTGCGACTGCTGCGGCAGGCAACATACCACGATAGGGACCGACCATTCGCTCGCGATATTCCGCTGCGGATTGCTCTGGATCGAGGTTCATCGCGGAGAGTCCCGGTACAGACGGAACGACAGTTGGATGATGACCTAACGGAGTACCGAGAACTTCATCGAGGTTGGAGGCTGGGTCGGTCGACACAAGCAGAACTCTCTTGCCAGCATCCGCAAGTTGAACCGATGCAGCGCACGCGACAGACGTTTTGCCGACACCACCTTTGCCAGTGAAGAAAAGGTTGCGCGTTGTCTGTTCAAGGAATTTCATTATTGTACTTTCTCGTCGAGCGGCAGG
This sequence comes from Pirellula sp., assembly GCA_021736575.1. GTDB lineage: Bacteria > Planctomycetota > Planctomycetia > Pirellulales > Pirellulaceae > JBKCUI01. The sequence goes on along the minus strand of JAIPFP010000137.1, from coordinate 14,286 downwards.
ATGAGATATACCCGTAGTACAGGCTGCTAGCCTGTGCATTATAGACTATTACAGGCTGTCAGCCTGTAATACGTAGACGTTTGCGCTGCCGATCGCCATAGTAGAGTCAGCATCAGCCGAAATTCGCTGTCGCACTGATTGCCTGCGGATGATTATCGGTTTCCTAGCAACAACCAGTGGATCCACAGCATCCACCGGAATTTGAAACAGGCAGAAATTGCCTTGGTGCAGTTGTGCCAACCCAGCTCGCCATCACTTCTCGCGTTGGGTAATCTTTGCGACTCACGATTTTTCCATCCACCAAAATCAGAGGCAAACAATCTGTTCCTTCGCTCCCCAAAAGCTGGTGTACCTCTTTGTTTTCAATAAACGCCATCGGCTGCTGAGCCAAGTTAAAGCGTTCGACTTGATTGCCTTGTGACTTGAGCCAGTCAAGGTCCGCTGCGAACCGAGGCAATACAGGATCCACTTGTGGACCACAAACTCCGGTCGAGCAGCACATCGGCTTGTCGTAGACCTGAACGTTCATCATGACTTTTTCCTCGAGAGTAGGTTTAAAGTCATTATAAGTCGAAAACCCGCATTTGCCAATCACCTGACCACTACTTGCGGGGTGGCAAAAGACTGTTTCCGCCGGAGGTGGGTTGTTGGGCTTTTCGAGCGTCCGGTTTCGCGGAACCTTGCGGCGGTTGCTTCACGGATGGTTGCGTTGCTGGCTTAGATGATTGCGGTGCCTGTTTGGATAGCAATTCATCGAGTGCATTCTCCATTTCCCGACTGAAATGGGAGGTTCGCTTTGCAACTTTGCCTTCACCATCGATCAGGATTGTGACAGGTACGCTCAATACACCCAGTCGAATGGCAAGCGAGCTGTCAAAGCCTCCTTGCTCATGCAAATGAGGCCATGGATATGCCTTGCTCGCACTCAGGAACTCTTTGGCGGCATTCGCTTCCGTATCCAAGTTCACGCCGATGATCTGCAGGTTTTGTCGAGCATACTTGGCTTGGATTTTCCGGAGTTCAGCCATGTCTGCCTTGCATGGCTCGCACCATGAGGCCCAGTAATGAACGAGGATTGGGTTTCGAACCATGGTCTTGCTGTCGAGACTCTTGCCGTCAAGCGTCTTTCCCACCAAGCCTATCTGACGACCTTCGAGCGTGAGCCTCGCCATTGCACCAGACGCTTTGTCGCCCTGTATTGTCTTTGGAAAACTGGTTGCTACTTTCTTGTACCAAATCTCGCTGTCTCGCTCATTTCCGGCAAGCTCAAGATTGAGGCCAATCGTAAGCATTGCATCCGCCGTATCGATACTCTCAGGATACGAAAGGGCGAAATCCTCGAGCTTTTCGATGTATTCGGCGGACAATTTTGCAAAGTCTGCCTTCTCTCCGCTGCTCTTGATGGAGTAGTCCGCGCTGATCAAACGGTACTCGACGTAACCGATCAGCTCCTTGCCCTTGGGAATGTCGGTAAGCTGGGCAGCAAGTTGCCTCATCTTGGCGACCCCCTGCGGATACTCGCCGGTTTGAGCTGCTGAACTAGTCGAGTCGGCGAACTGTTTAACCCACAACTCCAACTCATCTGAGCCTTTATTCGCTGCGATCAACTTGACAAGTACGTTCGCTTTGTCTTCTTGCAATTGACTGCGATTGCCATCGTAATCCTTCAGTGAGTTTTCGATACGTTCCAGTTCCGTTAATAGACCTTGTACTTCTTGAGTTAGACCGGGGTCCATAGTACCGCTCGGCCCAATGCGATTGCTTGCGGCTGCTGGGAAAAACAAACCGCTGTCCGCGAGTACCGAACCTGCCGTGATCGCTCGTGGTAGATCCGCAAGCCGCCATGCGTCGCCGATCAGAACCAGCGTCCCGACCATCAATTGCTGACTGGTTGCCTCGTTTTCAACAATCGCAATCGCATTCTCGTAAGCCACGATGTCTTGCAAAGCGCCTTCCGTCCCAGCCGGGACGACGCCCGGCTTGTCCGCAGCGAAGTGAGCCCACTTCGTATTGGCATCGATGATCTTTTGGCTTCGGGCGAATTCAACAAAGCCTTTTCGAGCATTTGCCAATCGGGTGGTAAGCTGATCCCCTTTGTCTTCACCAAGGCCAAGTTTCAAAAGTTCCGAGTCCGACACGAGCAACCTCTTAAACCGTTCGTCATCGCGAGCCTTGATCGACTCCACCACTTCCATCGTCACCTCTTCGGCAGAGATCGCTTTCCACATGTCGATTTTGCCGTCCTCGTCTTTGTCTATCCCCCAGCGAGTTCCTGCGGTACCGAGCCACCGATACTGATCCGCCACTCCGTTGAAATCACTGTCGATGTCCCGATAGACTTCGATACCATCTTTGTAATAACACCATTGATCGACTTGACGATCCCCGTTGTTATCTGCGAAACGACGAAGCGGCTGACCTGTTGTGCTATAAATGACAAGCCCATCGAAGCCATTGCGGGTTTCAAACTTAGCGGTGCAGCTATCGATTTCTTTATCTGTGACTTTGTCATACGCGACAGCGGCTTGTAGCGGCGCATAGCTTAGAGCTTTGACCACTTGTGCATCGCTGCCGGTTGCAAAACTGGATGTCAACAATATTGAACTCGCGAAGGAAGCCGCGGAAGCCCATCGAACGCTCGAACCGATCACTCTACCCAAACGCACTTTGCTTATCTGAATCATTCAATCTGCTCCTGGTCCGTCGTCGACTTACTGAACAACACCTAACGTAGAGTATCGTCCAAACAATCGTTACACTTTGCGTAAGTATATCAAAACCATATCGCAATTTGCTAGATTGTTCAATTGCCTAAATCGCGTGGTTTGACCAACCCACGCCAATTCCAAGAACTCGCTTGAAACCAATCATCCGGCCAGTTTCGAGTGGTCGATTCCAGAATTGCGATCGCTCCCGTTGGCATGTCGACAGGGGACTGCGCAAGATAGCTTGCTAAATCCGACATTCCAGGATTGTGGCCCAAAACCAGCAACGCGCTTCGTTCGGTGTGTTTGCTTGCAATCGAAAGAATGGAGGCCGCTGTGGCGAGATAAAGCTCATCCAAAAAGTGAATCTCGGGCGGTCCGCTCGACCAATTTTCAATCAACAATCCAAGGGTTTGCCGTGTTCGAATGGCGGTACTACAAAGGACGACATTCGGAATCGATTGATGTGATTGAATCCACCGAGCCATCAAGGGGGCTGACGCTCGACCGCGTGCGTTCAGTGGACGTTCCATATCCGAAAGCGACGAATCAGCCCAGTCACTTTTTGCGTGCCGCATTAGGAAAAGCTTTTTGGTTGAGGTGCCAATCATGGGTGGGCCTACAATGTTTCCGCGCGTTTCTCGGTGGACCGCGGGCCTAAGTTGCCGTAGCGATGATAATCGAACGAAATACTCTGTTCGACAACATACCAGAGCAACTCGATTCGGCCCAAGGTTGAAACCGCACGATCGGCGATAAACACTTGATGATGGTTGGCCACTCGACGAATGGATTCAGGTACTCTCTCTTCGGCCGCGTAGCGCAACCGCATGACTTGGCCATTCTGGATCGCAATCGCTAACTCTCCGTCGCTTTCCTCTAAGAATTCGATGCGACCTGCCCATTCCGAAGTAAGTTGTTCTAACACCTCGACCGTCGAACCGTGAGTACCATCGGGATAACTCAAAGTGGCGCGACAGTTGGTTGCAATCGCCGCCAAACATCGAGCGGCAATATCCCATGGTTTGTCGTCGGCATGCACTCGAATGCGCATGGGTGATGCTGGCAAATAGCGTCGTTGGTTGTCTTGCCCGACTAGATGGAAATGATCGTGTTCCACTAATATCTCGTCTATTGCGAATCGATCGAACGAGAGAATCGCAGATCGTAACAGCGTCACCTGTTCTGGCGTAGAGCTTGGCAAATCCAGCAGCAACCGGCTGGATCGATCCAGCCTGTTCCAGAAGCTTCGGAGCGGGGTGGACTCTGGTTGTTGCCCGGATGCAGGTTGTGCGATCCCGATCGATTGCTCGCCGAAGGACATCAATGTCGCCACATAATTGGGGCCACCTGCCTTGGCACCGGGTCCAAATGCGCTCTTGCCCATGCCACCGAATGGTTGTCGCAACACGATCGCACCGGTTGTCGGTCGATTGATATACAAATTGCCCGCTTGGATGGAGTCTCGCCAAACTTTTTGTTCGCGATCGTCGAGAGATTCTAGACCGCTGGTGAGCCCAAAGCCGGTCGCATTGACCTTTTGGATTGCTTCGCCCAGGCGGCGGAAACTCATTACTCCCAGCACAGGTCCAAAGAGTTCGGTCATGTGAGTAAAATTGCCCGCCGTCGTATTCCACTTGACCCCGGGCGTCCACAAACATGGGTTATCACCTAACTGCGTCGGCAACACCGCCCAACTTTCACCTTGCTCCAATTCCTTCAGGCCTCGCAGCAAATCGCCTGAGGGTGGACGAATCAGGGGTCCCATTTTGGTCGATACATCCCAGGCCGAACCGACCTTGAGACTTGTGATTGCATCGACAAACTGTTCTCGGAACTCGTCGCTTTGGAAAATCTCTTCTTCAAGGAGTAACAACGAGGTGGCACTACATTTTTGTCCAGCATGCGAAAACGCACTGTGCAGCACGTTCTTAACGACCAAGTCGCGATCGCTCAGGCCGCTCACGATCGTTGCATTCTTGCCCCCCGTTTCCGCCAAAAGACGGAGCGATGGGGTCGCATCCAGAATCTTCAGAGCCGTCTCGGTGCCGCCCGTCAAAATCACTCGCGCGATCTCAGGCCGGCGAAGCATGTGTTCGCCTGCCATCGCGCCGCTGCAAGGCACGAACTGCAAAGCTTCACGCGGCACACCCGCCCGCCAAAAACACTGGCACAGGACATAGGCAGGCAAGACCGTATCGGACGCTGGCTTCAAAATCGCGGTGTTGCCGGCAGCCAATGCAGCCGCGATCCCGCCACATGGGATCGCAATTGGGAAATTCCAAGGACTGATTACAACAACGACTCCCGAGGGTTTCGCTCCGAGGGAAGTGTCCTTTTGAAGTTCTAAAGCACACCGAGCGTAGAACTCCACAAAATCGATGGCTTCGCTGACTTCCGGGTCGCTTTCAAGAATCGTCTTACCCGCATCGGCGATCGCGGCGCCAATCAACTCTCCGCGGGCGACTCGCAGTTCTTGTGCGACGTCGCGAAGGATTCGGTAACGTTCGCCGGGCTCCATCGAGCGCCATCCGGACGGGTCGGCTTCAGCACAATCGACGGCACTGCAAATCTGTTGTGGGCTGGCTTGGTTATATCTGGCGGCAATGGTTCCAGGTCGAGACGGATCGATCGAATCGTATGGCACTCCATCGCCTTGGCGTTCTTGGTTGCCGATCGATAGTGGAACGATGTTAGCGCGAGCATCGCATTGAGGTTGCCAGCGCTCGACAATCGACTGGGCCCACTCCGCGTTGGCAACCAAGGAAAAATCGGTGTCCGGTTCGTTGATCAGCGTTTGCCAACTGTTGGGCTTGGCAGGCATTTCCGGAGCGACTCGTCGATCTTGTTGACGACGCGGTTGTACTGAGACGGTATCGATTCGTTCAACCGCTTCGAGGAATCCGTTTTCAAGTCGCTGCCAAGTCGACCCGCCAGCAGCGATCTTGAAAGCGTGCCTAAGGAAATTGTCTGGACCCGTGTTTTCATCCAAGCGTCGAACAAGATAGCCAATCGCGTTGATGAACTCTTCGCGTTGACACGCAGGAGCATACAGCAAAACGCTGCGAGTGAGCTCGAACATCGCGCGGCGCTGATGGTTTGCCATCCCTTCGAGCATCTCGAATTGAACCATCCCGAGAGCGTCCTGAGACGATGCAAGCACCAACGCATACGCGAGATCAAACAAGTTGTGGGACGCGATCCCAAGATGGACGGCCGGGATGTGTTCGGGACGCAATCCATAAAGTACCATTCGCTTGTAGTTCGCATCGGTTTCGATCTTGGAGCGATAAGGTGCTTGAGGCCATCCTCGCACGGAAGCCTCGACCCGCTCAAGTTCCATGTTGGCTCCCTTGACGATCCGAATCGTGATTGGAGAGCCCCCCTTATGAAAGCGATCGACGGCCCATTGCGTGATGGCCTCTTGCACAAGGCTAGAGTCGGGGACATAGGCTTGCAACGCGATTCCGCCTCGCACATTCTCCATTCCCTTGCGAGACAAAGTATGCATGAAGATATCGGCGGTCAGGTGTAGGTCTCTGTACTCTTCCATGTCAAGGTACACAAACTTGGGAATGCGCTGCCCGTCGGAGCGGACAAAGGTCTCTTTTGCAGCGGCGCGATAGAGCAGCTCTAAACGATCGGATACCGTGCGTATGGAATGCTTTCGAGCGATCGGTGAAATTTGCGAATAAAGTGTGGAGATCTTGATCGAGACGCACTCGATCTCAGGTAGCTGTAGAGCCGCCAAATAACGATCGAGACGACGTCGAGATTCGCGTTCGCCGAGGATCGCTTCGCCGAGGAAGTTGACATTCATGCGAAGGCCTTCCTGCGATCGCTCACGCAAATGACCTGCAAGCTTGTCATGTTCAGCAGGCAAGATAACGTTGGCCGTTTCCTTGCGCATCTTTTCTTTGACCAACGGCACGGCGACACCTGGCAAGTATTCGCCGAAGGATTGAAACCCTTTCAACAACGCTTGATCAAAGACACTGAAGAATCGGGGTACACCCTGGACGTCCAGAATGTGGACCATCTGGTCGACAACGCGGCCGGGCGATGAGCTGCGAAAACTTTGATCAGTGATTTGTGTCAGCGTTGATTTGTCTTCAGGGTGCTGGAGCATTCGATCCAGTTCTGCTTGTTGACGACGTTCCTGAGGCGTTTGCAATTGGCTGGCTCGCTTCTGCAATAGGGTTGCGAGCTTTAGAGACGCTTGTACGAGCCGTTTGTCACCCAAAGCGGGAAGGTTGCCGGACGATACTCCTTGGTCGGCCATAAGAGAACGGACTTGTTTTACAGTGATTGCGTCCGATACAGCAGCGCTGGACATGTTTTTTGGAATGTGAAAGAGTGAAATTTGGGTGAGGCACTGGAGAGCATGAGCGTATTCTAGCGTAATGAGGCCATCACCGCGTTGACCGCCGCGAAAAGCAGACTTTCTAGACAAGAGCGATTGTGGATGACTGCTTGTATCCTCGAAGCATTCATGAAACAATGGTGGAGTGTCCAAGCCCTCTTTTTCCAATGCAGGAAATCCTACCATGCAACATGTCTCTCGCCGTACTACTTTGAAAACCGCATCCATGGCTCTGCTGGCAGCCGCCTACCCCTGGAAACAAGCACTCAGTACCCATTTCAAATCGAAATTGAAATTGGGCATCCAGTTGTACTCATTGCGAGAGTTCAAAGTCGATCAAGCTTTACAACATGCAAAAGACTGCGGCTTTGATCAAGTCGAGTTCTACAGTGGCATGTTTCCTTTAGACTCTTCCAAGGAAAAGATTGCCGAAATTGTAGCAATGGTCAAAAAGCTTGATCTGACGATTTCAGCTCATGGAGTCAATCGATTTACCAAAGATGCGGCTGCGAATCGCAAGGCGTTTGAGTTTGCCAAGGCCGCAGGCATCAAGACTCTCTCTGCAGATCCAGATCCAGATTCCTTCGACAGCTTGAATGGACTCGTAAAGGAATTCGATGTCCGTGTAGCAATTCACAATCATGGACCAACGCATCGATACAACAAGGCAATCGATGTCCTGCGTGCAATCGAAGGAAAAGATGAGAGGATAGGCGCATGCGCGGATCTTGGCCATTACATCCGATCTGGTGAACAACCAGTGGATGTGATTCGACTGTTAAAGGGACGTCTCTATGGGGTTCACCTCAAAGACTTTGCTGAGATGCAAGACAAGACAAAGGGTGTAATCCTAGGCAAGGGACACCTCGACTGCGCGGCTGTTGTGGACGCGCTCGCGAAAACAAACTTCCCCGCGGATGGCGCCTTTTCACTTGAGTACGAAGAAAATCCCAAGGATCCAATCAGCGACATTCGTGAATGCTATGCAATCGCAAGGCGAGCACTCGACTCCTCGAATGCATAACGCCTGGATCTGGTACGAGGAGCCGACTGCAATACCTCGCTAACGCTCTAACGCTTCGGGTTACCATTAAATCAACAAGCCGTTACGCTTCGGGTTGGGAAAAAGCAATTTGCCCCTCGCCCAAGGTAAGCGGCAGACTGAAAACTACACGACCTCGTATTCAATGGCACAAGGCCAGCGGAGCCAAACGCTTGGCCTTGTGTTCATGCCATTTTGTTGGACACATTATTTTATTGCGATCCTTTGTCTTCCTGTTGCTTGTTTCGGGAGTTCGCTAGATACCCTTCACGCCGAAAAAGAAATGTGGGTAGTGCGAAGCAGATGCCAACTAGAAAAATAGCGAGGAAGTGCCAATGGAAGCCAGGCATCTTCAGCCGACGCGCCTCGGACGACATCCAAATCGTGGATGCTGCGGCTGTGATCAATAAGTCCCATGTGAATCCGGAGATAACCCAAGTGGCAAAAGGTGCCGCAAAAAATTCTCGCCACGCTGCTTCGCCGCGTTGCGAAAAATGCAAACTGAAGCACAGGACAGGAAAGAGCAATCCACAGATTGACAAGAATGCGAAAGCAATTTTCATTTTGATCACTCGCTCGAAACAGCCGAATATGCTCGGCCTGAAATCGTAAATGGCATGGACTCATCCACGTTGCAATGCAAGAAAAACGAAGCAAAAAACTAAATCATTCCAGCCCATTTTCGACCGATCCAGAAGATCGTAAGCGCTGTCACCATTAAGAAAATCGTCAATGGATGAGACCACAACTGCAGTCTCCGCAAAATAGAGGGTGGGTCTGGGATATTTCCAACAAACGTCTGCAGCATGTCGTTATCGGTCAACTGTACGACTTTGCCGTTGGTCACTTTTGATAACTCTTCAAGGACTTTGGGGCGTGCCGCCAACCCAACTCGTTCTTTGGTTGCTCCCTGCACAAAAAAGGAGGTTTCCAGTGTCGCGCCTGTCTGCTTGCAAGACAGGATCACCGAATGAGAACCCGGCTCCTCGATTTCGTATCGGCCTTCGAATGATCCCCAACTGTCCACGCCTCCGCTTTTGAGACGGATCGCTTTGAACTTGCCCGACGGTGCCTCAATCCTAGCGGTGACGTCGCCACCCGCTAATGGTTCCCCATTGGTTTCCATTACGTTGGCTCGCAGAGAAAGCGTCTGCCCCAATACCGGCTGATCAGGCGAAAAATAGAATCGCATCGATTCCCCTTTGGCCATGTTGCGCTGGTAGGCCATCCATCGAACGACTTGTCCCCAAAAACGATAATGATACTTGTCCTCGACTCCTCGTCGCCAACGCCATGCCCCATCGGTACCCATGAACAGCACTTTGCCGGCCCCAAACGTTTTTGTCACGAGCAATGGCACTCGTCCATACTCGTTGCTCATTTCCTGGTGGACGCAAAGCACTTCGGTTCCTGCCTTGGCTCGAACGACGGGTGCGTACCATTGAAATCCCGGCAGCGTGTTCCAAGCGTCCAAGTTCTCATCTTGAGTATCCGCAAGCTTCGTTAACAGACTTCGTCGCCCCGCTTCGGTCAACTCAAATCGCATCGGCGTTTTCGAACCGAATCCATACGGCTGCGAAGGATCCAACGTGACTGGCATCAAGGCATCGAGCGCCGTGTCGACAAGCGTATGCTCACGCCCTTGCCAACCTGGCATAAAGACCAAGCCGCTAGCCTGATACTCCACTAACCCCCGCAGCAATTTGCATTGCTCCAACGTCAGGTGCCCCTGATCTAAACCAACGTCCCCCAAAAAGACAACGTCGTACTTGGCGAGTTCCTCAATCTCAGCAGGAAACTCCTTAATGTAGTCTTTGTTACCACCACCGACCTTGTCGAGATTGGGATGGAACAACAAACAGGACACTTCCACTCCAGGATCACGGGAGAGCGCATTCCGCAAATAGCGATACTCCCACCGCGGGAAACTATCGATCACCAAAACCTTTAATCGTTCCGCCCGAATGGCGATCGGCGTGGATATCGAATTGTTGCTGGTGATGAGTTCGTCCGGATGTTGAGGAACGTCTACTGTCAATGTGAAGTCACCGTCGCTTTTGGGGGTCCACACGACCGAATCGCTGGTTCTGGACATGGCTGTGATTCGAACTTCCTTGTTGATGCGCTCTCCATCCGAACTCGTCACCACAACATTCGCCACGTAATCGCGAGGGAGCGCCGATTCGATCGTGAACGGAATCCGAACCGCTTTGTTGGTAATGCCAAATGTCGGAGTATCGACGCTGAGCAACTCAACATCTGGCAATCGCGTTGAGGCTCCCACTGGAATCGAAATGATCGGTATGCCTTGGGCTCGATAACGCATCGCCGCGCTCACCGGCGACTGGCCCGAATTCCAATCGCCATCCGAAATCAATACGACCCCCAATATTCGTTGCGAAGATTCGATGGTGTTGCTCAGCGCGGCGAATAGATCCGTTCCGTCCTTCGTGCCATCGCTGGGAAACGAATTAAACTTAATGTCCATGCGAGAAGCCAAAGACTTCCATGCGTCGGCCTGGAGAAAGGGAGACGCGGCATCGGCCCGAGACTGAACTTCGCTTTGGCCAGATTCGCTTTTCACCAAAACATCCTTGGTCTGCATGCTTTGCGACGAATCCGACAAAATAATCAACGCGGGTTTTTCGTCGGATCGAAACTCCTGAACCCATTCCGGCTGATTGAGAAGAAAGGCTCCCGCAATGACGATCGAGCACCTTAATAGCTCAAGCCAAAAAACGGGTTTGGAATAGCCGCTGCGACGCCAAGCAAAGTAGGCCATAGCTATCGTCAAAGCACAAATGACGAACGACAAACCTACAAGCCAAGGTTCGGTGGAAAAGGTAAACGATTGTTTCGAGGCGTTCATAGAACGATATGATAACTCAAAAAATTGGCGATTGGGGACTACGGTCAAAGAATCCACAGGTCAAGCCTGTGGTATTCGAATCCCGCATGCCTTGTGCTGTATGCTATATTGAGGCGATGACCACACAATCCCCGTGCAGTTAGGGCTTCTGTTTCGAAAAGAAGTGGTGGTCGCATTTCGACGGATCCAAGACATCCACGTCAGTCGAAATCTCATCCAACGTTGGCTTGGAATCGCCAGTGTCAGTATTCAAAACGAGTGAACGCGAACTATACGCCCAATGGAATCGAAAGACAACAATTCAAATCAAGATACGCATCATCGAATAAGCCCGGTTGATAACTCGATCACTTGGACAGGTGATTGGGCATCGTCGACCGAAATCGAATCGGCCATGGATCGAGCGAATGGTGCGTTTTTTGAATGGTCGCGTACGTCGCTCGAGGAACGAACTGCCATTGCAAGGGCGTTCGCGTCGTTCCTCGGAAACAATCGAGTTGACATTGCCAAGACGATCACTTTGGAGTCGGGCAAACCGCTTTGGGAGAGCGATCTTGAAGTAACGACATCCATTTTGAAAGTCGATAACGCCATCGATGCGATTCGCTCACGTCGTTGGATAACCAGGGACTTGACAAACAACCCTGCGTCCGTCATTCGCTACCGTCCATTGGGTCCGATGATCGTTTTGGGCCCATACAATTTGCCACTCCATTTGCCCGGTGCTCACATCGTCCCCGCGTTGTTGGCTGGTAACACGATTCTCTTCAAGCCTAGTGAGAAAACGCCAGCCGTCGGCGATTGGATCGCGCGTGCATGGCGATGGGCGCAGCTACCAGAAAACGTGCTCGAGTGTATTCACGGCGCAGTGGAACAGGCGAAAAGGGCCGTTTCCATGCCGCAAACTGCCGGAGTCTTGTTTACTGGATCGTATCATGCAGGCGTTCAAATTCATCAGCAGTTGGCCGGTCGCCCGGAGTGCCTTTTAGCCCTCGAAATGGGCGGGAACAACCCGCTCGTCGTAGATCGTATCCACAATCAAAAAGCTGCGATTGCAAGCATTATCCAATCCGCATACATCACAAGCGGACAAAGATGCACATGTGCGCGCCGACTATTCGTTGTCAATCATCCCGAGAACCGTGGCTTCCTGGATGACCTCAGTCGATCGATCGCTCAGATTTCTGTGGCAAACCCGTTGATCCACCCGCAGCCCTTTATGGGAACGTTGGTCTCAAACCAAGCTGCCCACAGTATCTTGGATGCACAAAGCGATCTCAAGTCTCATGGAGCAGTCGTGCTGAACGAAGCGAGGATCGTTGGAGACAATCATGCCATGCTGTCCCCTGGTTTGCTCCAATCTAAAGTTGTTTCTACTTCCGATGAAGAGGTCTTTGGGCCTCTCGCAATCGCGCACGTGGTAAACGACCTCGATGAAGCGATCGAGCTGGCGAATCGCTCAAAATATGGCTTGGCTGCAGGTTTATTAAGCGATGATCGTGCGGCGTTTGAACACTTTGCCTCCCATGTGCGAGCGGGAATTATCAATTGGAATGCGCCGACCACGGGAGCCAGTGGAAAATTGCCGTTTGGCGGAATAGGCGCAAGCGGCAACCACCGCCCCAGTGGCTCGTTCGCAGCCGACTACTGCAGTTATCCGGTTGCTTCCATCGAAAACCAAGAGCTTGTCATGTCCTCCAATTTGCCTCCCGGGCTCGAGCGAATTTAAGGATGATGAGATTGAACTTCACGGAGATTAACATCGACGGCTTGATCGGGCCAACGCATCATTATGGCGGCTTGGGAGTTGGTAATCTCGCAAGCCACTCAAGTCGACAAAAGGACTCCAATCCCCGGGCAGCGGCCCTTGAAGGTCTTGCCAAGATGCATCTGCTGGATAGTTTGGGAATACCCCAGTTTCACTTGCCACCCTTGATGCGTCCCAATTGGCCTTGGCTCGAATCGCTCGGCTTTACGGGCGATCGAGCCGATGCGCTCAAGCGGTGCTTTGATCTGTCACCGACGTTGCTATCAGCAGCAACCAGTTCGGCATTCATGTGGACAGCAAACGCGGCAACCGTGGCGCCAAGTTGTGATACTCACGATCAACGTTTGCAACTCGTACCAGCCAACTTGTGCTGCAATCTGCATCGTGGGCAGGAAACCATGGATCGGCGAGATCAGCTTCGAGCACTCTTTGCAGCAGTGCCAGACGCGATCGTCCATGAACCCCTTCCGTCGGTCTTTCCGCTGCGTGATGAAGGAGCAGCCAATCACATCCGCGTTTGCGATCGTGCAGGTTTGAATGCCGTTCATTTGTTTGTCTATGGGCCGCCGTCGGAAAACAGCGGAAGCCGATTTATGGGTCGGCAGTTTATGGGTCGGCAGTCGGAACTTGCGTCGCGACAGGTTGCCAAAGCACTACAAGTAATGGAATCCGACCTGTTTTTTGTTCAGCAAACGGTTCAAGCCATCGATGCTGGGGTTTTCCACAACGATGTGATTTCCATGAGCAATGGCAACTTGCTGATCTATCATGAGCATGCCTTTGAGCATAGCGATACTGTCATCGCATCGCTCGCTTCTCGATTCCACAGCAAGACAAACTTGGAGCTAAAAACAATTCTTGTATCCGAGAGTCAATTGTCGTTGGACGAAGCCGTGAAAACGTATCTATTCAATAGTCAGTTGATATCGACAGATCCGGACGCAATGCAATTGATTTGCCCTGAGCAATGCAGAGAGTCTGTGCCCTGTATGGCGCTGATCCAAAGTTGGATCGATGATGCAACGAATCCGATCAAGCGAGTGCATTTCATGTCCTTGAACGAAAGCATGGCGAATGGCGGAGGGCCGGCTTGTCTTAGATTGCGAGCGTCGCTGAGCAGTTCTCAACTACCTCATTTGAACAAGGGCTTTCGAGCGGATGCTGCGTGCATATCGGAATTAACGCAGTTGGTTGAGCGTTGGTATCCCAGCAGACTTACCTTTTCCGATCTGAGACGCATTGATTTCGCGGAGCATTCTCAGCATGCAGTTGAAGCGATCTGGAAACATGTAGGCCATTTCTGCGGCTATTTCAGCGTTGATTCCGACACTTCTCGCTGATCACCTGTTTAGGCGAGAGGCAGACTGAGATATACCCGTAGCACAGGCTGCTAGCGCAACGCCCTGGGATCGCGTCGTCATCTCATCAAGCCATGAAGGGGCGGCACAAACATGGTCCCGCCCTTTCAGGGCTCGCGAGGATCTTGAACATCGAACCCAGGGCGTTGCCCTGGGCTATCCCAGTTCGCCCCCTTGGGGC
>JAIPFP010000136.1 GCA_021736575.1 Pirellula sp. | reverse complement strand
TTAAAAAGAATTGCGGTACTTGCCATCGGCTTGGTGAAGAGGGGTATGCCGTTGGCCCGGACTTGACGGCTGTTGCATCCAAGTCGCATGAATTTTTGCTGCAAGAGATTCTCGATCCAAATCGCAACCTAGACAGCCGATACATTGCGTACCTAGCGAGAACAGACAACGGACGTTCTGTCACAGGGCTACTGTTGGCCGAAACGAAAACAAGTGTGACGCTGCGAGGTCCCGATGCCAAAGATGAATCGTTTGCTCGCGTAGACCTAGAGCAATTGGTGAGCAATCGATTGAGTTTAATGCCGGAAGGACTGGAAAAGGTTTTGTCGAAACAGGACATGTCGGATGTCCTGGCCTACCTCGATACTTGGCGAGGGAGTCGAAGGGTTTTTCCAGGGAACACACCCACGACGGTTGTACCCATGAATCAAGTGGCGGTTCTGTCGGCTCAGGTGGCGGAGCTATACGGCACAACCATTGCGTTTGAAGAGCCGTACAAAAATGTTGGGATGTGGAACGTCAACGACGACTATGTCCTGTGGAACGTCGAGTTGGCGGAGGGGACTGAGTTCGATGTTTGGCTTGACTGGGCATGCGACGATTCCTCGTCTGGAAATAGTTTCGTTCTGGAAAGCGGAGATCAGCGAATCACGGGGATCGCCGAATCGACCATCAATTGGGCTAACTATTTACAAAAGAAAATCGGGACGATTCGATTGCCGTCAGGTGTTCAGCGGTTCACCCTGCGGCCCGGTCCAGAGGGGATACGAGGCGCACTACTGGATTTGCGAGCAATCTATTTGGTTCCGGCTGGGCAGCCTCTGCGGTCCATGGAAATGCATCCATCCACGGATCGCGTCGCATTAGCTGAAACCGCTGCTCGAATTCTGGACGAAACGGAAACCAAAGATGCACGGATGGCCTTAGTCAGTTCCAATGTCAGTCGAGCCGCAGAGTTAGTGATAGCCATGACAAAGGATTTGCCATTTGACGAGAGCGAAGAGTATCGACGCATACCTTGGATATGGAATGTGGCCATTGCGGCTGGGAAACAAAATGACACCCAGGTTCTGCGCGAACTATTGCGAGCTTCCTTGCCGCTGCCAGGACAACCATTGCGGGATTGGCAAGCGGTAGTCATTGGTGGTGGCGTGATCAATGGCTTGTCGCAAACAGGACACTGGCCACGCGCGCGATTGAAGGAGATTATGAAGAACGAAGCAGATTTGTTAACACGTTGGCAGCGCTGCCTTGATCTGGCAGCAAAAATGGCCGATGACGAGCGTGTGCGGAAGGGGACGCGGTACGATGCGCTCCGCATCATTCCATTGGACCCAACCCAATTGCACCTCGATCAATTGCGGAAATACTTGTCCAAGGGTGTGGATGGTGAATTGCAGATGGGTGCTGTGAGTGGTTTGGGCGATGTCGATCTGCCGGTGGTTACTACATGGCTAAAGGAAAATATGATGGATTTCAATGCAAACAATCGTCGACTGGCAATCGAGGCGTTAGGGCGAAATGACGACCGCCTGTCCGGACTGTTGGATGCGATCGACAGCAAGCGGATCGACAAGAGCGAGATATCCAAGTTCCTGATAGACGGACTTCTTGCATCGAAGAATCCATCGCTGAGATCGAAAGCCCAAGCGTTGCTGAAGAAATAGCAGTCATGAGTCGCAGGGCTAACCTGAGTTAGAGCTCCTATGTCTTTCGGCCCCAATGGGGCAGCAAGATCAAACCGCAAGCAATTGCGAAACCCGGTTCCATAAAAAACGCCACGTACGCGGAATCACAAATACGTCACTATTGACGTACGTCGTTTTTGACGCATTATTGCACTGCGGTTATCACGTTTGAAAGACCCTGCGGTATTTGTTGAGCTCGTACAGATCGAGCGCAACATTTTGCACCAGGCGTTGAGACTTGATGAAAAATCGCACACCAACTGAAACGGCTGCCGATGGCAATGCGATTAAGCCGTTGGAGGCAAAGAATTCTTAGTCATCGTGAGTTTGATGCTTCAAATGAAACGTTGGTGCGGAAATGGTTCGGAAGTCGGGTTGACCTTCCGTAATTTCGATCGACTGGTCTATCGCCACATCTCGAAAGGTTTGATTCGATGCAGAAGTTGGCCAATGGACTTCAATGAGATCAATTTTGTCGGCCTTTCCAATGCCTATCAATTGACGAAATGAATTTCCGCCGAAACTTCCGCCACTGCTTATCCATCGGTAGATTGTGCGTTTCTGTCCCGACTCATCAAGGACAATCCGAATGCGTGCGCCAATTGCATTTCGATTCGTTTTGGTTCCCGCGAGGTGTATTGTGATCCCATGATTGCCGAATCCGGGATTCTCAAACAATGCGTTTGTAAAACCGTCGCCGGGAAAGGCTCCACCCAGGACAATGAAAATGTCGTTGTCTCCATCGTTGTCGATATCGGAGATGGAGACACCATGGCCTTTTTGTAGATGACTCAATCCGCTGGCCATCGATATATCGCGAAACTGCTTGCCCGCATCATTTAGGAATGCTCGGTTGGGCAACAATGCATCGTACTCGGTGTAACCCGTTCCCAAATAGTAGTCAAGGAATCCATCCCCATCGATATCACCAAAGTTGGATCCCATGGGTAAAGTCACTCGTCCCACGCCAGACTCCTTGGCAACATTCAAAAAGTTCCCTTTGCCATCCCCCTGATAGAGACAGTCAACTTCTGCTTCGTGTGGTAAGTGCAGAAAATCTGCCACGAAGCCTTCTATCCCGTGTTTCAGGTCATATGCACCCACAAAAATATCAAGGGCTCCATCGTTATTGAAATCCCAAAACCACACGGGGAAGCTTTCCATGGGATAGGAGACTTTGGCACTGGGAGCAATGTCCGTGAACGTCCCGTCTTGATTGTTGTGATAGAGGCGATTTAGTCCTCCTAAATTGGAAACATAAAGATCCGGATAGCGGTCCTCATCAAAATCACCCCACGCAACCCCTTTCGCGTATCGCATATTCGTGACTCCCGCACGCGATGCGACATCCACAAAGGTTCCTACACCCGTGTTTCGGAAAAGTTGATTGGGAGAGTTTTCGTTTCCCACGTAAAGATCCAAGTAGCCATCATTATCAAAATCGGCCCAGTCTGCACACTGTGTCTGAGAATGCAATGTCCCAAGTCCCACCGTGAGCGTCACATCCCGAAACACACCCTTCCCGTTATTTTCGAGCAATGAATTCGCGCAAAGCGTCTCGGGAGTCATCCATCCGCCGCGAAGGACCAAAATGTCTAAATCGCCGTCGTTGTCATAATCTGCGTGTCTCACGTTCAGACCGCCAAAAATCCCCTTGAATCCAGCTTCATGGCTCCGGTCCGCGAATACCCCGTTTCCCTCATTTCGAAAGTACCTTAATTCCGCATTCGTGTTCCAATCGGATGCAATCACATCCAGCAGGCCGTCTCCGTCAAAATCGTCCACCGCAGTGCCACCAGCAAGCCCAAACGTGTCTAACCCAACGGTGGACGCAACGTTGTCGAAACGTGGAAACGAGACTTCTGATTCGAACGTCGCAGGGGCTATTAGGAACTCGTTCGGCAATCCTTGCGGATACGTTCCTAAAGTCATGTTTGCTATATTCAGTAGCCATCTCGCCGTAAGATGCGTCGGATTTCGCTGCAATACTTCTCGCAAATACCGGATGGCTTCTTGAGACCCGGTTGTCGCAGTGTGAACACCACTCCCCTTGATAGGGAGGATGCAGCTTTCGCCAGTTCGACAATAGACGCAATTCTCCGTTTCACCTTTGCGGAAATTCGCAACCGCCAGAGCGAAGTAAAGCTCAGCTTCAAACTGTTGAAAATCTTTAGGATCCATTCGATTCTTGAAGTTGGAAACCAATTCCATGCACTCCTTCAAATCGACAATAGCATCGTCTGTCTTTCCTAATCTCAATTCAATCGGCGCGCGTGCCCACAACAAGGAAACCTTCTCCGATATCGACGTTGTCCCTCGTATTTGTTCGTTTAGTTCGAGTAGATCCGCATTTCCTAGATACTTGTTCTCAAATGGTGTACGCTCTAAGACTTCCTGCAACAATGCCACCATCTGTGCATGCGCGTCACGATTCCGCATCCGTTTCCAAAACGTGGCTCCCAATGCAACACACGCTATAAGGAGCAATACTCCAACGGTTCGTCTCATCATCATCGCTTTCTATGTTTCCACAACCAAGTTCATCAGTCGGAGATGACGCTGCGACATGGGTTGATTATAGCATTGGACTGCCGCATGTGTGTCAACATACGGCGGTACGATTGGTTTCCATTCGGATTAATCGCAGAAAGTATCGTACTCGTAAATGCGTTGGTGTCCGCGTCGAGTACTACAATCGCGTACCGCAAAGCGGAATACTAAGCACATCCGCAACTGTTTTTCAACCCAACGCGCCGTTGGGCGATAGCCCCGGTTTTCCAATTGCTCGACATTCGTCGAGAACCGGGGCTATCGCCCAATGGCTATCAGTTTGTTTCACTCGAAGACTCATACCGATGTGCTTAGTACCCGCCGGGCGTTGAGAAATCGCTGTAGCTACTGAACTCTTCGTGCCGCTCTGGCGCTTTGTTGAGGAATCGAGTGTAGTCGCTCTCCCAGATGAGTTCGATGTCCCCAATCGGACCATTTCGCTGCTTAGCGATGATGATTTCGGCTTGTCCCTCGAATTGGGCTTTATCTTCACCTCGATGGTAGTAGCCTTCGCGGTGGACGAACATGACAACGTCCGCATCTTGCTCGATCGCACCTGACTCGCGAAGATGGCTTAGTTTGGGTCGATGGTCTTTACCGTCTTCTGCTTGCCGATTGAGTTGAGACAAACAAAGGATCGGCACGTCTTGTTCCCGAGCCAACATTTTCAGCCTACGAGCGATCTTGGCTACTTGCTCTTGTCGTGGATCCTTGGGGTTGTCCGGATTCAATAGCTGCAAATAGTCGATGACGATTAGGCCTAGTTTCCGTCCACCTGGCTTTCGCAACTCCTGTTGTGTGATGCGTCGCGCGACGGCCGCCACCTCGCTGACCGTGCGACTTGGAGCGTCATCGATGTAAAGGGGAGCCTGCGCGACTTTGGCTGCGTGCATGAGAAGTCGTTTTTGGTCGTCCGGAGTGATTGTGCCTACACGGAGTCGCGAACCATTTACCTTTGCAACCGAGCAAAGCAAGCGATCGACCAATTCGATCGCGTTCATTTCCAGGCTGACAAAAAGTGTTGGAGCTTTGTCCTTCATCGCCACCTGTTCTGCAATGTTCATCGCAAATGCAGTTTTACCCATACTGGGACGAGCGGCTAGGATAATCAATTCGCCGTTGTGCAGTCCGCCGGTCATTTCGTCAAAGTCGGTGAAATGGGTTGCAACTCCGTTTTGCAACTGTTCACCTTGCATTCGCAAATCGATCCGAGTCATGGCTGCTTTGAGGACTTCGGAAACAGACGCTGCCGAGTTCGCATTTCGCTCGTCTTGAATTTGAAAGATACGTTGTTCGGCTTGGGAAACCAGCTCTTTCGCATCGAAATTTTCGTCGTACGCGTCCGATAGAATCGACGTTGAAGCGTCGATCAATCGGCGGAGTGTCGCTTTACTGCGAACGATTTGTGCATAATAGACCGCGTGTGCCGCGTTGGGGACGCTGTTGGCGAGTTTTGCCAGATACGCAGCACCACCGATCAGTTCGAAATCGCCAGCCGATTTGAGTTCGCTGACAAGCAACGTAACATCGATTTTTCGCCCGGTGTCAAACATGTTCGCCATCGTCGCGTAAAGCTTGCGATGAGCGTCATCGTAAAAATCGTCCGGTCGAATGGTCAACGTTAATTCGTTGGCGACGTCCGGATTCAGCAGTAGGCTCCCAAGCACTCCCATTTCCGCCGACAAATCGAATGGCGGAGAGCGATCGAGAATGTGCGTCGTAGGCGTTTTTTTCCCCTTGGACGGATCATCTTTTCGGATACGCTTTTGCTCTGTTGCCATTTCAAGATGCCATCGAAAGGAGGCGAGAAATTCTGCAACCAGTCGAAGACTAGTCGCGATTGTGGGGCCATTTTACCGAATCGGACCGCTTCCGCGAGACTTACTAGATTTAGTGTTCCCTACGGATTAGCCACTAAACTTGCCATTCGATTGGCCCCATTTCCGACCCTACATATAATGCGAGTTTGGTGTACGCTTCCAGCTTGCGTTTTTGTCTCGCAAGCTGAAAGCGTTGGCCACTTATTCGCGAAAAACGTCAACGGGCTAGCGAGCGCCGTGTGCGGTCAAGCTTTCCAAATTCGTCCCTTGGGTGCCTTGATGCCGAGGGTGGCGTTTCGGGTGTCTACGACTAGCTTGGAATGCGCAACGATGAACTCATAATCGAATGCCGAATGATCCGTTGCAATCAACACGCAATCCATTTCACTCAAATACTCGGCAGTAAGATCTTGGCTAGACAAGGTTGGCACATGAAACGACCGCATCTTAGGCAGCGTCGGTACATGTGGATCCGAATAGGAAAGGATGGCTCCGCGTTCCAACAACAATTCCATCAACTTAAAGCTGGGGCTCTCTCTCGGGTCATCAATATTCTTCTTGTATGCGACGCCAAGAATGCCAACTCTCGCTCCATTGACTGCCTTGCCGAGGCAGTTCAGTGCCTCCGCGACACGATCTACGACGAATCGCGGCATAGAAGTGTTTATCTCGCCGGCTAGTTCAATGAACCGAGTAGGCATTTCATGGCAACGTGCCAGCCAAGTGAGGTAAAACGGATCGATCGGGATGCAGTGCCCACCAAGCCCTGGTCCGGGATAAAATGCTTGGAATCCGAACGGCTTTGACTTGGCCGCTTCGATGACTTCCCATATGTCGATGCCGAGCTTCATGAACAGCAGCTTCAACTCGTTCACCATCGCGATGTTCACACTTCGATAAGTGTTTTCAAGAATCTTGGATGCTTCGGCGACTTCGCAGCTCGCCACCGGAACCACATGCTTCATGACGAGCGAGTATACTTCCACTGCGCGTGACAAGCTCGCCTTGTCAATCCCACCAACGACCTTGGGAATTGTCTGGGTTGTGAAGTGTTGGTTTCCTGGGTCTTCTCGCTCGGGACTAAACGCAAGAAAGTAGTCCGACCCGCATTTCAATCCTGTTTTATCCAAGATCGGTTTGACGACGTCACGGGTTGTGCCTGGATAGGTTGTGCTTTCCAGAACAACCAGTTGCCCAGCTCGGAGCTTCTTTGCAATGGCTATGGTTGTGTTTTCGATATAAGACATATCTGGATCCCGACTCGCGTTGAGCGGGGTTGGGACGCAGATAATAATGACGTCTGGTTCGTCCAAACGGCTCATATCATGGGTTGGCCGAAATGTCTTGTTTTCAACCGCAACTTTGAGCCAAGAGGAATCCAAGTGGCGTATGTAGCTTTTCCCTTGATGAAGCGAGTCAACCTTGCGTTCATCCACGTCAAAGCCGATCACTGACGCTCCGCACGAAACGAAGGCACGCACGAGAGGCAGCCCGACGTATCCGAGGCCAACGATTCCAATGAGAGGTTGAGGCATAATGTTGTAACTGAAAAAACGCAATGACTTGCTAGAAACCTTTTGCTTGCGACTTGCGAGCTATCTCGTGGCCGAACTACATATGATATTCAAGCGGTGAATTGTCCCATTCGAGCTCATCCAAATCGAATGTGTCCCCAGCTTTTAGGAATTCGGCGCGATGTGGCGAAGCGGTTTCGGATGGAGCCCAGAGCATTACATACGATTTGCCGATAACGTTCAATCGCCCTGAATCCATTTTGACAACGAGGGCAGTCCCCTCGTCAATCCCAATCCCAATTGCGCCTGGATGTCGATCCAAAACGCCACGCAATCGCGTGAGACGGTTTCGTTGCATAAAGTGCTGATCGATGACCGCACCTCGCAATAGATCAAGTCCTTGACGGGTCTTTGCTTCCAGGCGTCCTTCTTCGATCATGATTCGCGACATGATGGCTGCTCCGGCAGATGTTCCGCCGACAACACCACCTCGTTCTAGGAGTTTCATGAGCTCATCCTCTACTTCCGTGCCAGGATAGTAATTTGCAGGAATTGCTTGTTCGCCCCCTGTCATCCAAACTCCCGTCGCATTCCTGATCTTGGAGACTAATAACGAGCTCGCTTCATCGTCGCGTGAGCGCGACTGAGCAACATCAACCGATGCGGCCCGCCGCTGTTTCCACTCTCGAATGATCGCTTTTTCCTCTTGTGGAGTTGCGTCATAGGACGGAATAACCACAAGCCTTGCGCGTGCGCCTCCTGCAAGTTTGCAAAATCGCTCAGGGATCTCTTCGGGCAGAATGCCGCCTCCGGCGATGATCAGGGTGCCTCCTCCCCCATAAAAGCCTCCCAGGCCCGACTGAAGATTACCGCTCAAATTCCGCATTTGACAAACAAAAATGGTCGCAGCAAGCCCCACAATCACTACAGCAAGTGTCGCATAAAAAGACCGGTAGATTATTTTTTGAGACATGGTCGGACTTACGTTCGTTTCGCAGATAAGCATTTGAGCGTTCTTTATCAGCGGATGGATATATCAGGCGGATGAAGGAGGCACAACAGGAATACGAAGGCGCTGGCGGTTGAGTTCAGCAATGATTTGGCGGCAAAAAAGGGGGCGATCATAACTTGGGCAGTCAGGTTGATTAGCATAGTCAGACGGTGCGTCGATCAGCGGCCTCGATTAGCCAAAAAACATAACAAATCCCTAGGGCAAGCCTGGGGTATTTCGAATCCCGCCGGCCTTGTGCGGCGGTTCGTTCAGGTTTTTAGGCTAAACCGCACGACGAGCGGCGGACCGTGTTATGCACGTGCTCAATGATAACCGTCGGTTTATGGAATCTTCGCCAGATTCGTCTCGATCCAATCCAAGTGACGTTTTCGAAATGGCACCGCATCGCCAGGTTGCAGGCTTTGGGGTACCAATACCGCCACAATGGTTTCCATCAGTGTTTTGAGTCCGAAACCATTCACCGCGCTCGTTTCCACCACCGAGGCAACTTTCCCGTCGGATTCCAATCTCGCAATTTCCTGAGCAAGTCGAAACGACCGATCGCTCGCGGTCTCGATGGCAAGATCCGATTTAGTGCGGACCAATATGGTTTGGCCTCGCGGATGATTCAAGATTCTCTCGTGGACATTGGTCCAGCCAGAAACGGAGTCAACGAGCAACAACAAGCAATCGGATTCACCGATTCGTTGAAGGGTACGTTCTATACCTATCGCTTCAATATCGTCCTCGGCCATCCCTCGCTCCCGGATTCCGGCTCCGTCGACAAGCTCAATGGGCCAGCCATCGAAGCTCGATCTTTCTGAAAGCAAATCTCGCGTTGTACCGGCTTGCTCATGCACTATCGCCCTGGAGTATCCCAATAGGAGATTGAGCAAACTGCTTTTTCCAACGTTCGGGGGGCCCGCCAGCACCACAAAATAGGGCGCAAGCAGATGACGACCTACGGCAAATCTGCCAAGGAGCAAACGCAATCGAGAACCCGCTTCGGAATGCTGTTTTGAGTTCATCAACGAACGAATCGATTGAAATTCGTTCCCTAGCGCTCCTCGCATCTGATCTAGAAGTATCGAAGTGGATCGAAGTGTTGAAGCTTTGGTCAAGTCTTCTCTCGCTTCGTTTGCAATCTCGTCGTCAAGCTCACGCCCAATACTTTCCGCTGCGGACTGCTCGACGGCCCCATGTCGCACCAACTCTCGAACGATCTGATCGGATGCCATTCTGCCGCCATGGCAATGTATCTCGATACGATTCCATTCTGTTCGACAAACAACGATCGACTCTCCCGGTTCTTGATTGCTGTTCAAGGTGAATCCGTAACGGATTCGATTCAAATTGAGGTGATTTGTACCTTGATTTGGACGCCAGCATTGCTCGACGATTTCTGCCGCTCGAGGTCCGGCAACTTCCAATACAGCAATGGCGGATGGGATGGCTGCGGTTAGCCGCGACACAGTTGTTTGCGTTTGAATGGTGCTCATCGATTGGTCGCTAGTTTGGCTGCCGAATCGTCTTGCCCGTCGATTGAGTTGAGACGTTGATCGGGTTTGAATTCGGACTTGCTGGAAAAACCTCATCGGGATCGAAAGGCCTGGTAGGCAACCCTGCTGGTCGGGAAGGTATGATCATCTCAGCTTCGAGACCCGCAATAATCGCGTGAATTTGCCCCCTTGTTTCAAGATGAAGCTGAATTCCGTCTGGTTGCGTGACAAAACGGATCAAGCCAAAACGGCGCCATTCGCTTTGGGATGGATCTGCAGATGAGATCAATTGTCCCAGCGTTTCTCCTCCGATGCTGTCGCAGACCAATAATCCGCTTTGCGACTCGCCGGGCAGTGACTGTATTCGCACCAAACCCTTAATATGGATCAACGATCCGATAGGTGCCACCAGCGGAGGAGAGGAGACTCGTAAAGCAACCCCTGCATAACCGGACGGGATCGGTTGGTTTTTGATCGGGCGTGTCGACAATACGAGCGTTGGTTTGCCGTCGGGGCCCAACGCCCCAATGGTGCAATCGCTTTGAATCGAGTCGGGAAGTCGCCGAACCACTTGCCATTGCGAGCGAGTGAACTCCTCGGTGCTGCGGAACGGAGTTCCGGGAAAGTCAATCGATTGCCAATTTCGACCAGCGAGCAAGCGATTGAATTCGAAGTGCAAAGGCAACGAAAGAGGGGAAACCAGCAGTGGGCTGCTTTGAAAAGCACTGAATTGCTCCGATGCGTCGTTCCATGCATCGCGAACGATGTGCTGCAATATCAACAATGCTTGATCGGACGCTTTTAAAGCCAGCGGGATTTTGGATCTTGCAAGCTGGGATGTTGACATTCGAATCAAGGACTCTGCGCTGCGGATTTCATCCCATTGAGGATCTCGGGTTGCAACCTGCCTCGCGTTGAGGGTCCTTTGAGCGATTTCAAGCACCTGCTGCGTAATGTCGATTCGCGATTCAACAAGGCTAGGTGCAAGTGCGTTCAACTGGCCTCGAAGATACTCGACGGGCTTA
This sequence comes from Pirellula sp., assembly GCA_021736575.1. Taxonomy (GTDB): domain Bacteria; phylum Planctomycetota; class Planctomycetia; order Pirellulales; family Pirellulaceae; genus JBKCUI01. Next base: position 5,579 of record JAIPFP010000136.1, on the reverse strand, counting down.
GGATCATTAACGCTGACAATCAACTCAACCAATGCCGGACGTTCGATGGTGATAACGATTCCGTTTGGAGATTGTTGAGGGCGAATCATTTCTAGTTCGCCATCCGTGATTCGAAACACATTTCGCAACTGTCCCGAAACAGGCAAAGTCACTTGCATTCTTTCTGTTTTAGGTGCGACGGAACAAATTTGATCCATTGGACCAGCAGCCATTATGATTGCGAGCTGGCTATTCGGTGTTTCAAGAATCGCCCCAACATGATCTGGGGAGTCCACAGTCAGCGTTTGCCATGAGGATTGACCAGCTCGGATCCAAGGCATAAGCAACTCGATTTCTTGATTGATGGCAGCGTATCCTTGACTGCGGGCAATCGACGTCAAGTCACCTGAGTCCAAGGGAGCACCCGAGCGAAACACCCAGCCCCGCGCACCTTGCATCATGCTTCGGTAGACTTGCAATCTTACTTGCAACAAATCGTAGTCCGATGTGTTTTCGGTTCCGCCGTCCAGGGCTCGCTCAGCCATCGCCTTTTGGGAAATCCATTCATTGGGCAATTGTGTTGCAATGGAAATCAATGGACTGGAACGTCCCGCGAGTGGCCTAAGATCTGACTGCATGATGCCGCCGGATTCGCGAGACGATCGTACACGAGTCGGTAGTGGCAATGGGACCGCCAACAAGTCGCTGAGTCGACTGTAGGGGCCATACATCTCCATCGCTTCGCCAATCATTGGCCGAGCCAGCGATTGCGGAAAGCGGGTTAGCTTGGAAACGAGACTACGGGTTGCCTCGACATGCGATTGATCGAGTTGCATGCCGAGCAGCCATCCTTGAATGTGTTGATAGTTGTTCGCCAAGCTCTCTGCTGGAACGAAGTCGGGCGGCGGCGCAATAACTCCCATTTGCGATCGTGCTGCCTGCTCCATCACTAATGGATCGTTGGCTCGGTTGGTGACGATTGCGTTGAAACCAATGGACTTTAGGTAGTCTAGACTCTCGCCTTGATGTTGAATCCAGCGAGGAACGCTTGCTTGCAAATTGCGAAGCTGTTCCGGAACGGATTGCTTGGACGGATTTGACATCCCGTCGATCGGAAAGTCGCGAGGGTCGGTTAACGACGGGGCAATCATCCCTTCCACTTGCAAGTCATCCACTTGCAAAGTAATGGTGCCGGGCAGGGAATACAGGCTCAAAATGACGGCATCGACGTACGGGTCCTGCAATTCGATGCTAGGTCCGTATTGTGCTCGAAGAACGCGCACACGGTTTTCGAATTGACTCATGATATTGTTGATGGTCGATGTAGACCATCGCCCTCCACCCTCGGTAGGGGTCCCCAGAAGTACTTCAACGAGAGGATCGCGAGTGGCCGGGTCCGTGCTTCTCGGGAATACGACTCGCAAGCCAATTTTCAAGCCGCTTTGCGCGGAACGAATTTTGATGGATGCAGTCAGGTCCTCGATGACTGCGCAACGTTGGATCGGATAAATCAGATGAGCAAAGGTTCCATTTCCATATGCGATCGCGATACTTTCCACGCTAGGTTCGGTTTTCTGGTTAGGCAAGAGTTGCGCCTTTGCATCGCTCTGCCACAACCGAAACTGAGGGCGAACAGAGTCAAAGGAATCGAAGACCTGAGAATGGGCCGATCGAGTTAAACTGACGATCAGCGCAGCCAAACACAACCCAATCGCGCCAAGTGGCCGACGAGTTGACTTTTTGCGACAATGCCCAAAAGTTGAGTGGAGAAACGTAAACATGCTTGGCAACCTTACGATAAAATGCGTAAGTGTTGCTTCTAGCATGACTTACGAATGGATTCTAGTTCGATTCGCGTTCCAGAAAAGCCACCGAGCTTGCGGGTTAGCGAAGCCAAAACGAATGGAGCGGTTTTCCTAAATCCTTGACTAGCACGAGTTTAGCGACAATGCTAGAGACGTATGCACGATGTCCCGGCACGGCAACTGCAATTCTTGAATTTTATTCGATCCAATCGAACTTCCGGCAATCAATCACCAATCGCAATCTCGAGGAACATCCGCATGAGCCATGCAGCCCAATCGACCGTCAACCTGTTAATCGACACACCAAGCGAATTGGTTGATCTTCAAAAAGTAATCGAAGCGCTCCCACCGGCACAGCAACTGTCCATTCAACCCGCTTTCCAACGTGTCTTAGAAAGCACCAATCGCCGGCGAAAAATTTTGCAATTGGTCCAAGACTCGATTGGTCAACTCCGATTGGATATGAAGTACTTGGTTTTCGATTTGGAAGCGACCCGACGAGAACGCGATGCTTATCAAAGGCAAATCGAACAATGGATGGGGGATAATGGTGATTCCAATGAGAACCAGCCAGAGGACAATTGAGATAAACCCAGGATGATCGACCGGAAGGCATTCGAAAAACGTGCAGGACTCGCGTAATCTCGATTGAAAGTCGCCACTTTCCCTCTAGAATTCTCCGACTCGCGAGAAAAGACACGTCGAAAAACTCCTTGGAGGCGAGTCGGATTGGGACAATTATGTCTGATCCGACTCGCCTTTTCGTTTTCTTCATCGACTTGCGTTCAAAGTCCAGCCTAATAGGTTTGCTAAGAGGACTCATTTGGCTTAGTCTAGATGGTTAATGCGGTGGAAATTACCGCTTCGAACGAACTACGTTTCACTTCCGCATCCTCCCTTAATTTGCGATCATTCGATGGAATTTACTCCAAGGTCCCTCACACAGCGCGCCGTCGATCTGGAGCTTGCAACACAAGCTGAGATTGATCGGTTTTGGGGAGAGATTCGTTCTAGTGAAGTTCAACTCGACGAAGTGAAGAATCTATTGCTTCGAAAGGGGATCCTGACCAACTTCCAATTGGATCGAATGTTGACGGGTGAGCGACTTGGATTTTACTATGGACCCTACCGAGTCCTTTACATGATTGGGGCTGGAACGTTTGCACGTGTCTTTCGGGCTGTCCATCGCGAGACTGGGAGAGTCGTTGCCATCAAAGTGCTCAGGCGTCGGCACCGAGACCAAGTTGCAGACGTCGAACAGTTTCTTCGCGAAGGTCGAATGGGATTACAACTTCGGCATCCAAATATCGTTACGATTCATGAGATAGAAAACGACTCGCGATCGCCTTATCTTGTTATGGAGTTTGTCGAGGGGGAGACATTGCGAGAGATCCTCAGAATTCGCGGCAACTTCGGGCCATTGGAAGCGTTGAAAGTCATGCAAGATATCTGCGCGGGGCTAGATTTTGCTTCTCAGAAAGGAATCACGCACCGGGATCTGAAGCTGTCCAACGTTTTGGTCCACTCAAGTGGCCGCTGCAAGTTGGTGGACTTCGGATTGGCTGCACTGGCTGATGTATCGTCGCCGGAAGCCATCGCGGATTGCCCGAGTGCTCGCGCTATCGACTATGCTGCCTTGGAACGGGGTACGTCTGTTCGCAAAGGGGATCCTCGCAGCGATATCTATTTTTTGGGAGTCATTTTTTACAATGTGGTCTCCGGCAAGCCCGCGTTGGTCGAGACACGCGACCGAATGCAAAGGCTAAACGTTTCACGCTTTCTGGATATCCCGCCTCTTCACCAAGTGATGCCTAATTTGCCTGATTGCATTTACGCGATCTGTAACAAAGCTCTTGAATTCGAACCCGAAAAAAGATACCAGAGTCCGGGGGCGATGTTGAGCGACATTCAAACCGCCATCAAGAATTTCGACAACCAAGGCACCGACCAAAAGGCTCAGCTTCATGAGATCAAAGCGATCGACGCAGATGAAGCACAAGAGGGGCAAGGGAAAACGCTAATCGTCGTGGAGAGCAAACAAGAGCTCCAAAACATTCTGCGCGAAAAACTTAAGAAACGTGGCTACCGAGTTCTTATATTCGGAGACCCGGCTCGCGCCTTGGGCAAGTTCGCTGAAGGCGAATCTGCACCGGCAGATTGCGTAGTATTGTGCGCACCGGATCTTGGAAATCTTGCCCTCGACGCTTTCAATTTTCTAACCGAGCAAGAGCATACCAAAGACGTGCCGGTCGTAATGCTCGTGGATCCGAGGCAGCAACACATTATCCGCGGCGCAAAGACTGATCTCAAACACGTATTGCTCCCGATGCCTCTTAAAGTTCGCGAACTCAGGCAAGCCCTCGTTCGCTTAACTAAGGGAGCTGTTGGGCAGGCTTAGACAAGTTTAGAAAAATTTAGAAAAGAAACCACGTTATGTCCAAGCGTTTAGTCCGCAGATTCCTATTTCTAGTGGGCCTCCCTGCACTCTTGGCGGTTTTTATCCATTGCCAATTTCAGTCCATTCCCACGCAGGCCATCGGAAGCCCACCCGTCATTCCTATGCAATTATCCGAGGCTGTGCGGGCTGATCTCGAAGGAATTGTTAAAAAGCAAGCGGATGCTTGGAATCGCGGCGACATCGCTGACTTTATGAATCCATATTGGCACGATTCGCGTTTGACTTTTTGTTCGGGTGGACAGACCGAACGCGGCTGGGAGAATACACTTCAGCGCTACAAAACCAAATATCCAGATCGTGAGACTATGGGCAAACTGGTGTTCTCCAATTTGGAGTCACAAGAAATAGGCGCCGATGCCGTCTTGATGTTGGGGAATTGGAAATTGGAAAGAGACAAACCTGTTGAGGGCAATTTCTCGCTTATTTGGAAACGATTCGATGGAAAATGGTTAATCATTCATGACCATTCGTCATCAAAGCAAAACTAAGCACATCCGCAACTGTTATTCACGCCAACGCGCCTTTGGACGATAGCCCCGGTTTTTCAATTGCTCGACATTCGTCGAGAACCGGGGCTATCGCCCAATGGCTATCAGTTTGTTTCACCCGAAGACTAATACCGATGTGCCACTAGCGCTTCGGGAAATTGCGACTTGGCAATCTGGGGGCAATGTCGCATCTAGGAGATTTGTGCAGGGCGGGTTGGGACGATTGAATTTAGAGTACTATTTGTTTCGATCCTAGGGTGGCTGGAACAACACAGCGCATAGCACCACCAAAGGATCAAGTCATGAAACGCGGCATTCGAGCTCTCGCCTTATTTGGAATAACACTTGCAATGTCTAGTGGTTGCAATCTTTTGCACAACCACCAAAAATGCAATAGTTGCAATGCCCCCTTGGGATGTCGACCATGCAATGTTGGTTGGCAACGTGGCGGCACTGACTACGGTGCTCACCTTTCGCACAGTCAGTATCGACAAGACCCAAATGTTGGTTCGGGCGTACCAGCACCAACAACCGCTTACCCATACTACACGACACGCGGTCCTCGGGACTTCTTTGTGAACAATCCACCTAGCATCGGTCGATAGTCATTTCAGACGATATGCTCGAATTGCGTTCTTTGACCAGAAATTTTCTTGCTCAGCTTGGCTGAGCTGAGAAGTAAACGAGTTCACGGATGCGACCCAATCAGCATAGCTCGTTTTCAGCAGGCAAACCGGCCAATCCGAACCAAACATCAACCGTGATGGACCAAACGCCTCTAAGGCTGTTTCCCAGTACGGCTGAATCTGTTGCCGTTGCCATCCGTCTGCACGAACCTCGGTGACAACT
>JAIPFP010000135.1 GCA_021736575.1 Pirellula sp. | reverse complement strand
AAAGCGTATCTGGCGAAGTACCGGGTTCTTTGCCCGAGAGAGGCCGCGAATAATTCTCGATACCAGGGCAATGGCCGACTTGTTGGAGCATTTCCAAATCGAATCGGGTCCGAGCGTTGAGTCGTTGCGCTTCGAGCAGTTTTCCTTCCGACTTAAACTTATCGAGTTGCATTTCAAGTTCCTGGCGAATCACCTTGATGGCATTTCCGATTTTTTCTTCGGAAGTGACGAAGTGCTTGGCGGGGTAGATGCATATTTCATTGAGACGCGCGACGACTTCTCCGCTGACGGGATTGATAATCGAGATTTGTTCGATTTCATCTCCCCAAGACTCAATCCGATACGCAAACTCTTCGTAGGATGGCCATAGTTCCATCGTATCGCCTCGAATCCGGAATTTGCTCCGCTCGAATGCAATGTCATTCCTCTCATACTGGATGTCAATCAATCTCAACAACAGATCTTCGCGGTTGATGGATTCACCGACGCGCATCGGGACTACCATTCGCTTGTACTCGTCGGGTGATCCTAATCCATAAATACACGAGACGCTGGATACGATGATGCAATCGCGTCGGCTCACCAGTGCACTTGTGGATGCAAGTCGCAATCGATCGATCTCTTCGTTGATGGAAGCATCTTTTTCGATATAGATGTCGCGTTGAGGAATATACGCTTCGGGTTGATAGTAGTCGTAATAGCTGACGAAATAGTGAACTGCGTTTCGCGGAAAGAAGTCCTTGAATTCAGCATAAAGTTGGGCCGCAAGGGTTTTGTTATGGCTCAAGACAAGTGTCGGCTTCTGAACTGCTTGAATGACATTGGCCATGGTAAATGTTTTGCCAGAACCAGTCACACCCATTAGGACTTGCTGCTTTTTTCCGCTATGAAGCCCTCGGACCAATTTGGAAATAGCTTGAGGCTGATCTCCAGATGGTTTGAATGGGCTTTCCAGATCGAACGCCATTATGCGATCGAATTCGCTCATGTCGGATTCCTTGGGCAAACAGTTCGAACGTAAAAGTTGGTTTTTTGGATTGTAGCAGCAAGGCCACCCTACCTGAACCGGCTAATGGCGTAGTACAGGCTGCTAGCCTGGTTCGATATGCAAAACACAGGCTAGCAGCCTGTACTACGGCTACATCTCATATAAGCACGATCGTTTCAAGAACAAGAACACGACCAAGAGGCAATCTGTAGCGATTAAATCAGGGTTTTGGCTTGAGTTTGCCGGTTTTGCGGTGTAATCGGCCTTGAAGCGATTGGTTGGTCAAATTGTGCCGATCGAGACGATTAACTGTGAATATAGGATTGGTGCGTTCCATTTTTCCGAGCTATGCCTTATGCACAAGATCCATCTTCGAACCTTAATTTTCTGCATCATCGCGTGCAAAACAAGCTGCATTTTGCTAGCGGATGAGACACGGCCGGTTATTCGCCGTCTCGACGATTCCATCCTCCACGAAATGGACTCTGAGTATTCACGTGGGGCAGACAACGTCATTCCAGGAACGTTCACGGCTTCGATCGCGACTCCCATTGTTCCCGCGACGGAGGGCTATCGACTGGACGGCGTGCGCGGAAAAGAGTTGCCGGCGGGTCCAAAACAAGGGAGATACTGCGAGAACGGATTCGAAAGATCCGGACTCCCGTTCTGCCTTGGACGTTTCGCCAAACCGAGTATCTCTAGCAGCCACATGATAGGCTATGTCGGTGGTGGAACTGCGTTTGGAGGCGAGAGACGCACCGCAAATGATGGAACGTTCGGCATGGACTATTCAGGAAGTTGGTTTGCTCGCAAAACTTGGTTGAAATGGAGCCATGGCGAGCGTTATCAAGGTGGCCACGGTCGGTATGAAACCGACGGACCTCGCGTGCTTCCCGAATAGTTGAAACCTGCGGGCTGATCGATGCCGAAGCCAGCATGGTAGTCATGGTTTCATCGACTTTACACAATCTATGGTATCAGGGTTAGCCCAACGGGCGGAAATAAAACTGCGCGGGGCAGAGCGCAGCGTAGCCCTGTGAAAGAGCATTTTGTTTTGCCGGGCAAACGCACGTGCCGAATTATCGACTACCTTGGCGAAAAATCCTTGCATTGCCGTCGTAAAAGCTCAGTTCGATTTGTTGTGCCAAGAGAATTATTATATGAAGGTCTACATTCAAAGTTGACGGACTCGCAGCCGGATCCAGTATTCATCTGGCACTTAGCCATCGATATTAGCTGGGTGCGTTGGTCTCGCGCCAATGCCGCTCGCCTTACAAAGGCGGCCCGTCTAACCGTCGCAAATACCTTTCCACAAACGTTTCGAATTGTTCGTTGACGTTCTGCTGAGCAGTCATCGTAGCCGCTCCGAATCGAATCGCTTTGTCAAACGCGTCATTTATGCCAACGATGGCTTGAAGACTATTTTTCAACGATTCGATCTGCGAGTCCTTGGTTACACGTGCAATGCTGTCCGCCGTCTGCTGGCTTGCACGCTCGTCTCGAATTCCATTCCATGCCATTCTCCAGTCACCGTCAGCATGCTTCACCATAAACACGGACTCAACCGAAGCGATCTCGCCCAGTGGGTCCACTTTTACATTGGTCGCATGAAAATAACCCATTCCCAACGCTTCGGTTTTGACGATGGCGGCTTTGACCCAATCCGACTTACCATCTGGCAAAAGCGATTTGCTTTTTGGATCGCCAAGAAGTTCACCGAGGACGGATTCGGTTTGTGCTTGTAGCATTTGCGTCATGATCTCATTTGCGTTTTGAGGCTGTTTGTCGTCGCCAACTTGGATCATCATCTTGCCAGACCCTTGGAATTCGATCCGTTCAGCAAGTCCATGCGACACAATCGCCAATCGTGTTCTCCACTGCAACTCGCTTTGCTCCATCATGGGGAACCGGGTCGATAGATCGGGAACGGTGAGCGTGGCATCGAAGTCCTGGACTTTGCTCTTGAGCTCTTTGAGGATGTCCGAAACCTCGCGAGATTCAATTTTGGGCAATCGCTCAGACCAACCCCAAATCGCAACTCGGCGGTTTGATTCGGAGGCTAAGATAAAGTTGGCAATGAGCGACCGCTTGAGCCTCACCACCAAGAATTGGCATTCGTCATCGGGCGGCGCATCGATGGCAGCAGTAACCCGTTCAAGTTCCTTTTTGACGAAGAAGTCCAAGGCGGGATGCTTGCCCGTGGATGTCAGTTGCTCGAGTCGGCTTTTGAGTTGTTGCCTTGCACGCTCCTCCTCGCTTTTCGCTTCTTTGTCGACCTTGGCATACGCTTTCTCATCGAAATGTTGAAACCACTCGCGAGACACTGCGATCTTGAGATCTTCATTGGTGTTCGCATTGAGCACGAATCCCCGAAACTGCTGACGCGATTTGAGATTGAGTATGTCGACTGCCAGACGAGTCCGACTGGACTGTTGGGATTCAGCCTTTTCAATCGGAACAACCAGAAAAAAAACCGACAGGCCTAGGAGCAGATCGAAAGAAAGCAATTTTGCGATCTCGAAAACGCGGCGACTCAACATATTCCACCTCAGCCTCCCTGTGTGCCGTTCGCGAATCCAAGAATATTCCCTTTTTCCATTGTACTGTTTAGGTCCATGCAGCGTTTAAGACTGTATTGAGTTGGAAAACTAAGTTACACTTGAAGGCTTAAATTAGCCTCTCTTTTAACATCATTTTACAAGAATCCAGACAAAAACTTGCAAAATTCAGACGACGCAGATCCGGCCATCGACAACGGAGCAGAACTCGCCCCAGGAGCGGGAAATGTCATTGCCAACATCAAAACGCGACCGCCAATGTTCCAAGGGGATGCTGCCGAACTCCTCGTTCAACTGCACTTGTTCGCAGAACCTCTGGGGATCAATGACATTTCGCCCGAATCATGGAATCAGGTTGCCGAGTATTGCTTGCAAGTATGGTCTTGGAATCAGAGCATCAATCTAACGCGTCACACAACTCCGGAGTTGTTTGTGAAGCGAGACTTGCTCGACGCTTGGCATCTCGCCAAACTCATTGAGCCCAACGAGGAGATTCTCGATATCGGTACGGGGGGCGGTGTACCCGGTGTGCTCGTCGCGATACTGCGTCCGGATGTGCAAGTGACTTTATGCGATAGTGTTGCCAAGAAAGCGACCGTCATGACACGGGTTGTCGATCACCTCCAATTGAAAATTCCTGTCTATCCGCTCAGCGTTCAAAAGGTTTTAGAAGACTTCCGTTATGACACGTTAACTGCCCGCGCGGTTGGACCGCTCATTCGACTCTGCACTTGGCTTCAAGACGATTGGCATAAATTTCGCAGGCTTCTCGCGATTAAGGGTCCCAAATGGGTCGAAGAGCGAGGCGAGGCTCGACACAAAGGCGTGCTTAAGAACATCGAACTGCGTCGGGTGGCAGCTTATACGATGCCGGACACGGAATCGGAAAGCACGATCTTGCAGCTACTCCGACCTCGCGGTTGATATCTTCGTTGCATTGGAGGGCTTTTTCAAGGCCCGTGGGTGGGCTTTTGCATAGGCTTGTTTCAGGTTCGCCGTACTAACGTGCGTGTAGATCTGAGTTGTAACTAGACTCTTGTGACCAAGCAACTCTTGGACGCTTCGAATGTCGGCACCGCGATCGAGAAGGTGGGTTGCGAAGCTGTGTCTTAACGTGTGCGGCGTAGTACGCGTGTCGAGTCCGCATTCTTTGATGTATTTTTCTAGCATTCGAGCCACGCTGCGAGTTGTTAGACGCTCACCGAATTTATTCGTGAATGTTGGAAGCTCTTTCGTGTCGCCATGATCGGCTCGTTTGCGGACCGTAAAGTAGCGATTCAAAGCCTTGGCAGCAAAGTCTCCGATCGCCCCAAATCGTTCTTTACGACCTTTTCCTCGAACGCGCACGACCCCTTCCTCAAAGTCCAGGTCTCGATCGTTCATCCCGACAAGTTCGCTAACTCGAAGCCCAGCGCTGTAGATGACTTCCAAAATGGCGATGTCTCGCAATCCCATCGCAAGGTTGGAGTCAGGCGATGCGAGCAATTGCTGGATTTCTTCCGCAGACAAGAAGTGGGGGAGTTTGCGTTGGCCTCGCGGATTGCGAAGCGGCTTCGCAGGATTCGTGTCCGCCATCTGTTGCCTTTGTGCATAGCGATAAAAGCTTCGAAGGGAGGCTAGCTTTCGCGAGATGCTGGTGCGAGCGTATCCAGCATCATGCAGTGCGGAAACGTAACCTCGCAAAAGTGCCGAATCCACGTCTCGCGGTGTTACTTTCTTGGTTCCCTCGTCGGTCAGAAAGTCGGCTAAATCCATTAAGTCCTCACGATAGGATTTAATGGTCAAGTCGGATGCGTCTCTTTCAACGTCGAGATATCGTAAAAACTGCGCGATTTCAGAATGCATCTTCGTCGGTCTCCACCGTCGCAACTCCATCGTCAACAGGGCGAAAAGGCCCTCGTCGTGGACCAAGTTTACATCTAAATCCGCGACATGCGCACCCAAGCCTTAGAAAAAACGCCCTACAAGCCCTACAAACTTCGATACACTAGAGGTGTCTAGTTGCTCGCGCATGTGCACGTAGATGTTCTCGCAAAATCCCCTTCTCGTTCGTTTGCCCACGGAGGATCGCTTATGCACTCGTCGTTCAAATACCTAGTTTTGGTATTGGCAACCGTATTCTCGCTGACTTTTCGTATTCTGCATGCGGATGACACGAGCGACGATGGTACGCGACTGCAGCACCTGAAGGAGTCCGTTCAAACGGGTGGAAGTGTGTCGGCTATTGCGGCGATTCGTGCACTTCCGAATGAGCAGCGTCAGCGGTGGCTCAGTCAGGTATATCAATCTTTGCCAATCAACCAACCGAACGGTGGTGGCGCAGTGCCCAACTACTTCGAGTTGATGCAGTTAATTGAAAACACCATCGACGGAGGTTGGCAATCGGCGGGCGGCACCTCTTCGATGATGCCCTATGCGAACGGAGTGCGCATCGACGTCAATGGCTTGATCGAGCGATTCGATCCGAACAAATCAACGGCTTCCGTTGTGAAGTTTCCGCCGGATGATTCGAAACCTTCTTCGATCTCGTTATCGGGACTCGGTGACTGGCAAGAGTCGAGCCCGCTTCGCTGGGTTTCACTAAATATGCTCGATCAGCAAGTTGCCGATCGCATGGAACCTAACAATGCTTCACGAGCCTCAATCGCAATGGAATTATTAGGTGGATTGTACCGAATCGATTACCTGGCATTCGATCGCCAATCCCAAGAATGGCTACTGGGTGGACCGGCGGGGAATCTCGAAATCAGAAAGTCGGGTGAGTTGGTGAACCTCGAAACCGGTTTACCGCCAGTATTGCTTGAAGACCTTCTCTGCATCGCTCCGCAAGTCCTGTCCGGCAATGGTTTGTTTGGATGCACCATCGATCCCGATCCAAAGCGTCTGACCGAGGCTTACGAAATGGCTCGCACACCTGTCGCAATGCGTTCCCTGCAAAGAAATCCGGAACGATGGGTCGAAGAATGGCGAAAGAAACTGGGTCGACAAAATACCAAGGTCATTGGCCTCCCACAGGATTCACCCACAGGCTACGCGATGATCGTTGCGGATGCTCACATGAAGCGAATGGGGCTGGAACTGGAGCACCGGCCTACATCGATGAATTCGTATTGGCAGGAAAAACAAATCTTTAAGAATAGTTCTAAAGATTCGGGATTGGTGCGATGGTGGTTCTCATTGTCCGATCACAAGATTCCGATGGATCCAGATCGCAAAATCTATCGCTTCGCTTCGTCAAATGTGCAAGTCTTGAGCGAAGCCCAAATGTTGAGCACCACGGGTGAACAGGTCGCCGCACATGCGCCGGATATTGCTGCAGAAGCGTTTGCGAAAGGCTTCACTCAGAACTTCGGTAAACTGCAACGCGAGTATGAATGCTATGGTCGGCTTCGACACATTTTCGATTTAGCCGTCGCATTAGAAATTGTGCGCGTTGAAATGGAAAAAGGAAATGGCAGGCCTTTTTTGGCGATCGCGGATCCCAAAGTGCAGCCCCGGTTGGCCATGGCTCCACGTGAAATCGAATCGGTGGCTGCGACCTACAAAGAGTCAAGCGGATCGGTGTCAGCCATCGTGAGCGGTGGCGTATCGATCCAGTTGAAGTCACTGCAAAAACGGTTGGTTTTGGATCGGATGCAGACCAATCGAGTTTCGATTGAAGCATCGAACGATTCCTTGACAGGCAAAAACGACAATGCGAGCGTTTTGCGTTCACCGCTATCCGACGAGCCATTTTGGCGATAAGGTTCGCTCGAACCGTTTGTGGGACAGGCCTGCAGCGCTTCCAGCCTGTCAAGCGGAACGAATCGCAACTAAGAATTCGAACCGCATAAGTCGTTCCCGCGCAGGCAGGAATCCAGTGGGGTGCGCGCGATGCCTGGGTTCCCGCCTACGCGGGAATGACGGACAAGTGGGAAGCTCACTCATAGGTACCTGACGGGGCTACCCAACCCTCTCGCCTGCATCCGGGAGCCCTAAGGGGGCGAACTGGAATAGCCCAGGGCAACGCCCACATCTTTTGATCTTGCTCCCCTCGCCCTGTACTCCCCTGTACTCGTGTACTCGGGGAGAGCGGGGAGAGGGGTTTTGCACTGTGTTTTGATTGGCTTTTTGATCGTGAATTCAATGTCTAGCTGCGTTTCAGAAGCGTAAACAAATAACTGCACCTGGGGTTACCACGTCAGGGCTCTACCCTCCCCGGCTACCGCCGGCCACCGAAGGGCCATTAAACAATCGCAGTAGCCTTTGATCCCGCAAATGGATCAACGAAAAGATCATCGGGATCTGTAAGCATGCGAATGAAGAAATCGCGTAATCTCCGTTGATGAAATCCAAAGGCATCACTAGGAGAATATTTCATATTCACACGCAGCGCGCAATCGCTTGTACAGCCGATTAAGGATGTCTTCACGGTACACATCCCATAATGATTTGTAAGTAATATGGATGAGTTCTTCGGAGACGAATACCTCTTTGCCGGGATTGTTTTCCCGGAGATTACGCATTATCCGGTCTTTAAAGTCGCCCCCGATGTCCTTAAATTTGTGCAAATCTGCCAGGGTAAATCGCCGACCTGGCGACTGAGCTTGCCTGACTAGCGATTCCAAGTGCTTCCTACAACCCAAGTCGCCGGGCGTCGTGAAATATGTTTTTTGCAACCAATTGTCCCAAGAATCCTCAGGAACACGTGCATCCAAGTTCGCTGCCACCAACTTCACGAGCACGCCCGCAATTTGCTCGCTCCGCTCGTCCTGTGGCCGGTTCTCCAAAGTCTCCCGTATCGCAATCAAATACTTCAATCGATCCAAATAGAGCCGCCGCGGATCGTCTCCCCGGGCCATTTGAAATACTGGCATGCTTTCAGCTGTAGGCGCGTCCTGAGTCCAGTGAACCAGAAACAAATCAAGGTATTTCTCGATCTTCGCCACATCATCGACAGCAACGGCTGCTGCTCCCGCCAAAAGCAACGCATCGCAGTAGAATGGATCGTGTGGCTCAACCTGCAACAACTCCCCCTCGCCGGCCCGCTCAATCTCGAACGAAGCATCAACCAGAGCCATCGTAACAGCCAGCAAACCCGAGCTCGGGTGAACCGACCTAGCCTGCGTGTAAACCGCCAGCGCATCCGAATAGCCACGTCTGTCTTTCAATTTCGCATATGTGTCGCGGTCCCGTGAAACACCATTACCGCTTTCAAACACAATGCTTTTGAGCATCGATAGTGCACTGGTTGCGGGATTCGATTCTTGACACCCCATCCGAACAATCTCGCCTTCGAGGAACGGTACAAGGTCAACAAAATATCCCTCTGCTTGTGGCAAAAACCAGAACAATCCGATCCGAGCATTCAAATCGCGAATTTCTCCCTGCACATTGTCTGTTGTCGCTACCAAATGTTTCAGCAGCAAAAGTTTGCTCGATTCAAGTTGGGCATTTCCCTTCGGCCGGGCAATGAGCGGCAAGTTTTGAGAGTTTTTTTGAGCGTCGCGTCGGGCCTCTTCCCGACGAGCGCTGCGTAATTCGGCTTGCGTGGCGGCCGCCACCTGCTCCTGTACGTGCAGCAATTGCCTCAGTGTCTCTCGCGTCAACAGCTTATTAGGCTCCAACTCCACTAAAAACGACTGTCTAAAATCCATCATTGCACTCGGCCTGTTGAAACGACCCACAAAATTTTTCCAATGTCCGGTTTGAGCAGCCGCCAGCCGGTCGATCTGCTCCATTGTCGCAGCCAGTGCGGGTGATATGTACTCTGCGGTGATGTTGGCGCGCACGCATTGTCGCAGCGAAAGCAATTGCTCGAAATTTTTGGGGCCTGGCTGAATCTCTCGCAAGCCGTCATACCGTAGCTTGCTGAGGTCGTCCGCGGCTGTGAGTCTTAGCCATGCGTTGCCTGAACGAGCAGGCCCAGTATCAGAATTCCAAAATTTTTTGATCGTGGTCGGAACATTTTTTCTCTCCAAAGAGGGGTCCGTAGGATTGGGCGATGGCTTTGCGAGACAAAGTGGCCTCGCAAGCCATCGCCGTGATACAAATCAGGATTTGCATCTACAGATTCCAAAGCGACAACTTTTGTCTGGCGGGGCGCAGATTATTTTGACATTCCGAACAATGGTCAAAATCGATTCTCTAGGTTTGCGGCGAACGGGTGGCACCGTTGCCACGCGGGTTACTGGTCGATTCGCGTTCGCTCGTCCGTCACAATCGTGGAAATCTCTTGCGTTGGTATCGTGTTCCACATCCTAATCTTTGCATCCAAGCTTCCAGTCACCAGCGAATTGCCATCAGGGGAAAACGCCAGACTAGAAATCCAATTTTCGTGTTGGCGTTCGTGGTCGTGTAAGGTCCGAGTCTCGCGACCGCTCACCGGATCCCAAAGCTTAACGGTGTTGTCCCAACTGGCAGTGGCTAATGTGCGTCCGTCAGGAGAAAAGGCAAGACGAAAAACCGCATCGGCATGTCCTCGGAGTAGATGGGTACGACTTCCGCTTTCTGTTTTCCAAATCGTGACGATACCACTCGCGCCTCCAGCTACAATCGATTGCCCATCATTGGAAAATGCGATGCACTTGATACGGTCCTTTCCTTGCTGGGTACGAACATCCAACGGCTTCCAGTTCTTGGTGGACCACAAAATCACTTTATGATCGTCACCGGCTGTTGCAAGCAACTTGAGCGATTGGGAGGCAAATTCCAGACTCGTGTTGTGCCGTCTTCGCTAGCAGACGCGACAGTTCGTTCGTCCGATGCGAATCGGACGGAATTTACACGTCCAAGATGTCCCTTGAGTGAATACATCAAAGTGCGGTTGGTAAGATCCCATAGCTTGACCATTCCATCTGTACCGCCAGTGCCCAGCCATCTACTGCTGGCTGAAAATCCAAGTGCCGATACATCGCCAATATGAAGGGGCAGTTCAAGAATGGTAGGCCCATTCGACAAACAGACCTGTCCGTTTGCGTTGCCCGTCGCTTTCCATATGCCGTCGGGAGCGATTGCCATGGAATACACAGACGAATGGCTCTCCATGGGCAATAATAATTCGGTCCCCCCAATCGTCATTTCGGTGACAGCATCGTGCGACGGATAGCCCAGCAAGAAAATGCTTTTTCCATTCGGAGCCAACTCGATTCCCTCAAGGTCCGACAATCTCTCAGGATGCTGTACTACGAGGGATGGATGCATGAAATGTAATGAACGGGACTTTTTGTCGATTGCTATCTCCAACACTTGCACCGTGCCTTCTTTCATCACGGCAACCAACCGACTACTGTCGCTAGAGAAGCTCAAAGCAAGCGATTGGCCAGGATGTGAATAGAGTGTATGACCGGTTAAGGTGTCGAAAACCAGTACTTCGTTCCTGTGCCCCACAGCAATCATTTCGCCATTCTTAGAAATTGCTGAACACGAGACAGGCAACGCACCTGGAAGCGTGGTCTCCATTAATTTTTTCCCATTCGTTAACTCAAAGCGACGCAGAGTCAGCGCACCATCGAGGGTTGCGAATTGTCCATTAGGGAGGAACGCTGCGAGTCGCGCGCCACCGGTATGTCCATTAAGAGCTAGAGAATTTCGATTGAGCTCCGTCCATTGAAGTCGCCATGCAAATTCGCGCAGGTCTGTAGTTCCCGGGGCTGGCACATGCCTCAACAGGAACGAATCGACATTCTTTGCGGTTCCGTTCTCGCTCTCCCACATCTGGTTTGCAAGTAACAAATCTGCCGCGAAGAGTTCTCGCCTTTCACTTTCTTTTGCTTTAGTCTCTGCAAGCAATGCGTTTTTAGCGCTCACGAGCCCCCAAGTCGTGCCAAGAACTCCGAAAGCAAGGACAGTGATAAGAGCACCTGAAAGCTTCATGGCCAGTTTGCGACGAGATCGCTCTTCGATGGCCCGAGTTGTCGCTTGCGCTTCAGCAATTTCCGCCACGCGAGCTCGCAACTCGACCCCTTCGCGATAATGAGTCAATACTTTGGCTACGACTCCTGCATCCGCATGCCGATCTCCAGGTTCCGGAGCCAGTGCACGCCGCGCGAGATGAACAAGTTCCTCGTCTGCGTCGCAATGATCCAGTTTATTGAACGCTTCGGCCAGTTCCGCGCGGACTGCCTTCCTTCGTAATTCCTCGAAACTGGAAGCGACATAAGGAGGATTGCCTGTCAAGATCTCGCAAAGGATGGCTCCCAACCCGAATACATCGGCTCGTCTATCGAGAGGTTTTCCGAGCGCCTGCTCTGGGGGCATGTAGGCCAGCGTCCCTAACACACTGCCGTATTGGGTTTCAAAACCTGAGCCCGTTGCATCGTCGGGATCGGGGCTGCGTACTGTACGTATTTCGATTGCGTTGATCGGTAATGATTGAGATGTCCCCGCCTCGGAAAGAACTTTTGCCATCCCCCAATCCATCACCTGCACCTCGCCAAACGCGCCAACCATAATGTTAGATGGCTTTAAATCGCGGTGGATCACCCCACGGGAATGGGCATAAGCCAGTGTTTGGCAGACCTGCTCAAAGATATTGAGAAACCTCTGCCGGTCTCGAAGTAGGTCGGAACACTCAGTCAAAAGCCTAGATAGAGTCTCTCCCTTGACCAGCTTCATAGTGAAATACGGGCGTCCATCGGTAAGTTTCCCGAGCTGATAGACTGGTGTAATTCCTGGATGTTGCAATTGGGCGGCGATTTGGGCTTCTTCAATAAACCGCTGCTTTAAATCCATTTTATCTAAGTGATGCGTTAGCAGCGCCTTAATTGCGATCTCTCGCTTTAAATCCAAATCACGCCCTTTAAAGACAACACCCATACCCCCGCGAGCAATCTCATTCAACACCGTAAATTCGCCATACCGAGTTTCTTTCGCGGTTTCTGTCGCGTGCGCTTCAACCGAAGATGCTCCTACGGAATTTTCCAGATTCGTCGTTTGGTTCTCCGAAGCACTTGAGTCTTCTGGAGTAGACAAAGTTTGCGATGGCATTGACCAAGCCCCTCGAGCAATGAGACGAAACTCGAACGCAGCCTGGAAGAATTGACTTAGTTCGGTCGCGAAGTGCGGATACCGATCTAGATATGCTTGCGGGTCCGGCATCTCACCTCGCTCAATTGCCTCAAGGTAATCGGCAATGATATGATCGACGGGTGTCTCGCTCTCGTTCGATCCATATCCCGACAATTCTGATGACATACTCATCCCCTATATTGTCCTTCGCCCCATCTCTCAAATCCATAAAATGCTATCGTAATAACTATTGAGCGAAAGGCCGCTAACCTAAGCGTCAAAAGACAATCCGTGGGGCGCAATACTTTTCGAAAACGTTTCACTTCGACAGTCATTCCCTGAAATCGTTTCGCAGCGACTGAATCGCTCGTTTGATCAAACCCGCAACCGCGGCACGTGTACGCCCCATGTGTTCTGCTATCTGAGCTAACGGCCAATTATGCCAGTGTTGGAGGATGAGCGCCTCTCGCTGCGCTTCTGGTAGCCTGGCGAGCGCGGCAGTCAGATTTAGAATTTGCTCTTGCTTCATAAGATAATGACTTGGAGATTCTTGGTCTGCAATTGCGAACGCCTCCAGTGTGAGGGAAGACTGTTCGAGAGCACATGCTAGCGAAATTTCGCGTCCGCCTCCTCGCTTGACTCGCTGAGTTTTTCTAATTTCATCAGCAAGATTGTTCAGCAGAACGCGCCGGAGCCAAGGGAGTAGATCATCCTCAATGGCCTCGAGCTTCGGTTGGGCCTGATGTGCTTCAAACAACGTCTGCTGAACGATTCCAGACAAATCGATTTTACCTCGCAAATGTGGACGAAGTTGCAATTCAACCAATATCCTCAGATAGTTGCGATACTTTTCAAGCGCATGCCCGCGTTGCATCTCCACGAGATTTGCTCCTTTCAGGCAAACGTGACGGTCCTGCGCTGTTGAAAAGGCATACGATCCGCTTTGTCCGCATATAGACGATGGTCTTAGAACTTTTTATCCCAATGATAAGATTCTAATTCTATCCCTTCGGGAATAGGATTGCAAAGTCGGGTCTGTACTTCGTTCAAGTTCTTCGTAAGCATGGTAGTACGCCATTGTGGATGCATACCGCAGGCAATACCATAAACCGAACACCTTTGGGTTTATCCCAGAGGATCGTTACTCCACGCTAGGGGGAAGGCCCGTACCCACGGCGTGAAGCTAGATGGCATGATCGAACGCTTCTGGTTTTATCCTAAGCAAATAGATCCAACGATGATTCAGACATTTATTCCATGGATAAGATCGATGTTTTTTCGAACTATATTTTTGGTCGCGATCTTAATCTTCGCGTTCAATTGCTCCACTCCAACCATCGCATTTGAACCTCAGTCATCGGCTGACTTGGTAATCATCAACGCCAAGATTTGGACGCCGTCTATTGAGACTCAACAGGCAATTGCGATTCGCTCCGATTCGATCCTAGCCGTCGGATCGAACGCTTTAATCGAATCTTTAATCGGACCGACGACGATTTGCATTGATGCCAGGGGTGGAACCGTTACTCCCGGCCTCAATGATGCACACGTTCATTTCTTGTCCGGCAGCCTTTCCATGGGCCAAGTCGATTTAACCGAGGTAGATACACTTCTTGAAATTGAAAATCGCATTCGAGCGTTTGTCGCAATTCATCGAGATGAGACTTGCGTCGTAGGGCGAGGTTGGCTCTACGGAGCGTTTCCAGGCGGCATGCCGACCAAGGAGCAGCTTGATCAATTGATTTCTGATCGTCCTGCGATCATGAAATGTTACGACGGACATACGGTGTGGGTAAACTCGAAAGCGCTTAAGCTGGCAGGCATTAACCGAGCGAGCCTAGATCCGCCGAATGGGATTATCGTTCGCGATCCGTCAACTGGCGAGCCAACCGGAGCCTTAAAAGAAGCGGCCATGGAGCTTGTCGACAAGCTTATCCCGACTCTATCCACAGAAGAGAAACTTCTTGCGTTGAAACGAGGGATCGCTGAATCGCATCGGTTCGGTATCACCAGTGTACAAGAAGCAGGCATGAAGGCAGCCGACATTGAATTAATTGAGATGCTTCGTGTCAATCAAGAACTAAAGCTTCGCATGAATGTCGCGCTCGAAGCAAAACCTTGGATGTCCGAGCAAGATGCGGATCAGTTGGAAGTCATCCGAAAACGCTTTCCACAAATTCCGATTCGTTCCGTCAAATTCTATGCGGACGGAGTCATCGAGTCTCACACGGCGGCTGTTCTACAACCGTATTCGAATTATCCGAGCCAAGGACTGATGGAGTATTCTGAAGCCGATTTCGACAGAATAGTTGCCATGTTGGATGCCCGCGGGTGGCAGATCATGATCCATGCTATCGGTGATGCAGGGATCCGAATGTCGCTTAATGCAATTGAACGAGCAGTAAAATTGAATCCGTCTCCCGAGCGAGAACGACGTCATCGCATCGAACATATCGAATCGATAAGCCGGGAGGACATTCCAAGATTTGGTCAGCTTGGAGTTATCGCCTCGATGCAACCTTATCACGCAAGCCCCAACAGCAATATCTTCAATGTGTGGGCTGTAAACCTTGGCCCGGATCGAGCTTCAAGGGCGTGGTGTTGGAAGAGTATTCAGGACGCTGGCGGTAAATTAGCTTTTGGAAGCGATTGGCCTGTCGTTGGAATCGATCCGCGTCAAGGTATCCACACTGCATTGACACGCCAGACTGCGTTGGGATATCCGCCAAATGGGTTCATTCCAGAGCAGCGTCTATCTCTCGATATTGTGCTCGAGGCATACACTCAAGGCTCGGCCTTCGCAGAGTTTACCGAACAACAAAAAGGAACGCTTGAGGTCGGGAAACTGGCTGACTTAGCCGTTTGGGATTGCGATCTTTTTTCCGTACCCGAGCACAACGTGAGGACTGCTGCCGTGACCCACACAATTTTCGATGGTCGCATCGTTTACGAAGCCGTTCCATAGTGTGCACAACCACCAGAGGCGACTCCCGAGCACGCCAAACTTAAGGAATTGGAAGGCAAATGGATTTTTACTCTCAAGACATCCGACGGATCTGAATCGATCGGCGTATCCAACGATAAGTTAGAATGCGATGGACTGTGGCTGACAAGCGATTTCAACTGCAAGTTTGGAGGCGTTCCATATCAAGGCAAGGAACTCGATGGATAGGATCCAGAAAAAAAGAAGTACGTTTCAGTTTGGGTAGACTCCATGACGCCCATCCCCATGATCTTCGACGGCCAATACGACTCTAATGTAAGATATTGACCATGGAGGCAAACTCTGCTGGACCAGATGGCAAACCGGCCAAATGGCGTTCCATTTCAAAGATGGTTAACGCCGATGAGCATACGTTTGAGATGCTTGTAACTCCCATGGGTGGATCCGAGACATCCATGATGGTCGTTACGTACAATGGCGTTAAGTAGCCATGGACAGAGCCCCTTTCCGAAAATGCCTAACGAAAATGCAACGCCACAAAACTAAGCTAAAAATCTGACAAAAAATTGTCGACAAGCATAGATGGATGGATGGCGCGATGAGCCGCCATGAGCCATGAGCGACGCACAAGTCATTCCCGCGCAGGCGGGAATCCAGTTCACAAGTCATTCCCGCGCAGGCGGGAATCCAGTGGACAAGTCGTTCCCGCGCAGGCGGGAGTCCAGTGGACAAGTCGTTCCCGCGCAGGCGGGAGTCCAGTGGACAAGTCGTTCCCGCGCAGGCGGGAATCCAGTGGAGTGCGCGAGACGACTGGGTTCCCGCCTACGCGGGAATGACGAACAAGTGGGAAGCTCACTCTTAGGTACCTGATGGCCCCATGAACCAATGCCTGGGCGGGAAAGTCGGATGCTGAAAGCCCCAGTCGCTACGCCAACACCTTCTTTGAAATCGCGCGAATCAATCGTGAATGGGCTCACGAACTAGCAAAACATCCCGCAGCTGCGTTTTGCCCTGGAACAAATTTGCGATTTCGTTGGGATGCTGACTTTTTGAGGCTCTCCGGCGAGCCTGCTGCGCTTCCACGACCAAAGTATTTTTTGAAATTCCACACCAAGTCGCACCACATTTGTCCCTCTATTCCAATCCTTGCAAGGATAGGAGCAAGATCTTTCGGAATGGTGGGTTTTTCTAAGCTGCCAACACGCTGGCGACCCGTCCAATCCA
>JAIPFP010000134.1 GCA_021736575.1 Pirellula sp. | reverse complement strand
ATGAGCGAATCGATCGGTATTCCTACTGGTAGTTCCGAGGAGGAAGACGATGCGGAGCAGGAACCCCCACCCGTTCGAAAGCAATGGAATTTTGACTGGGTTGTCGCTTCGTTTGACTGCCATGAACGGCGTACTTCGTTCAACCAAGAATCACTACTTCCGACTTAGACTTAGACGCTGCAAGTAAATGAATGACTCAACTGCCAAAGACGTTGCTATCCCCAAGGTCGCTATCGACTGGTACCGCTCAACGCCGTGGTGGCGTCTCGCATCGCAAAGCATTACGATCTCGTGGCGTTCGACCCACATTGTTCTGTGTGCATTGGCACTGCTGTTGACCCAGCTTTGGGTCTCGGCATCGCATCAGATATTTGATTCCGAGTCGGTGCCAATTCAATCCTGGGTCATGCCAAGCGGCGGAAGCAATCCGATCGCGCCTCAGTGGAATGCCGTCATGCCCGATACTTTCTTGTCGGTATGGCAACACTTTTTGAATCCGATGTTTCGTTGGCTCGCGAACCCGAGCCTCAACGGCGCGGCCGATTGCGTGGCGTCCTATATCGGGATCATTGCAATTTGGTCCTACGTCGGCGGATGTTTGTGTCGGCGATCGATCGTCGAACTTGGAACACGCATGACGGCACCCTGGGCTGAGAGTACTCGATTGGTTCGGAATCGATGGCAATCCATCGCCTGGTCGACAACCATGCCAAGTGGTTTGATTTTGTTGATCGCACTAGGCCCATTGTTCGTTGGCTGGATTTCCGATATCCCATCTATTGGAGTTTGGTTGGCGGGTTTGCTCTTGGTTCCCGTATTGCTCTGTTCGATTGGAATTGGATGGTGCGCGGCGATTACCATCTTTGGATTCCCATTATCGGTTTGTTCGATTGTCACAGAGAAACAAGCGGATGCCTACGACGGGATCTCGCGATCGGCCGCGTACACATTTCAGCGTCCCTTGACCTTGGGCCTGTGCGTTTTAGCTGCACAATTTCTCGGCATGATCGGAGGTGCGATGCTCTCTATGGTATTGACGTCAGGGGCTTTGGTTGTCCAGGCATCTTTCGAAGTTGGTTCGTTCACAAGTTTGTCTCAGCTTGAATCCGTGTGGTCGCCGATCCTGACGAACATCGTGCCACTTCTGATAACTGCCTATGGATTTAGTTTCTTCTGGACTGCATCTGCCGCTACCTACTTGATCTTGCGGCTGGATGTGGATCACGCTGAGTTCGATCTCATCGATATGGATGTACAGACAGCCCCCAAGAAACTTCCCGAGTTGCCAAAAAAGAATTCAAGTGAACCGGCTGCAATCGAGGAAAACTCGGCGGAA
Source organism: Pirellula sp. (assembly GCA_021736575.1). Classification (GTDB taxonomy): domain Bacteria; phylum Planctomycetota; class Planctomycetia; order Pirellulales; family Pirellulaceae; genus JBKCUI01. The sequence continues at coordinate 15,434 of JAIPFP010000134.1, read as the reverse complement.
TGAATACCTGAACCATACCAGGGTTGGGGTCGTACGGGATCCAACCAAATAAGGCTGAATTGTTGGCCTTTGCCAGATGGAACAGAATACGAATCCAGGTTAGTATTCTGTGGAAATGTCCACTGTTTTCTATCCACGCACCGATTTCTCAAAATTCATCCATGAACGAAACTGTGTTATCTGCCGAAACTGATGAGATTCTTGACACGACCAGTTTTTCGCTTGTTGCCTTGATCGGTTTCTTATTGACGCTCGTGGGAATCTTTTCCCTCCAATACATTCAGGTCCTGCCATTTGCTATCCTTGGCGCGGCACTAGGGGCTCTCAGTTTGATCATCGCCAAGCGACATCGTTTTGGATTCGTTTCGAAAATGTTCGGCTTTTTAGCTGTCGTCATCGGCGCCACCACGGCGTCGACTGGGTTTTTCGGACGCGTACTAGAGGATAAACATGACCTGATCCAATCGCAAAAAATATGCGATCTTTACCTGGATAGTTTATCAAAGGGTGAAATGGATCGCGTCCTTTTTCTAGCTGGCGTCGATCCCATTCGAGACACACAGTCGGAAGCAGCCGACGCAAAGCAAGCCGTTTCTCGTATCAGGACGGATGCAGTTCATTTGGAAATCAAAAATCGAAAGACCCCCCCGAGCTGGAAATTCGTTGGACTCACTGGGGATTATCCAGCCGCAAGCGCACATGTTTACAAATTGTCGTACCAAGATGTGGGCCAAGTCAATCCGCCGAAGTATATTTTGAGCGTGCGGAGAACGTCTCCGAAACGTGATAGAAAGGCTACTTCGATCAATTGGTATGTCGATAATCTAAGCCTGGCCGACGCTCCATAGAAAATATTGGATGGCTGGAACCTTAATTAGTCTGGGAGCAAACCTTGGGAACGTGCGTGAGTCTATGGCCGCTGCCAAGCGACTACTTGACGACGCTTTTGGTTCGAGAAATTTAAGGTTCAGCCACCTCTACCGAACCCCTCCTGTGGGTGGACCTGCCGGCCAAGGTGATTTCCTAAACGCAGTTGCGTCCATCGAAACCAATCGGTCCGTTTGGGAAGTCTGGGAGACCATCAAGCAAGTCGAAACGAATCTCGGGCGTCAAAGGCAATTTCGGTGGGAAGCACGCCGGATTGATATCGACTTGCTGCTTTATGGTCAGCAGCGTATTTGGACGCCCCATCTCAAGGTTCCACATCCTCGCATGTGCATGCGCACCTTTGTTCTCAAGCCAGCAGACGAGATCGTTCCCGATTGGATCGACCCGGTCACCCATTGGACCATCCATGAACTGAACGCGCACCTGGAACGTTCGAAGTCGGATGATTCGATTATACGAGTCATCTCAGAAGATTCGATCCGCAGCAAACGGCTGCAAGAAGCGTTTGAGCGAGCGACTGGAAACGATCGAATCCTGGTTCGCTGGGATGTCGGTGTTCCATCGCATTTAGCCAAGTTCATGGGACGAACAAAGCACCATGCCGAGAAGGTATTGGCCGAGAAGGTATTGGCCGAGAAGGTATTGGGATTCAAACTGACGATCGCTGCGGTTTCATGTCCTGACCCCATGGCAGTTCAGTGGGAGGATTTTAGTGCTCCGTGGGCGCGTTGGCTCGACTTGGAAGTTCGAAACGAAGATTTCGCAGAAACGAATCGGCATTTGGTCGGACCTCGCTATCTAATGCCAGCAGATGACATCGAGTGGGCTGTGCATGAGATCATGGCTGCCGATCAGGCGATGCAGTGTTGGTTGGAACGATGCGAACCTTTTCTACTTTGAATTCTTAAGACAAACTGCGTTTGCGTTGATTGATGCTGGCAAGTCAATCCCGCAATGCAAACGCGACCAAAGTTCCGCCACGCGGGCGACCACCCTTGCCTCCGCCAGCCGAAATGACCACATACTGACGGCCTTTGACGGTGTACGTGCTCGGGCTGGCATTGCCGCCAAATGGCAGTTTCGTTTTCCAAAGAATTTCACCAGTCTTCTTATCGAACACACGAAAGGTTTCGTCCTCTGTGGCTCCAATAAAGATTAGGCCACCGGCCGTCACCAGTGGGCCGCCGTAGTTTTCCGTGCCAGTGGGCGGGATTCCCCGGGCTGTGAGTTCGGGATATTCGCCCAAGACAACCTTCCATTTAATCTCGCCGGTATTGAGATCAACTGCATTCAGAGTGCCCCATGGCGGCTTGATCGCCGGATATCCTTCATTGTCGAGCCAGCGACGGAATCCGCCAAAGGCATAGCCCGGTCCTTCGTCGTCAGCGACGACTGCTGCAGCCTTGCGCGTTGCTGATTCATCCTTGGGTGCCGTCTGCAGACCGCCTTTACTGAGCACGTAGTCGATAATCGCAGCGCGTTTGGCCTCCGGCATGTCGGAATAAGAGGGCATCCGTCCCCCACCCTTCCGCGTCATCTGCTCAACCTCGACGCGAGACTTTCGCTTTTCAATGTCGAGCAGGGGCGGAAACTTTAAGTCGAGATTGCCCTTTAACTCTAGTCCGTGGCAGACGCCGCAATAGACCATGTAATCGCGCTCGCCCGGTATCAGTTTGGAGCCGTCCGCGTGACGGGTCTCGATCATTTGCAGCAGCCACGGTATCTCATTGATATTGACATAGTATATCCCGTCAGGATCAGCCGCGCCGCCACCCCACTCCATGCCGCCGTCGAATCCAGGAAACATCACGGTCTCATTCAGACTCGGTGCCGGGAATGGACCAAAGTTGGGTGCTGCCAGAATCCGATCCAGAGTCAGTTGCTGGGTCGCTGGCGAAATGTTCGAGGTATCGTCTTGGGTGTAACGTTGCCGCATCAATGGCGGTGGCTTAGTGGGGAACGGCTGGGTTGGCCAAGCCTGTTCGCCGACCAAATCGGATTTCGGAACTGGCCTCTCCTCAATTGGCCATAGCGGTTCGCCTGTGACACGATTGAACACGAAGAGCAATCCGTGTTTGGTGCCTTGTGCGACCGCATCGATTCGCTTTCCGCCGTGGTTGACGGTCAAGAGAACTGGCGCACACGGCAAGTCTTTGTCGAGCAGATCGTGATGAACGATTTGAAAATGCCAGATCCGCTCGCCGGTGGCGGCGTTCAGCGCGAGCAAGCAGTTCGCGAACAGATTCGCCCCGGGTCGTTTACCTCCATAAAAATCTGGCTCCGCTGTCTTGGTCGCGACGTAAACGATACCTCGAGTTTCATCTAACGACTGACCGCACCACGGCATCAGACCTGTCGCGTTTTCATGAGCGTCCGCAGGCCAAGTTTCGTAGCCTACCTCGCCAGGCCGGGGGATCAGGTGGAATATCCAACGCTGCACTCCCGTCCGGACATCGAATGCTCGAACCGCCCCCTTGCCTCCAAGTCCACCAACGATCAATACATCTTTGTAGGCGATTCCGGGCGTGTTGAGACCCGAACCAAGATTGATCGAGCCATTTTCACCAAAGCTTCTGATTGTTTTTCCAGTTTCCGGATCTATTGCGAAAAGAAGGCCGTCTACCGAGGTGAACAATCGCTGCTCCTCTCCGTTTTCATTCGCCCAATAAACCAAACCTCGCTGCCTTGCGCGGCCCGGTCCCGTGTTTTCATTCGCAGGATCCCATTTCCAGAGTTCCTCGCCAGTGGCCGCGTTGAGTGCAACCACCTTGCGAGACTGAGTCGGCGTGTAAAGACGGCCGTCGATAATAAGGTTATTCGCCTGATATTCGTCCGCGTCTCCCGTCTCATACGTCCAAGCAACTCCCAATCGGGATACGTTCGAGCGATTGATCTGTTCGAGCGGCGAATAGAGATTGCGTTCTTTACCCCCGAGGTACTCGGGCCAATCGGCGTCCTGGGCGTAAGCCAAGCTCAGCCAGCATATACTGGCGATCAGGGCGAGTTGGGGAACGAAAGTGGATGGCAAATCCCCAACCTTTCTGAGCGTGGTAACAGTGACTGCGAGTGCGCGTACCGTTCGACCCATGATTACAATACAGCCGATCGAAGTCATCATTTTCATTTTCATCATTATCATCATTTTTAAATGAAACGCGGTATTATGCCGAGCACCAAACTTGCATTCTTGTCCAAGCTCTTGCTTGCGATTAGTTACCTCGGATTGCAATCCCAAGCCTTTTGTTCACCTTCTGGCAACAACGATTCTAACCTTCCGACGGTTTCATCGGAACCAGAATCTCCTCAAGAGCGAAATCGCGGGCCGAGAGACGGCGGTAAAGTCTACCGCAATCGTGTTGTTCCAAATTGGATGGAAGGAACCAATAAGTTTTGGTATCGCAATGACCTACCGCAAGGTGGCAAAGAGTTCATTCTTGTCGATGCTACGCTCGGAAAACGCGAGTTGGCCTTGGATCATGAAGCGGTCGCAAAATCGCTAGGGCCCAATACCAAAAGCACACACTTGCCCATCGAACGCTTGGATTTTTCGCTTCCCGATCAAACTTTACTTATCGGAAACGATCAATCGTATCGATGGGATAGTGATTCCAAAACGCTCTCCGAGGTTGCCAGTCCTCAGGGGAAACCAACACCGCTGACCTCCCAGTCGAACGGTGGTCGAGCCAATGGAAGCGACAGCTCCATCACGTTTGAGAATCGCACCAAATCAACCGTTGAAATATTCTGGCTTAGCGATGATGGTAGCAAACAGAGTTATGGAAAAATCGAAGCAGGTTCTTCCAAGGATCAACATACGTTTGGCGGTCATCGTTGGCAGATCGTGAATGCTCAAGGTGAAAGTTTAGGGGAGGTGACGGCGCAAGAAAACCATTCCACAATCGTTGTGGATGGTCGGCCAATTGCATCCAATTCGCCGACCCGTCGTCGACCGACTGGCGCCGGTGCGGCAGGGCGCGATTTGATTTCCCCCGATGGCAAGTGGCGAACCATGGTTCAGGACCACAACGTTATTGTAAATCGCGTTGACTCAGATGAGCGAATCGTTTTGACCAAGGATGGCACAGAATCCAATGCCTATTGCCAACTGAGTTGGTCGCCTGACTCGCAAACCGTCGTCGCTTTTCGTGAAAAGTCGGTTGAGAAACAGACGGTTCATAGGATTCGGTCGTCCCCTCCAGGTGGCGGAAGAGCAAAACTAGAAACGAGTCCGTATGTCTTGCCTGGCGATCCCTTTCCAATCTACGAACTGAATCTCCTGCGAGTGGAGAATGGTGAGCAGATCAAACCAACGGTTGACCCATTCGAGCACGAGTGGCTTCGTCCGCGTATTCGCTTTCACCAAGATGGCTCGAAGTTCACTTACGAGCAGACGGACCGCGGACATGGAAGATTTCGCGTGATTGAAGTTCGTCTCCAAGACGGCAGTATTCGCAACATCATCGACGAGAAATCAGAGACCTATATTTGGACTGCCCACGCAGAGAATCAACGTCTTGCAATCGTTCAGTGGCTCGATGCATCCGATGAAATCCTTTATACAACAGAAAAAAATGGTTGGAGACAACTCATCCTGGTCGACGCCACCACCGGCAACGAAAAACGGGTTCTCACTCCAACGGGAATTGTGGTTCGAGGTGTTGAATCGGTCGATGAACAGAACCGTACCGTTTGGTTCAGCGCGAGTGGTCGCGAACATCAAGATCCGTACCTGATCCACCACGGTTATGTCTCTCTGGATACAGGAAAGCTGGTATGGCTTACCGAGGCAAACGGCAACCACTCGATTCAATTCTCTCCGAAGCGGGATTTTATAATCGACACATTCTCACGCGTCGACCTTGCCCCCGTTTCCGAGCTTCGAAGGGTGTCGGATGGGTCCAAAGTCTGCGACCTTGAAAGTTCCGACATCACCGAACTCAGTGCGAGCGGATGGACGCCACCCGAAGTATTTGTATCCAAAGGACGCGACAATCAAACCGACATTTGGGGCATCATTTGCCGCCCCAAGGATTTTGACCCTAAGAAAAAGTATCCCGTTATCGAAGATATTTATGCTGGGCCGCAAAGCTCGTTTGTCCCAAAAACCTTTAGTCCCACAATGCGATACGAATCGCTGACTCGTTTAGGCTTCATCGTCGTCAAGATCGATGGGATGGGTACAGCGAACCGGTCCAAGGCGTTTCATGATGTTTGCTGGAAAAACCTCAAAGATGGAGGATTCCAGGATCGCATTTTGTGGATGCAATCGGCGGCCGCCAAATATGCGGAGCTAGATCTCTCCCGCGTTGGAATCTATGGGACTTCTGCGGGTGGACAGAATGCAGCAGCCGCAGTTTTATTTCATCCTGAGTTCTACAAAGTCGCAGTCGCCGCCTGCGGTTGCCATGACAATCGAATGGACAAAGCGTCATGGAACGAACAGTGGATGGGATATCCAGTCGGGCCTCACTACGCAGATTGTTCCAACATTGAAAACGCTCATCGACTGCAGGGCAAGCTTTTTTTGATCGTTGGAGAGATGGACACAAATGTCCCCCCCGAGTCCACTGTGCGATTCGCTGATGCGCTCATTCGAGCGAACAAGGATTTTGATATGTTGGTTATTCCGAACGCTGGACATGGTATGGGGGGGGCCTACGGACAACGCCGCATGCACGATTATTTCGTCAAACACTTGATGCCGGTAACATCAGCGAGCTCGCCATAGACGGGACAAAGCCAGGGTGGAAACGTTCGTATACGCCCTTTAGACCAACGGATTCAATTTGAATGGTTTGAAGTCCGCTGTTGGAAAGCCATTCCAGGTGGTTGTCGAGAGGGCCATCGATCTCCATCACGATTCTAGCCTCATCCTGGTCGATGATTCGAACGTGGTCATCTCGAAGTTTGATTGGACTGTTCCGCGTAATGGCCCCTTGGATGCGATGAACGAACTTCAGTTCTCGCAAATCAATCGTGACGACCACCTTACCTTGCTTCAGGATCGCGGCTTTATCGCAGATTTGTTCGATTTCCTCCAAGACGTGCGAGCAAAACGCGATCGTTGTGCCACGCTCCTTGGCTTCTCGAACCAACTGTAGAACCTCCGATCGAACGGTGGGGTCTAAATTGGCCGTTGGTTCGTCCAGTATCATCAGGCGACTATGGCAACTCATCACGCAACTGATGGCCAATTTTTGTCGCATTCCAGTCGACATGAATGCAACGCGGCGAGTGGTGTCCAGCTCTAGTCGTCGCGCAATGGCAAGAGCAAGTGTTTTGTTGCCACGCGGATGAATGGACGCAAAAAACTCGATGCAATCACTCCCCTTCATCAAACGAAACAGCTTGGATTCGGCGGGCAAGTAACTTACGCGTTGGCGCACTTGCAAACTATGGGTGTGACAATTCAGGCCGTCGACCACTGCCGTTCCTGACGTAGGTTTCAGGTATCCCATCAAGCAGCGAATCATCGTTGTTTTGCCTGCTCCGTTGGGACCGAGCAACCCAAATACCGTACCTTGAGTGATGGATAGGTTGCAATCATTGAGGGCAGCGAACGAGCGGTACCGCTTCGTCAACTGAGAAACTTCGACAATATTTTCCATAAGTCATTACGGATTTTGGCCCGCAGCACCTTTTTCGATCGCTATGAGTTTGAGTTTCGCAGAAGTAACCAATTCGCGAGCCCATGTTTTTTCTTCGAACAGCTCGATAAGGCTCTTTAGCCATTCCGCGCGCGGCGAGGGCGCCAGGTTGGCATCAGCCCAAATCATCTGTTTTTCCAATGTTTCAATAGCGGGATTCCGCGAGGCATTTCCTTCGCTAACTAGCTTTTCCAACCTGCGTTTCGCCGATGTGACGAACTGCTGCTGGCGGCTCGATAGTTTCTCGTTGGCAGCGAAGACCGTCACCATCGCTTTGAGCTTGCGTTTAGCGAGTTCGGTATCGAGTGATTCCGCTTTGGTACACTCAAGAAACGCTTGTTCTACGGGATCCAATTGGTCCGAACCCGAGCTTCTTGCCTTGCGTTGCAATTGACGGATCGATCGCATCGAATCGATTTCTGTCAGTAGAACTTCGACATCCCCGATCCGAGAATCGGTTGGGTATAGTTCCTTGAAGCGATCAAGGACAGGCTCGATGGCCATTATTTGTTCGTCGTCCGTGGAATTCATGCTGGCAGCAATTTGTTGGTACAAGGTGTTTGCCGATGGAGGGAGCGAAAACCAAACAATCCCGATAGCACAAGCGAGTAAGGTTGACGCGAGTCCCACAATGCTTGCCCAATGAGCCCATTGCGAGATAGGCTCAGGTTCCGAGATCACGATGCTGGATCGACGCCGATCCTCGTCTCCAACTTCAGTAAAGTACGTTTTGGAAACTTGGTCGATACCGCTTGGATGTTCCGAATAGTCGAATTCCGAATTAGGCTTTGCAAATTGTGTTTGGTCGTCCGGACCAGCAACCGAATGGACAGTTGCGTGGGTGTTATCGTTCTTGTTTTCGGCGGGGACCATCGCCGCCGAAGTTTCTTGGGGGGAATCGCCCTGTTTCATCGACGTAAAGGCGGTATCGCTGCCCGGAATCATGATGTCGTGCAGGTCGATACTGGTCATCTCACGAAGATTTCGAACCTCGGTTTTGTCCATTTGTTTCTCGCGAGCCCGCTTCGATAGCCCGGCTCGCATGGATTGCAATCGATTGCTGACAACCAAAACAGTTGGCGGGCGCATGGACGGTTCGCGGCGAAGCAGTTCTTCAACAAGATCACAAAGTTCCTTTGGCGCGTCGGGAGCCAGTTTTTTTAGCGGTGTCAAAACGCCATATCGAAGATTGAAGAGAATCTCAGGAATATTCTTTCCCATGAACGGAGGGCGACCTGCAAGTGCGGCATAGCAAACACTGCCGAGCGAATAAAGATCGCTGCGCACGGATACGGGTTTTCCTTCTGCTTGTTCAGGCGGCATGTAATCCGCAGTGCCGAGAATGGATCCTTCGACGGTCGCATCGAGAGCGCCAAAGAGTTTGGCGATACCGAAATCGGTCAACTTAATCTTACCTTGAGAATTGACCATGAGATTGGCGGGCTTGAGGTCGCGATGGATGACTCCAAAATCATGAGCGTGTTTGAGCGCGGAACAAACTTCAATGGCAATATCAACGACGCGTTCCCAAGGTAATGTTCGTTCGCGGCGAAGGATTTGCTGGAGATTTTCACCCTCGACGTACTCCATCGAGTAAAAGAGCAATCCCTTTTCTTCGCCGGACCCGATGAGTTGAACGATGCCCGGGTGTTTCAGTTTTAAAAGAGTCTGAATTTCCGAATCGAATCGCCTGCGAAACCGTTGATGTTGAGCAAGTCCAGCCGAAAGTACCTTGATGGCAACGGGCTTATTGGTTTTTGCGTTAACACCAAGGTAGACAGTTCCCATTCCCCCTTGACCTAGAATTCGCACAACCTGGTATGGACCTATGAATTCGAACTCAAGCGACACGTGAAATGTAACTCAGCAAAAGACCGGGGAAGCAGCCATGTAACGGGATCTTGATTTTAGCTGAGATCGCCGCCAAGTGTTGAGTTGATTGCCTCAATCCTGTACACCCACAGTCCCGTGTAGTTCGTCGATCGCTTTCAACTCCCACGAGACGGTCTGATGGGTTCGATGATCGAAAATGCAGATCTCAAACATCCGGTGATCGACCCTCAGGGCTTCCAAATCGTCTGGGTGTCTTGCAAGCAACCCGTTGATGGCAACAATGCGATCCCCAATCTCCATTGCTCCTCGCAGTAGCGCATCCCCAGGTGTTGCCAACCTACGGAAAGGTGAATTCGCACCGATCTTGACCAGCCGTAATCCATACTTATCTGCAAAAACTTCAACATCCAGAACATCGAGCGACTTGGAAACGGAGTCTGTCGTCTGCATCAAAATACTAACGAGCGAAGCAGGCGTCTCGACATCAACTTGTTGCGTTTGGCATTCTGGCCGAGACGTAACGAATTCGCTTCTCAGGCGAGTTGACAAACTAGCTGGTATGATTTGCATGGTTTTTGCAATCGAAACGTCCGAGTTTTCCAAAAGCGAAAAACAATAGTTCCAACGCTTACAACGCAATTGGGGCCTTGAATGGGGCCTTGATTGCGGCGTTTTTCGCAAAACTTTTCAAAAATTTTCGCCAGCTCTGATTGAACTCGCCAGAAAACCGTTCTTTTCTTGCACCTGGAAAGCGAAAACCAACGGCACTTTTTCGAACCGAAAAAACTCAATCCATAAACGTGGAGATTTGGACGTTTTCGCCACCGTTTGGAGTTATCAACGCGTCTAGAACTATTTGCGATACGTCCGACGGTATTCGCATCGACTCCTTATCTACGGTCACGGCGGTGAAGCTACCGGAATGAAGGCCGCCAATTTCCTTCATCGCTTTGTTGCCAACCCTCAACCCAAGACTGATGTCGATATCCCCCGGCGTACTCCAAACCGTGTTGTTGTTCGTTTCAACCAGTAGGATCGTGTGTTTGTCGATGTTGGAATTGGATAACGAACCCGTAGGCGGGAAGAGTGTTCCTGCGCCCGTTATCAAGACATAGTTGGTTTCGCTGCTTCCAAGGGCATCCGCTGAGTTAGGACTAGCGAATTCCGTCGGCATTAACCGAACCAAGTTCATGTTGGACGGACTGTCCCAAGGCTGACTTAGTTCGAAACTCTTGTAAAGGTCCTCGTAGCCCATGAACGGCAAGACAAGTACGCGCCAAGAGTAGAGTCGGACGCCCGCACCATCAACAACTACCGGTGGAGGATAGGTTCCGTAACGGTCGCAATACGCGTTCAACCCCTCGACAATTGATTTCATGTTCTCAAGATCACGGGCTTGAGCCATGCGTCTCATGCTGTTTTTAACTGTCGGCCATGCGATTCGAAAGACGATCGCGCCAAGAAGCAGAAGCGACAAAACAACGGATACTCCCACAATGGCAGGCATCCAACTTCGCTTTTCTGCGATTTTTGATTTACTGGTTCTGGAAGTCAAGGCAATCGATGGAACCAGCACACCGCTTTCGTTGAAATGCGGCATGGTCACTTGTTTACCGCATTCTGCACATGGCCCAGATTGTCCAGCAAAGCGATCTAGCACCTTGGTTTTGAAATGACAAAACGGACAAACAAATTCGAAGGGCATGGCTAACTTCTATCTTTTGAAGCCAATAAACTGATAGTAGGGCGTTCTTGCTAAGGGGAAATAGGGGATCTTGGCACGATGCTCGTTGAGCAAAGTTGTCTCGAACCGATTTTGCAAATAGGGAATGTGATCTGCGCTTGGAAAAACATTGTCGCTTGAAAACCAAATCGGCCAAAAAGAGCGTGTCGACCAGCTATGCTTCGCCAAACCCTGTTGAGCAAATTTTCGCGAAACATAAAAATCGATCACCCCAATTTTACCACCTGGTTTGAGAATTCGTGCCGCGTTATCGATGGCCGCAAACCAATCCGGGATCATGGTCAATGAATACGAGAACGTCACAATGTCAGCAAAGCCTTCAGGCGGAGTCCAAGTGGTGGCGTCGCCGGTGACTGCTTCTACGTTCTTCCAACCATTGCGTTCGCTTCGCTTTTTGACAATCCCGAGGAGAGAAGTTGCCAAATCAACTACGTAGATTTTCGAGAACTTGGAAATGTTTGGTCCAATAAACTCGAGGTTTGCACCTGTGCCTCCGCCGAAGTCAACCCACACGCAAGGCTCGGATTGTCCGAGGGTTTGGTAGACGTGTTCGCGGCCCTGCAGTAGCCTTTTGCGAAAATCATCGTACCCCTCCGCTTGACCTGAGTAGAAATTCTCCATTCGGTCCGCATGGTCTTTTCCACGAACAGGCCTGAGGACCAAGTGATAAAGAATCTTGAGGTCGTTTCGAATCGTCATGTTTCGTGACGTTGCCCTTTTTCGTTGGAGGAACGGCAAGCGTCAGTGTGGAACATATCGTTAACTGAGCTTGCCAAAGCATGGCTCTAAAGGAAATCCACCGCCTGCCGGATGACTGATCCTAGCATGACGGTGGATGCACGTTTTTACCTTCAAACGGACGAACCGGTCTATAAAAAGGATTGACCGGTTCGCGGTACCCATGACGTATAACCGCCAGAAACGCCCGTAAGACATGCGGCAGATGAAACTACCAACGGAACAAATGGTCCCGTCCTACGCCCAACTAGAAACCGCGGAATGGATGCGCGGCGGTATCCTTTTTATCAAGCATTTGTTGAGCGGTCGGAAGACCTTTCATTGCGCTCGAGATCGCATCGACAGTTGCAGCGTAATTGAATTCGTAGATTTTCTTGTCGTCTGCGGCTGCTGGGTGGATGAACACGCCGCACACGACGACCAAGCTTTCGGCTTGATCCTTTGGAATAACTCCGCTCGCAACGCTGTCCGCGACTGCTTTAGCAACGGCTGCCTGAGCCGGGCCAAACATTTGAACCGCTTGTTTCATGCCCTTGATCGTGACCTTGGTGATCATTACCGTCGAGGGTTTAACCGCAACGTTCGGTGCAAGAACGGCCAATAAATTGGTATGTCCGGCACTTTGTGTCGCCAAAGCATTCGCGAAAGCGGTACCCACAGGGCCATCCTTGCTACCGATCATGAGATCAATGTGAGCAATCTCGTTTCCTTCTCCAACCAATGATTCGCCTACGTACATGGACATGTAACATTCCTAAATTCGAGAGTATGGATGTGCCGGTTCGCGACCTTGCGCGAGTTTGAACACGAAAAGGTAGCAAACTGCCACGTTCTTGCAACGCGTTTGCGAGACCCCAAAACGAGAGAATTGTGTTTTTCGGTCAGTTTGTGCCAATTGGTGTCACAAAAAGATCTCATTTCGATTGGAATTTGACTGTTTGGAGTGTAACCTAAATTCTAGGCCTGTGACACGAATCTGTGTTTCGGCACGCAACTTGCCTATTAAAAGTGTCATGTAGGATCTCCCCAGCAACCTGCGAGCAGTCATTTGCTTGGTACGCTGGGCCGGTTTTGAAATCAATTTTTGCGCGGAAATTTAGTATCCAAGGGTAGGAACATGAAACGGAACCTGACAAGATTTTTGGCCATTGCTTTGGCATTCACGGCTACAGCTCCGATGTTGCGCGGAGACGAAACGCCAGTCAAGTCCGACAAATTGGTCGGTACCGCTTCCAAAAAGACTTCGAAAAAGACCAAGGTTGAAGCCAAGACCGTGGAAATGTTTCAGGCAATGGATCAAGGGCTGCTTACCGTTGACTACATCGGCAAGGATGCAACTCAAGCCAACCTGCTTTTCAAAAACCTAACCGGTGAGCCGCTTGATATCGTGCTTCCTTCCACCTTCGGAGCTGTCCATGTTCTTGCTCAAGGAATGATGGGGATGGGTGGAATGGGCGGCATGGGCGGTGGAATGGGTGGAATGGGCGGTATGGGAGGTGGTATGGGTGGTATGGGTGGCATGGGCGGCGGCATGGGTATGGGCGGCGGCCAAGGAATGGGCGGCGGTATGGGTGGTATGGGTGGTGGCATGATGGGCGGCATGGGGGGAGGCGGTATGGGCGGTATGGGTGGTGGCGGCATGGGTGGCATGGGCGGTATGATGCGTGTCCAACCAGACAAAGTTCAAAAAATGACAGTCGCAACTCTGTGCCTCGAGCACGGAAAAGCCGATCCGACCCCACGTATGAAGTACAAAGTGGTACGACTTTCCGAAGTCAATAATTCGCCTGTCGTCGAAGAATTGTGCAAAGCTGTCGCGACTGGAAAAGTTAGCCAAAACACGGCACAAGCTGCTGCGTGGCACGTTGCAAACGGTCTGACTTGGGAATCGCTGGTTCACAAGCCACGCGTTATCTCGCAGTACACCGGCGTCGAAATGTACTTCTCGCAATTCGAAGTGCAAGCGGCAATGCGTCTGACGTCTTTCGCAACGCTGGAAGCCGAAAAGAATGCCTCGGCTTACGAAAGTAGTTCTGAGAGTTCGTCCTCGGAAGAAGAATCCGTTGGATTGACGCTCTCCAAATAAACGACAGTGGGCAAAAGCAATCCACTTCGGCAAATCACAACACAAAAAAAGCCCTGTCTCGACCAACAAGACAGGGCTTTTTTCGTTGTTTGAGAACTCGTTACTCGGCTTCTGCCATCGACACTTTCGTGCGTGTTTCTCTCAATCCCCGGCTGAGGATATCGCGAAGCAAAGGAGAATAGTCTTCGTAGCGAGCTTCGTCCGCTGGGCCATCTGCATATTGATAAATTGCATCGCGCGGTTTAGCACCCAAGGCAATCAAAGTGCTCGACACAGTCCCGTAATCGGCACCGCGTAAAACCATGTTTGCCCGGCCGGCTGGCGAAGGAGATCTGGCAAAGACTTTGCTTGCAACCGCTAGGAATTTCACAGGTGAATCCAACGTTTGCAATGTAAGTAGTCTGCTCGCTAACTGAACTCTTTCATCGCGAGGGTCATTCAAATTACGACCCCCGATAATATTGAGCCCCGAATGCATCTCTACGACTTCGTTTTCCGTCTCGTGATGAACAACAAATCCAGCGTCGCGGTCCGCAACGATCAAATTACAAGCCTCAACTTGATGCTTGTCAAATTCCTCAAGAGCTCGTTCAAGGGCTTGGTGCGAAGAAGTCGATTTGAGAGCTTCTTTGCACAAAAGTCCTCGCGAACGATTGCTACCCAAAGGTTCAAGTGTCCGTCGGTTGCATATCCCGATAAACACACCATGCTGATTGACTCCCAGCCAAGTTCCACCATTGCGCTGATCAGTGGGGCATAGGATTCTGGGCTTACCCGACTGAATGGTGGGCGCCGTACTTCTTCTATCAAAAAACTCCTCTCGATTGGCAGCGACTAGGATCGGACTTTCGGTAACCACGCGATATTGAATGGCTAGTAAGCACATCGCAACATCAGCACTTTCTATGGTTGGAGTTTACGAATCGAGCCGTCCTTAATGGCTAAAGATCACACATACAATGTGCAACCCTGCGGCCCGCAAGTCCGCTAAATTTAACCTGTTGGAATGCTAGTAGTCACCCCCCAAAAGGGTATGTGCGAATAAATTGTTGAATACTTGTCAGTTAAATTACAGCAACTAATCGCATCTGGACTGTCTAAATTCTCCAGCTAGCCCGAAATGACAGGTAGTGGTGGAGCGGGAGCCCTCTGCATAGTTGGCCTTTTTCGTGTTATACTCTTTGCCGCTTGAACGACCGTCACTTTCGGCACAGTGACCCAAAGTAGGTCTCATCTACCGGGTGCGACCATTGGGGCCTAAACAAACTTACCCCAATGATCGCGTTGACGAAAATGGTTCATAGCGATTAGTGCCGTACGTACCGAAACAACTTGCTTCTCGTTGATTTGCGATCCAACCATAGCCTCACAATCTTCCATCAGCCAAAGCGGTCGTGGCCGCTTGGGAACGTGCCCAGGAATCACCATTGCGTCGACGGGGTCCTATGTTCCCGATGCAGTTGTGACCAACGACGACTTGGCAGCATTAGGTTGCGAT
>JAIPFP010000133.1 GCA_021736575.1 Pirellula sp. | reverse complement strand
GGTGGCTACTAGCCGCAGAGACGGGCCATGGCTCTCCACCGGTTTCATACCGGTGGAAGCAGCGTTTTTCGGATCCAAACGTTGCTTCCACCGAGTAAACTCGGTGGAGAGCCCGAGCCGAGGGCTTTTGCCTGTAGCTACCAATTGTTGCCTCCGTCGGGGCAAGCCCGAACGGAAGGCTTAAATTCAAATAGCATTCCATTTCATTGACGAAAATGCCTCACAGCGTTGCCGCTTCGGGGAGAGGGGGTCGGGGGGTGAGGGGTAGAGCCCAGACATGGTAGCCTCCGGTTCAGTTATTTGTTTACGCCTTTGAAACGCAGCTAGACATTGAATTCACGATCAAAAAACCAATCAAAACACAGTGCAAAACCCCTCACCCCCGGCCCCTCTCCCCGAGTACAGGGCGAGGGGAGCAAGATCAAAAGATATGGGTAAAGATGAGGGCGAGCGCGCCCATGCCACCGTGGCGCAGCAGCTTACCGTGGCATAACCGGGAGATTGGAATTAGCCACTGCTAGAAGGTTGATATTATCGACTTGAGCAACCTCCAGCGATTTGTGGAATGCCGGGCCTGGCTGCAAATACAGAGGTCCGTCCGCCGTTTCTTGGACTGCGTTCAAACCATGATGACGAGTCATTTCGAGCGTTGCCAAAAACATAGCAATCAACGCGCTCTTGTGCATACCGATTTCGAATAGATCTTGCAGTTCAATCCGATTGCACTGGAGTATTCGATCGTGGATACGCTGCATGTACACGTGGATCGGTGTATCGTCATACTGAATACTCTGCTGGGTCGTTTTTTGACGAGCTTTGAGTATCCGACCAAACGCGCTCACCAAATCCCAAACTTCCACTCGGGCAATCGGGACTTCGCCAGCATCCACTCGCCGAGGAGGAAGCTCGTTTGCTAGTCGAGCATAACGAAGCTGCCATCGTCGACTCTGCTCGTCAAGAAGACTCGCGGCATCGCGGAACCTCTTGTACTGGACGAGTCGCTCGACCAGTTGTGGCATGGACTCATCTTTCGAAACCTCCGTTTCCTGAATGGTTTCGTCGGTTGCCGGTAGAACCATTTTCGCTTTGAGTTCAATCAACTGGCTGGTGATGTCCACGAACTCGCCAACATCATCCAGGTCCAGTTTTTCAAGTATTTCTAGATACTCGATGTACTGATTTGTGATTTTGGCTAGGGACAAATCCTCCAATGGTAACTCTTCTCGATGGACCAAGTAGAACAACAAGTCTAGCGGTCCATGATAACTGGGCAGATCGATACCGAATACCATGTTTCGATCCAACGTTATCGCGTCAGGCCCATCGTGAAGGAGAATATTTGACGCGTATCGGAATCTGCATAGGCAACCGGAAACGCAAAGTCGAATGCCAACGGTGCTGGTCCCAGAGCTGGCACGGCAATCCGTGCACCAATTCCCGGTGCGACCCGGAAATTCTCGGAATTGATTTCGATGTTTTGCTCGATCGTTCCATAGTCAACGAACGCCACCATTCGCAACATGTCGTCCGCCGTGACTGGCATCATATACTCAAATGAGCCTAGCATCTGAAATTGACCACCGACCTGCACTCCATTTTCGACAGGGCCCGCTCCACGAAATTGGAAACCTCGCATGGTCGAGAAACCACCAGCAAAGAAATTCTCAAACAACGGCGTATCTCCACCGGTGAATCCCAAACGCATGGAACTGGTAAAGGTATGGCGACCAGAACCGTCTGCACGTTCACGCACAAGAAAGTAGCGGCTCAGATTGATCTGTCCGCGAGGGAAATCGAATTCACCAAAATTCTGATCGTAAATCAATTCAAGCAAGTGCCCCTCGGTCGGCAGGAATGGGCTGTCCCGTGTATTGTGGGCTATTCGAACGCGACCTGTATACAGATCATTGCTACCGAGGACTCGGTTCAGCGCCTGATTTGCGTTTGTGCTCGGGTTCGAAATGTTGACATCCTCGCCTCGAAGTTCGGTGGTTACGGAAAGATCCGGTGTGACTTCATAACCGACTGCCATGCGCGCCCCGAGTCGTTCTTCTGTCCAGTCGCGATAGACACGGGTAAAGTAAAATCCGCCTACCGATAGACTAAAAGGGGAATAGCCAAACAGGTTGGGTTCAGTCCAGTTGAGGGTGTAACGTTGAACTCGGTTCCCCGGCACCAATTCCATGCGAAAATTTTGGCCAGCCCCTCGAAAAGCCCCGTTCAATAGATCACTTGGACGACTTGGGAACTTGCGTATATCGAAGTTGCGTTCTTCTAGGACAAATTGTCCCGCAACACCTAAATCGCTGTTGACCGACCCGCCAACTGAGAAGCGACCCGTTTGACCTTCTTGAGCATAGATATTGATTGGCACGTCGCGGATTTTCGGGTTGTATCCGAATGGGCTCGCGTCCATAAACGTCGTGTTTGGTTCGATTTGCCAAGGTTGATTCAAAGGTGGCAACGGCTGATTCATGGGCCCTGGGAGCGGCAAGGGCTGATTGTAGTTCTGCGGAACGGTGTTCGGTTGAACCATCATCGGTTGGCCTTGAACAACCTGCCCAGGAACAACCTGCCCCTGCACGGGTTGGCCCTGCACGGCTTGGCCGAACATCGGCTGCCCGACAAGCATTCCCCCATTGACCGCACCATTTGGAACGGGTGCACCATAAGCTTGGCCGACGTATCCGGGGGCACCGTATCCGGGGGCGGCATTCACAGGGGCACCGTATCCGGGGGCGGCATTCACAGGGGCGCCGTATCCGGGGGCGGCATTCACGGGTGCACCGGTCGCGGGATCGTAATAATTTGGCACCGCATTCGGCGGGGCGCTATTCGCTGGTGTTCCTCCGTATGCCCCTCCCACGCCGTAAGGAGTTCCAACTCCATAGCCTGAGGCTGGGCCGGCCGGTGGGCCGCCGTTAGGATTCGGTGCCGCAGGGCTGTAGGAATAACCGTAGCCGGGTCCAACTGTTTGTGCACATGCGAATGAACCAAGGGATGTCAAAATGCCAAGCGACGCAAGCAGCGTCGAAGCAAAACGAATCCGACGCTGATCGCGCTTGTTCATAGTCGATTTGTCTTGGGGATTAGAGCTAGGCATAAGTGGTTCTAGTCAACAACGGGAGTGGTCGAGAAGCTTCGCATTGTTTCAGTTGGTTTGTGGATTACGCATTTTTTGCTGGTTTAACGACCCGAGTCTCGATCTTTGTAGGAATCTTCGGGGCGGTCAACTTGGATACTTGGAAGCGTTCCTTGGCTCGGGTCAACGTTGAAGATACCCAGATTTTTTAGTCGTCGTTCGCCGTCATCGAGTGCTGGTCCATCGATGATGCTACCTGGTCGAATTTTGCCTAACGGTTGCATCGCGACTCGCTCTTTCGTGTGGTCGCCATCGATATGGACTCGAATTTCGCTAGCTCGATATACATCCCCTTCGCCAACGTTGTAAATGATGTCGACTTGACTGTCGGGTTGATAAACCAGTTCGCCGACGATATCGCAGAAGATGTGTCCTTGTGCGCCGTAAACGTCGCGCAGCAGTTTCTCGTCTTTCTGCTTGTTGATTTGCAAGAATGGCTCTCCCATTTTCAGCTTCATGTAGGGAATGAGCTCACTCGGTTGGTAGCGTTTTGTACCCGTGATGGAAACCGATTTAATGGTGTAGCGTTCGCCCTCGGAAATAACAAAAGTCACGTCGATGAAATCGCCACGCGTATTGTAGTCCTTGCGAAAGTCGACCCGAGCGTCAAAGTAGCCAAGCGAACGGTAGTAAGCCATGAGCATGTCCCGGTCTTCTTGGATCTTGTTATCGGACGCTTTGTTGAACATGTAGGACGTTAGTCCACCGCGTGCATCCTTACTTTTGATGCGGGCTTTTAGAAGGTCGGAGGCAAAAGCCTTGTTGCCCACAAAGTGAATGGCATTCAGTCGCTCGACAGGTCCTTCGTTGATGATGAATTCGACTTCACGCTCACCCGGTTTTAGTCCCGAAGCGATTTGGACATCGGCTTGGTTCATCCCTTTGTCTTGATAAAGTTCGATCAAGCGGGACTTGGCTGAATTGAGCGTGATGGGATCGAGAGGGTCCCCTTTTTGAATACCCGCATGTTTGGCAAGCGCACGGTCCTCCAGGCGTTCGTTGCCTCGGAAGATGACCGACTTCACGATGGTGCGCTCTTCGACGATCAATCGAATGTGCACTCCTTCCGGCGACTCCGAAAAGTACGGCGTGATCTTTTTGAAGAGATTGGATCGGTACAGCGCGCTGATGTCGCGGTTGAACGTATCCTTGTCAAACGTGCGATCCTCACGTGACTGTATCGTCGTGAGAATGAAATTCTCCGATACGCTCTTGTTTCCCTCGATGCGAACCGAAAGGATCGTAGCCCCGTTGGCTGCTTGAAGTCCTCGGGGGCCTCCCGCCTCGTACAATCTGTCTTTGAATTTAGGGTCGCTAAAGGCAGGTGCATTGTTGCCTCCACCACCTCCACCGGGCATTCCACCACCCATTTGAGCGAAGCCGACGGATCCGTTGACAAAGAGGCAAGCTGTGACTAGCCAATGTGTTGACGAAAATCGTGGAACAATCATATCTATCTCGGATGATTCAGGGGTTTGCCTCGGTCCATGGGCCTGCCGTTTGGGATCCAAGAACGACAGACCATGATTGAATACACAAAACAACTTTTGCAGGGCAACGTCAGCCCCATCGCCACTTGAGCTTTTTTGCGTTTTTTCGACTAGAATACGAAGAAGTTTCGAGCCAAAGCTCCTGCCCACCTTTCGAAAATCCCTCAACCCTCGCAGATTCTCTAAATAAACATGCACCTCGTTGCTAGCCAATTGCGATTCGCTTGCTTGCTTTCCTGCACCCTAGGTTTTTATTTTGTTGCGATAGCCCGTTCCGATGATACCGCGGAAGGGTTCACTCCCGCCGAACCGACTACGGCCAAGGAACTCTTCGGACAAACCATACGTGCATCCAATCAACGCGCGCCGTTGGATGAGCTAGAGGGTTTTCATGTTCCCGAGGGGTTCCAGATCGAATTGATCGCAGCGGAACCCTTGATCTCCAAACCTATGAACATGGCATTTGACTCCGCAGGACGATTGTGGCTCACCCAATCGACTCAGTACCCCTTCCCGGCCAAAGAAGGGGAAACAGGAACGGACGCAATCGTCATTCTGGAAGACACCGATCACAACGGAACCTTCGAAAAATCACGCGTCTTCGCGGACGGATTGAACATCCCCATTGGAATGCTCCCTTTTGGCGACGGCGCATTATGCTTTTCGATTCCCAACCTTCTCTACCTGCGCGATACCGATAACGATGGCGTTTGCGATCGACGCGAAGTCGTTCTGGGCCCATTTGATACAACCCGCGATACACATGGGATGGTGAACTCTCTGCGGATGGGTGAGGATGGTTGGGTCTACGCATGCCATGGCTTCAACAACCAGAGCCGTATTCAAGGTACCGATGGGCATGCGATCTCAATGACCTCTGGCAACGTGTTTCGCTTTCGACCGGACGGTTCGCGAGTCGAACTGTTTTCGCAAGGACAAGTCAATCCGTTCGGCCTTGCTCGCGATCGATGGGGATTCTGGTATGCCGCCGACTGTCACAGCAAACCGATATCGCAGTTGATTTTGGGGGGCTGCCACCCAAGCTTCGGCCGTCCTGACGACGGACTTGGATTCGTTCCGCCCATGATGGACCACTTGCACGGCAGCACGGCCATTGCTGGACTTGTGCATACCAAGGATTCCCGGTTTCCAATCCCCTTTCAAGATAATTTCCTTAGCGGCAATGTCATGACCTGCCGCATCAATCGCAATCGCATCGAATACCATGGTGCGACTGCCAAAGCCGTTGCATTGCCCGACCTGCTGACGAGCGACGATCCTTGGTTCCGGCCTGTTGACTTGCAATTTGGACCGGATGGGCATTTGTACATCGCCGACTTCTACAACAAAGTGATTGGTCATTACGAAGTACCACTGGATCATCCCGGTCGAGACCGAACCAGCGGGCGGATCTGGCGACTAAAATGGACCGGCGACAAAAAAACCTTGGTTCCCGAACCGTCGCGAGAAATCGTGCGGGACGCAAACAAGCCAACCATCGACCAACTCGATGCGGCAAAACCGATGGAAGCGAAAAAGGTTCTGGCTCGATGGATCAGTTGGTTGGAAAACGACATCTCGTCACAAGGAATGTCGTATACGGAACGGGACCAACTTCTCCGTTTTGGCGATGCACTCGACTTGACCACCGAGCATCACAGAATGCTCCTGCAATCACTCGCAGAGCTCATTTCGAGCCCGTATGCTGGCTCCAGCAACCCATCGATCGCGACCGTACCCGTCGATGCCGCAGCGCAAAAATCGGACTTGACGCCGGAATGGCTTGTTCGGCAAACGAGCCGAATCGACAGTGCTCGCGATCCCGTACTAATGCAATCTGTATTGATCGCGTTACGACGCACTCTGCTCGAATTGCGCACAAGGGATACTCTCGGTTTTGAAGCGTTGATCGACCGAATCGTCGGGGGATTGAAAGAGCCTAAGAACGGAAGTGCATTTTCAATCGATGCCGCAGAAGTTCGCGCAGTCACACGCGTGTTATTGGCGATGAACGACCCAACTTCGACGGGCGGCGTGTTAACACTTGTCGAGAAACAAGCCGCTAGTCGCGAATCCACAGCCGATCAAAAACGCATTGTCGAGGAATTGACGATGCGGCTAGCCGATGTTGTCGATGACTCGAAAATCGATCGCTTGGTTTCCTTAATGGAATCTTCCAGTAATAACTTCCACTCGATGGCGGATCAGTTCTTGCGAATCGCTCAGCGACAGCAGCAGCAGCGTGGCAAAGTCCTAGGCAACCTGAAGATTCGCGGTCAGTCGATGCTCGCCAAGTTGTCCGATGAATGGCTGGCGAACGCGGCGATCTCGACGAACGCGGCGAAAGTCGGCGAAGCTAACTCGGTTGCCTTAATTGGATATGTTGGTGTCTCCGAAAAAAAGGAAGAGCGTCGTGAGTGGGGAGTTGAGAACCGGATGCTGTCGATGCCGCCAAACAAAAAGGCAGAGCCAGGTAGGTTTTTTAGCAGTTTGACGCTCGGCGAAACCTACACCGGCACTTGGTCGTCGGCACCCTTCATTGCGCCAAGCAAGTTTCGTTTCTACGTCGTGGGACACAATGGTCTACCATCGGCTCCAGATCACAACAAGAATTATGTTTGCCTCGTCTCGCTGGATGCGTCTGGCTCAGTCATCGACGAAATCGCTCGCGTCTCACCACCTCGAAGCGATGTTGCGACGTTCGTTGAATGGGATCTTGCCGATCATCACAGTCAAGATCATCGCGGCCAATCGGTGCAGTTGCAAGTTGTCGATGGCGATTCGGCTAGCAGTTATGCTTGGATCGGTTTTGGCGAATGCGATTTAAGCGGCCTAAATCCAGGTCCGCTTCGAAACCAATGGCAACGAATCGTATCCTTCGCGGATAGTTTTGGTTGGCCAGACGACGCATCACAGTCAACGATTCTTTCCAAACTGCTGACCTCGGATCTCGCAGACTGGAGCAGCCGTTTTCAGTTGAACAAACAACGCTACAAGAAAGAATGCGGTGTCGCCATCGAGCTCATCGAGTTCGCCACGGAGCGACATTGGATGGACGTTCTATCGGATTTGGGCGGGGGATTCCGTACCATGGAGACATGGGATTTGCGTTCCGTCCCACAAGAGAAGATTCGTGCGATTGCCGCTTCCATCTGCAAACGATGTTCGTTTAAGGACCAGGAAAGGCTTGTCGGTCGTTTAAGCAAACACCGCGAATCGATCGAGCTGATGGGGCAGTTATGCGCAAACGGTTCTCTCTCACGGGACTCCTTGCGGGTACTACCCAGCAACTTCTGGGAAAGCTTGCCATCCGACGGTTCGGTGACGCTGGTTGGTTTGCGACCCGAGGCAGCAACTCCTTCCGCTCGCCAGTCGGTCGTGGAAAGCAAGGCGACAGCGATCGCAGCTTTGAAACCTGACTTGCAAATAGGTGCAAAACTCTTTGCAGAACGATGCGCACTTTGTCATAAATTGGGCGACCAAGGAAAAGTGATTGGACCCCAGTTGGAAGGAGTTGGATCGCGTGGGATCGCGAGGCTATGCGAAGACATCCTTTGGCCGGATCGCAACGTAGACGAGGCCTTTCACATCACGCTTTTGGCGTTAGAAAATGGTGAGTCTCTGAGCGGTTTAGTGACAGAGCGAACGGCTGATTCGCTTATGTTTACGGATCAAACCGGCAAGCAGCGACGCATCCTGGTGGCTGACATTGAACAAGAAAAGCAAAGTAAACTCTCGTTGATGCCAGGCAATTTCGAGGAAACCATGACCAACGACGAACTCGCTGCCCTGATTGGGTTCCTTCGTAAGCAAGCGGGCATCAAGACTCTATCCGCAGCACCATGACGTTGCAGCGGGTCGGCTAAAACCGTTGATTGTTCAGCACGCTGTGCAATCGTTCGCACGAGATAGGCGATCCGTGCGGTGGGAGGCTTTTTCCTCGCCCGGCAATACGCACCCGTATTGGTGTCTTCCACGACACGGCCTTGTACCGCTCTCCACGACGCAATGCGTCCAACGGCAGCTTCGCCAAAGATTGGCTCTTGGGAGGAATGACCCGTTGACAGGAAGCAAATATTGACAAATCGCTATTTTGATCTATACTTAAATCAAATTGAATTCTTTTGAATAGGCTATCGATCAGGTGTCACGCAATAGGCCAGTCCTTTTTCCAAACCATCAGCGGCTCCTGGCGCAACTCGGCGAGCGCCTGCGCCTTGCCCGAAAACGGCGTAAACTGACGACAGGGCAGGTCGCTGAGCGTGCTGGAATTAGCCGCTCGACTTTGTATCACCTTGAAATGGGCGAAGCCAATTCTTCGATGGGGACATTGCTTCAGGTACTGATGGCGTTAAGGTTGGAAGACGATCTAGCATTGTTGGGAAAGGACGATGTGTTGGGACAGAAACTGATGGACGCCCAACTCCTTCGTTCGTCGCTAAGCAAAACGACAAATCCGCTTCGCAATAAAAAGGTGAGCAAGAAGACGGCAAGCAAAGAGCAGGAAACATGACTTGCGAGATTCAGGTCGATGCCGACTGGCTGTCCTCAAGTATTCCGTGCTCGATTGGTTCTCTTTCGATCGAAGTTGTACGAGGCAAAGAGACTTATTCCTTTTCTTATGATTCGAGTTGGCTCAATACCGACGAGTCGGGCAGAACAGAGTCGCATGCAATCGGCGTTCGCTGCGCTTGAATAGTTGTTGGCGTGTGGATCGGCCATTGCATTCTCGACGCAATCGCTCTGAGGAGCGTAAAAAGGTGCCAGAGCGTAAAAAGGCGACAGGAACCGTTTCTTAGTCTTAAATCTGCCTTGATATGAACTGACAGTACGGACCGTCAAAACCAACTAAAACCACTTCATCATCACACAATAGCTGAATAATTCGATTTTGAACTTGGAAACAGCCTTAACCAGGATCCGTTTAAAGGCCTCGTAATCACCTTCTTTTTCGAAAATTGTCATTCTGCGGTTGGCACGATTAAGCATGTGGTAAATCGCTCCCGCTGCATCCGCTCGCTTAACACGCCCCATTGCGTCGCCCCCAGATACATCGCACACAGTACCTTGTCACTTTTCGTTGCCGAGGCCGACTGTTGATTAGGAGGCTGGCTCGAGTTGTTCGACCTTACTCATGGTCACCAGTGGATAGACGTGGTGCGGATACCTACCGTCCTCGCCTCGAACGAGCACCACAGCAGCCATTGAACTGACGGTAACCAGTTCACGATTGGTGATGTCAACGGCATCGCTGCTGGTCATCGTGATTCGAATAGGCCCTAACCTGATCCATTCGTTAAGTTCTTCGCGGTCCATTGAAAAAGCTCCTCGAGTTCTTTCAGTCACACCGTGTCCAGATACAACACAAACCCTACGTTTAACAGCACACCCAGTCTACCAAAAAGGTACCTGACACGTACCTGACACCTTTTCCTTCTTCATCAATTAATGGCGACGAAAATCCGTGTCAAAAAAGAGACGATTTCGTTCGAACTTAGTTTTTGCACAGGGCGGGGTAAAACTAAATGCTCGTAAGTGGGTCAAATAAACTGGCTCGTTGACACTAAGCCCCTTTTTCTTCCTCAGTCATCGTTCAAGTCGTTAATAACGTTAATGGTGTTCTCCAAAAAGCCGACTACGTCCTCACCTAATTTCGCAACATGACTAATCCTGTTAAGCTCTACCTTTAAAAAATCAATCAAATACGGGTTGGGACTTAATACATCATCAAAATTGGCTGATTTGAACGCCTTCGCCGCGTGAAAAAGCGCAATTCCATGGAAAACAATCGAAATTGTAGCGCCAATTGCGAAATCTTTCCCAACTTCTTTAAGATCCAGAATCTTTCTAATCTTATCTTTGTCTCCATTGGCCACGCTGGTGAATGTTCTAAGCATCGCGCCTATCAATACATTGCCGAATGCCCCCTCTGCCACTTTCATTCCCAAGATTCGTAAGCTCGCTGTTTCAATTTGTCCTGAAGTGACACCCAAAAGTGTGAAGAGACCTGTAGGGTCTGAATTCATAATAGGATTTGAGTTCGCATAGATATACTTATGAAGCGTTACTGGATTTGTTACAAATCCATGAAAAGCATCCCTCCCCAAAAAAACTCCGAGGTGCGTATCCATCCATCTAGCGCGCAAATAGTCCAGCCCCGTCGCCGCATCCCGCTGCTCACCAGCAAAGAGATACAAATTCTCGGTCGATCCCACTTGCCTAATTGTTCTCCCGAAGGCTTCATAAACATAAGCGTCCGTTACGATACCGCTGGCGTCGCTCAAGGCTCGGGTGCTGCCGAGACCGTCGACGTGATAGAAAGACCGCGCGCCGTCTCGGTTCTGGCTAATCAGGTCGTTTCCATGTACATAAGAGACTTTGATGATGCCTCCAGGCGTGTACTCCATCGCAACCTGAGCGTAAGGCTGGACCGAGTCAATCAGGAAGCGAGTTTCTGCGGCAGAGATAGTCTGCGCCACGCGAATACCTTCGGCATCGTACTGGTTGCGAACATCGACAGTACCGTCTCCGTTAGTATCTACACTGACCAGACGGTTCTCGAAGTCCCAATCATAGATGACATGCTCGGACGGGCTTTGACGCGAGAGCGTATTGCCGTTGTTGTCGTAGGTGTACCGAGCGATCTGACCGGCTAAATCTTCAGTGATTAAGCGGTCGTTGTCGTCGTAGCTGTAATTTGTTAACCCTTCGACGGAGTCATTGCGAGTCAGCCGATTGCCGACTGGATCGTAGGTGTAGTCAAACGTGCGATCGCCAAAAGCCGTATCCGTAATCGCTTCACGAGTCAATCGATCGAGACCATCATAGCTGTAGTTGACTCGACGACCGGTATCCTCCTGCACCGCATCGCGGCGCCCAGTGGGACTGAGCGTGTATCGGTAGCTCGAAATGACACCTGATGCTCCTCGCTTCTCTAAGAAGGTGAGGCGGCTTAGGTTGTCATAGGTCCGCGTTTCTCGGGTTCCGTTGGGAAGGTCCGTGCGAATCAGATTGCTGACCGTATCGTACGTGTAATCCGTGAGGCCACTCTGCGGATCAATCACGGTATCGAGCCGATTAAGGGCGTCAAACGTAAAAGAGGTTGTCCCGGCTGGAGTCGTTAATGACGTACGATTGCTAGCAACGTCGTAAGTGTAGTTGACGCCCCTGCCATCGGGATCCGTGCGTGACACCAATCGGTCACGTTCATCGTAAACATATTGCGTTGTCCCTCTTGAATCAACGTAGGTTTGACGTAGCCCAACGGAATTGTAGGTGAACTGCACACTGGAAGTATCGGGAAAGCTTTTAGCGGTTAACCTGTCCCTGGTGTCATAGCTGAAGGTGATAACATCGCCGTTGAAATCGACACTCCGGACCAGATTTCCGACCACGTTGTACTCGGTGGTAGACCTCTGACCCAGCGGCAGAACCGTCGTAATGCGACGTCCAAGTCCGTCGTACTCGTATCGAGTAACATGACCATTCGCATCTCTTTGACTAATAAGATTTCCAGCCTCGTCGTACTGATACCCAGTTCGCTGGGAGAGGGCATCCATTACTGCTGTCAGGCGACCTAACTGGTCATACTCGTAACGCGTTACCCGACCTGCTTGGTCTGTTCTGGCCGTCAATCGACCAGCCGAGTCGTAGGTGCTTGCGGTCGTCGAATTGTCCGCATAGATGGTCTTGAGTAAGCGACCTGAAGCATCGAACTCAAACTGCGAGTTGCGTCCTAATGCATCCTTTTGAGCAATCTGTCTACCAGCGTTGTCGTAGGTGCTGGTTGTTGTGAAGTCTAAGGCATCGCGAACGATTGTCTGACGACCGGCAGCATCAAAAACGAACTCGGTTCGATTTCCGCGTTCGTCGATCTGTGCAATTGCTTGGCCCGCCGCGTCGTAAACTGTTTGTGACCGAGGATTGTCAAGCGGATTGCCGGGCGTCGCGTCTGGATAAATGGTGAAGGTCTTGCGTCCGAGCTTATCGTATTGAAACTCGGTGCGTCGCCCCAATTCGTCAACGCGGGCTGTCTCTCGCCCAGCAGCATCGTACTCGGTCCGAGTGCGAGGATTGTCGGTCAGAATGCTTGGAGTAGCATCGGGGAATATGGTTTCCGTTAGCTGTCCCCGTTCATCGTATCGATACTCGGTACGGCGACCCAACGCATCGATATCGGCTATTTTGTTGCCAGCGGAGTCATACTCGGTTCGAGTAATGTTCCCCTCAGGATCTTTTCGACTAACGACTCGGCCATTCTTGTCGTATTCCAGAGTTGTTACTAGCGAGCGAATTCCGCCCGGCGTTGTTAAAGTCCGTGTTTCAGTGACTTGATTGCCGTTCGTGTCGTAGGTGTAGGTCGTTGCGCGGTTTAACGCGTCGGTCTGACGTGTTACGCGTCCAGCACTGTCGTAGACAAACTGGGTTGCATTGCCTGCCAGATTCATTGTCGTTGGGTTACCGCTTGCATCGTAAATGATTGCGGTCGTAAGTCCAGACGGATCTACAATCGAAGTCAAGCTACCGCGGTTGTCGTAAGAATTCCTACTAGTGTTACCCAACGGGTCTGTCGTCGTGCGTGGAACGGAAAATGGTAGTGCTGCTTGGCCTTGAATCTTCGCTAATATCGAATTCCCGTAGGTAATCTGCTGGTAGGTCGAAATTGTGACGTTTCCGAGGGCGTCCTTTTGCGTCAGCACGTTCCCACGATTGTCGTAGGTTAACGTGGTAGTATTCCCAAGGGGATCGGTTATCGATGTTTCAAGTGTTGGATCACTGGGGTCAGCGTATGTCCGCCGAGTCGTACCGCCTAGCGCATCCACCTCGCGTACAATGTTGCCAAGATTGTCAAACTCATAGGTGGTTACATTTCCAAGTTGATCCTTGATCGTCTGCACAGAATTTTCAAGATCGTGAATCATCTCGACTGCATTGCCGTTTGCATCGAAAAGCTTCACAAGTCGACCATCGTCATCATATTCGCTACGAATACCTGTGCGTCCTAGCGGGTCGATGACCTTCTCTAAATAGTGCAGTCGATCTGGTCGGTATTCGAAACGCGTTTTGTTTCCCTCCCGATTGGTAACTGAGACCAAATCTCCCCGACTGTCATATTGATAGACGACGCGGTTACCGCGCGGGTCTTTTACCGCCGCAATCCTTCCTCTGGCGTCTCGCTCAAAGACAACCGACTGTCCGGTCGAGCTGATGATACCATCGTCCGTGTACGTGAGTGTATTGTCATTCGTGTCGGCAACCGTTAACAGGTCGCCCGTATCACCGTCGATTTCAAAAGCGATTCCATCTTTGGTTGTGACGATGTAATTACCACCGAAAGCAGAGCTGGCCGGATTGTAAGCCAAGCCTCCACCAACCGAAATCATTTCGCCACTATCGGTAGTAAACAAATCGCTTCGCGGAACGGATAGTGAACTTGTATTTCCGGTATCTGGAACAAAGTTCGGATAGAAAATTCCCAGGTAGGATCCTTTAAGCCCGGGTGCTAGTTGGGGACGAAAGGTAAAGCCTTCGCGTTTGCCACCCGGAAGCGTCACATAAACGCGGGCACCATCGTAAAAGGCATTGTAGATCAACTCATCTTCAAATCCTGTCTTGGGAACGCTCGTTCGCAAATCTGTATCTTTCATCTCAACGCGCCAACCGTAGCCGAGGTCATCCTGATAGCCTGCGTTGAACGAATCGTAGGTACGAGTCACTGTGATGGGAATGCCTGAGACAGGAATCGTCATATCGGTAAAGGAGAGCGAAAAGTTGCCTAGTTTTAGGTTGCCAGCAACACTGACCAGTGTCTGGGATTCCGCATCGTTGCCGCCCGTGTCTACTGCATACAATCTCAAGTAATATTCGTCGTTCTGCAGAATTGACGGATCGAATTTACCGAGCACTCCATCATTGACGGACTGCGTTCCTCGAGCGATCTCGACGAAATCACCGCCTGACAATGGTGCAATTGAAAGTGTGTAAAACGCGAGATCAGGATCGTTCACCGTACCAATGATGTCGGTCAGTGCGGAAACTAGGCTAGTAGCAAGATCGGTGGACAAGGTAGGTGACGTAATTGTGACGATTGGATCACCATCCACTCTCGATATTCCCACCGAAAGAACGACGGTATCTCGCCCCGTGATCCCAGCCCCATCGGTCGCAGTGGCAACAACATCAAAGCGTCCATTTGCATTCGTCGGCAAGTTTGCTCGCCCAGTCGAGTCGATCGCCACAGCGACTCCATTAAATGTGAGACTAATATTTTCAATAAATGAGTCGTCGGAAGCGGTGATCATAGCGAAGACAGGATCGCCTATGTTGACCGGATTGTTGCTGAGTTTTACCTCAACCTGCGGTGCCTTTGTGTCCTCGGCAACAAGAATTTGGTAGTTCACAAACTTGCCAAGTCCGTACGGATCCCGTGCCGTGATTTGCAAATCATGAACTCCCAAATCATTCTGCGTCGGCATCCAGCTAATGCGTCCCCGAGAGTCGACCGCTAAACCGAGCGGGGCTTTGTCAATTATGTAGACCAACGCATCGCCATCGGGGTCCGATATCCGTACGATGTCTTGGTGCAGTTTGCCAGGTGTCGCGAATCGAAGTTGATCACCGTTTGGTTCAGGACGACGGTTCGCTTGACGCACATTGATTGTGAAGTTTTGGGAGCCCCGATTACCGGCTGGATCCATCGCTACTAGGGTAACACGATGATTGCCAACTTCAGAGGTTGTGGGCGACCACTGCAACGTTGAACCAACAATGGTCATGTTCGTGGGGCCCGTTGTCAGTGCGAGTGACAGCGACTGATTTTCTGGATCGTTGGCAGTGATTGAATAGGTGTAGGTTGATCCAACTAAGCCTGTTAAAACAGGTGACGAAGTGATCACAGGTGGAGCGTCCTCAGTGAGCTTAGATGCCTCGACCACATAGCTTTGACGTACCGTCGCGCCACGGCTATCAGTTACTAAGAGTTCAACATGATGAGGAGAAAGTTGGTCAGTCCCAGGCACCCAATTGAGAAGGCCAGTGGCAGGATCGAGACTCATTCCAATTGGTGATTTAATCAACGTAAAAGTAAGACCGTCACCATCCGGGTCGATTGCAACAGCCTCATAAACATACGGACGGCCAAACGTTGCATGGGTGCGGGGCGAAGATAGTAAAATTGGGGGCAGGTTGCCTGAACGCACCATCAATGTAAAGTGTTGAGTTCCTGTTCCACCTTGCCCGTCGAGCACATCGAGCTCCACAGTCTGTTGACCGAGTTGGTCTGAGGTGGGAGTCCAACGAATGGTTCCTCGATTTGGATCGATCGACATTCCTGCGGGGGCCGATCGTAGATTCCATGTTAGCGAATCTCCGTCTGCATCCGTTGCCTGGGGATCGTATTGATACATTTGCCCCAAGGTGGCGGAGTTCTGCGGGCTTGTAACAATGGTGGGTCCTGAATTCACCAATTGCGATGCGACGTTAACGATGTAATCTTGTCGGATGATACCACCACGACCATCGTCCACCTGTATCGAGACAGGCTGGTCGCCCAATTGATCAGCGGTCGGTTGCCACTGGACGAGACCAGCCGCTGAAATCGTCATTCCCGTCGGTGCTGTAAGTAGCGAATAGGACAGCGAATCGCCACTTGGATCGAATGCTTCGACAGCATAAAGATACCGCCGGCCGATCTGAATCGACGTGCGAGGGGACGAGATGAAGATGGGCGGAGCATTTAGTCCATTGGCAACCACTTGAAGTTCGAACGACTGGAGTGCTGTACCGCCATGGCCATCTTCTGCAGCGACGATAATCGAGTGCCGCCCGATTTGACCTGCAGTGGCAACCCAACGGACTTCGCCCGACGACGGGTTAATGGTCATGCCGGCAGGGGCAGTGTCCAGTCGATAACTGACTCCATCACCATCCGCGTCTTGTGCCCGAACGGCATATAGGTAGGGCGACTGGGCAATGGCCACCATTGCTGGATTCGAAGTGATAATTGGTGTATTGTTCAACGGAGCGACAAGAACTCTGAACGATTGCAGGTCAAAGCCTCCTCTTCCGTCGGTAACGCGCAAGATCACTTCGTGACTTCCAACCTGTGAAGAGGTTGGTGACCAGACAACCACGCGAAAGGGAGAAATGGCCATGCCGTCTGGGGCAACGACAAGATCGAACG